>JBHHWB010000036.1:0-35430 GCA_046756305.1 Gemmatimonadota bacterium
AGGCGCATACTCGTCACCGGGGCCGGAGGCCAGATCGGTTCCTGGCTCGTTCCGGCACTGCGCGAGGTCTACGGCGATGCGGCCGTGTTGGCCACCGACGTGCGGACCCCTCCCCCTTCCGTGGCCGGATCCGGCCCGTTCCAGGTTCTGGACGCCACCGACCCAAAGGCGGTGGGTCAGGCCGTCATGCGGCACGAAGCCGACGCCATCTACCACCTGGCGGCCATCCTTTCGGCGGTGGGCGAACGCGACCCGCGCCTGGCCTGGCACGTGAACATGACCGCTCTCGAGGCGGTTCTGGAGGTGGCGCGCGAACAGGGCTGCGCCGTCTTTACGCCCAGCTCCATCGGCGTCTTCGGCCCCGAGAGTCCCAAGGATCCCACGCCCCAGGACACCATCATGCGGCCCCGCACCATTTACGGGATCACCAAGGTGGCCGGGGAACTCCTGTGCGACTACTACCATCTGCGCTACGGCGTAGACACCCGAGGGGTGCGCTACCCGGGACTCATCTCCTATGGCGCGCCTCCGGGCGGGGGGACAACCGACTGGGCCGTGGAGATCTTCTACGCGGCGGTGAAGGAGCGCCGATACGCCTCCTTTCTGGGGGCGGGTACGCGCCTGGACATGATGTACATGCCCGACGCCATTCGGGCGGCGATGGAGGTCATGGAGGCCGCTCCCGAGCGCCTGCGGCACCGCAACGCCTTCAACATCACCGCCATGCAGCTCGCACCCGAGGATCTGGCGGAGGAGATCCGAAAACACATTCCTGATTTCCGACTCGAGTTCGAGGTGGACCCGGTGCGCCAGGCTATCGCCGATTCGTGGCCGGACCGCATCGACGACTCGGCGGCGCGTCGGGAGTGGGGGTGGGAACCGAGATTCGACGCAGCCACCATGACGGCGGACATGCTGGAACACATCCGAAACGAGTGGGAAGGATGACGCCCGCGTCTGGCCCTTCCCCATTCCAAGCGCACGGAGAGGAGCGGAATCCATGCCTGTGGACCGTTTGAATGAGGTTTTGAAGGCGAACGTCGCCGGCCTCGAGGAGGCCGGGACGGCGAAAGGGGACGAAACCGTGGTGGTTGCCGTGAAGCGCGCCACCGGGGATCACGGCCCGCGCTTTCTGCTGGAAGGGGAGGGGGAAAAGGAGTTCCTGCGCATGAACTCCAACTCCTACCTGGGTCTGAGCCTGCACCCTGAGGTCATCGCCGCCGAGGAGGAAGCGACCCGCGCCTTCGGCGCCGGGCCCGGCGCGGTGCGGTTCATTTCCGGGACCTACAAGGCCCATGTGGACCTGGAGGAGCGGCTGGCCCGTTTTCACGGGCGGGAGGCGGCCATGATCTTCTCTTCGGCGTACGCTACCGTCGTGTCCACCATTGTTCCCCTGGTTACAGCGGATACGGTGCTGGTTTCCGATGAACTGAACCACAATTGCATCATCAACGCCATGCGCCTTGCCCGCCCCATGGGAAAGGCGGTCTACCCTCACAATGATGTGAACGCTCTGCGCGCCGCGTTGGGGGAATGGAGAGGGAAGGCGAAACGTGCGCTTGTGGTCACCGACGGAATCTTTTCCATGCGCGGAGACCACGCGCCCCTCAAGGAAATCAGCGAGGTGTGCCGGGAATTCGACGCCGACTTCGAACAGAACGTGGTGCTGGTGGTAGACGATTCCCATGGGGTCGGCGCCTTCGGCGCGACGGGGAGAGGGACGGAGGAGTACACGGGCTGCCCTCCCGTGGACCTGCTGGTGGGAACCCTGGGGAAGGCGTTCGGCGTGAACGGGGGTTATGTTGCGGCCTCGGCCGCGGTCATCCGCTACCTCAGGGAAACCTCTATGATGTACATCTACTCCAATCCCATCACGGTGGGGGAAGCCGCGGCGGCGTTGAAGTCGGTGGAGATCGTGGATTCTCCCGAGGGCCTGGAGCGGCTGCAGCGACTCGGGGCTCTTACGCGACGCTTCGAGGAGGGGTTGGAGCGCATCGGCATCGAGACCATTCCCGGACCCCATCCCGTCGTCCCCCTCATGATCCGGGATACGGCGCGAACCCGGGCCATGGTGGAGCACCTCTACGAGAACGGCGTCCTCGTGACGGGATTGGCCTACCCGGTGGTGCCCCGTGGGGACGAGGAAATTCGAGCGCAGGTCAATGCGGACCACACCGAGGCGGACATCGATTACGTCCTGGAAGTCCTCGGCAAATTCGGGGGGTAACCCATGAAGCGGAACAATTCCCTGGGCGACGTCATTTTCATGGTGGCCCTCATCCTCTTCGCCGTGGTACTGGTGGACGAGCGGTGGATCCGTACGGCGGTGGCGCTGGTTCCGGCCCTGCTCCTTGCGCAGCGCGCTCTGGCGGCGGGAGAAGACGGGCCGGCGTCGGTCGCGACGGGCCCCGCCGACCGCCGCAGGGATGGCGATGTCCGCCGCTACATCGATGACCTTCTCAAGAACTTTCGTGAGTTCTATGCGACCACCCACCTCATGGCGACCGGGGCTCTGGATCCGGAGGAGGCCAAGGACCGGGCCGCCGGCATCGAGCGCAGGCTCAACGCCCTGCTGGCCGAGGTGACGGAAGCTGCTCGATCCGGAGCAGGAGGTTCCTGATTCCGGCCTGTCCCACCCCATATGGAGACGGACGAATGACCACAGCAAAGACCCTCCCGACGTTAGCGATGACGCTGGCACTTTTCGGACTCGCCTGCTCGGGCTCCGCGGACGACGCCGGCAGCCAGGCATCGGCGGACCAGGCCGAAACACCGGCTGCGGCCGCATCCCAGGAAGCACCCACGTGCTACGTGGCTGACGGGACCATGGCGGAAGCGGCGGAGCGACCCAGCCCTTTGAGTTCCACGACCATCACGCTCGGCGGCGAGGAAGCGCTCCTCTGCTACGGATCCCCATCGGCGAAAGGGCGGGAGATCATGGGCGGCCTCGTGCCCTACGGTGAGCTCTGGCGGGGCGGCGCCAACGAGGCTACGGCCCTCCACCTTCCCTTCACCGCCCAGGTGGGTGGCATCACGCTGGAGCCGGGGGACTATTCCATTTACTTCCTCCCCGGCGCGGATGAATGGGAAGTCTTCATCAACTCCAATGCCGAGCGTTGGGGCATCCCCATCGACGACGCGGTACGGGCGGACGACGCGGGCAGCTTCAAGGTGACGCCCGAGGCCACCGAGGACATGGTGGAGTCCCTCACCTATTCCTGGGAGCCCACCGACGACCACTCGGGGCACATCGTCATGGAGTGGGAGCACACCCGCCTGAAGATCCCGGTAGAGCATCCTGCAATGTAGCGTTGGCGGCTTCCCATCGAGGCTGTCACCGGGGCGCCCCGCCGGTCTCGGTGAAGTGGTCGTACATCTGCCTCTGGAGTCGTCATCATGCGCCGTACCGCACGCACTTCCTTCCTTCTGGCTCTCAGCTTCACCGTTCTGACTGCCGTGCCCGCGGCCGCCCAGGACCTGGAGGCCCTCAAGGAGGAAGCCCTCGAGCTCGTTCAGCAGCGGGCCAAGCTCGTTCAGGAAATCGTGGATCAGCTCTTTTCCTTCGGCGAGTTGGGTATGCAGGAGTTCGAGGCGCAGAAGTACCTGACCGGCCTCCTGGAAAAGGAGGGATTCGAGATCGAATTGGGTGTGGCGGGCATGCCCTCGGCCTGGACGGCGCGCTGGTCCAACGGAACAGGGGAGCCGGTGATCGCCCTGGGGTCCGACGTGGACGGAATTCCTCAGTCCAATCAGAAGCCGGGCGTGGGGTATCGCGACCCCATCATTCCCATGGCGCCGGGACACGGGGAGGGTCACAACTCGGGCCAGGCGGTCAACATCGTCGCCGCGTTGGCGGTGAAGGAACTCATGGAGCGGGACAACATTTCGGGCACGCTCCTTATCTGGCCAGGGATCGCCGAGGAGCAGGTCGCCTCCAAGGCCTTCTTCGTGCGGGAAGGCGTCTTCGATGGCGTGGACGTGAATCTCTTCACCCATGTGAGCTCCAACTTCGGTATGTCGTGGGGCCAGGGGGGTGGCAACGCCCTCTGGTCGGTCCAGTTCAGCTTCAAGGGGGAGACGGCCCACTCCGCCGGGGCACCCTGGCGGGGCCGGTCGGCGCTGGACGCCGTGATGCTCATGGCTACGGCGTGGGAGTACAAGCGGGAGCACCTGCAGCCGGCGGCCCGCTCCCACTACATCATCGTGGAAGGGGGAGACCAGCCCAACGTAGTGCCCCAACACGCCACCATCTGGTTCTACTTCCGGGAGCGGGACTACCCCCGTACCAAGGCCATGTACGACGCCGCGGTGAAGATGGCCCAGGGCGCGGCCCTCATGACCAACACGGAAATTGACACCATCATGACGGTGGGTTCGGCGTGGGGCCGCCACTTCAGCAAGCCCGTGGCCGAAGCCACCTACGCCAACATTCAGCGCGTGGGCCTTCCTGAATGGGACGAAAAGGACCAGACCCTGGCCAAGGCCCTCCAGCGGGAGCTGGGCCAGAAGGAACGCGGGCTCGCTACCGAACTCCCCGAGCTGCGCGGGCCCGTGGATCTGGAGAAATCTCTCGGCGGGGGGTCCGACGACATCGGCGACGTGAGCTGGAACATGCCCACGGTGACGCTTCGCTATCCGGCGAACATCCCGGGCGGGCCGGGGCACAACTGGGCCAACGGCATCGCCATGGCCACGCCCATCGCCCACAAGGGCTCGCTGGCCGGCGCCAAGGTCCAGGCGTTGACCCTGCTGGACCTCCTCCTCAAGCCGGAGATCATCGCCCAGGCGTGGGACTACTTCAACAACGTCCAGACGAAGGAGACGACGTACACGCCCTTCATCACGCCCGACGACAAGCCGGCCATCTGGCTGAACGAGGAGATCATGGCCAAGTGGCGTCCTCTCATGCGCCCCTACTACTACGATGCGTCCAAGTATGAGAACTACATGGAGCAGCTCGGCATCGAGTATCCCACAGTGCGTGAGCGCCCCATCAGCCAGCCGGACCGCTGATGGCGTGAAGGCTCCGAAGGTGCGGAGCCAGCCGAAGAGGCCGGCGGTGGGACGCGCCATGCGCGTCCCACCGCCGGCGGCGCTTGCGGCCCTGGCGTTCAGCCTGTGGCCGGCCCCGGCGCGGGCGCTCTCGATCTCGATGGCTCGAGTCGGGACGCCCACAGTGCGTGCGCAACCGATCCGGTCGCTCCCGCTTCCGGCGTCCCCCATGGAGGCGCCCCGGGATACGGTGGTTTTCACGCCGGGGATGGTGGTGACCCGATCGGTGAAGATTGCCGCCGGACGCTATCGGGCTTCGGGCGCCGAGGGTGGCCGCCCGGCGGATCGCCCTTTGGGCCGCCGCGACCCGGGCACACCCCTCATCACGGTGCGGGGAGACGACATCACCCTGGATCTTGTCGGGGTCACTCTTGAAGGAATCGCTCCCGGAGAGGATCCTGACCGGGCCCGCGGCGTCGCGGTCCGGGTGGAAGGCGGCGAGCGGGTGCGCATCCGGGGCGGCACCATCCGCGGGTACCGCTTCGCCGTGTGGGCCTCGAGGGTGCGGGGACTGACCATTGTCGACGCCGATCTATCCTACAACTGGAAGCCGCGCCTCTACAGCCTGGTGGGCCACGAGAGCCTGGTGGACTGGCTTTCCTTCCACAACAACGAGGACCGGGAGTGGATGCGCTTCGGCGCCGCCATCTATCTGGAGGATGTACGGCGGGGACGCATTCAGGGCGTGCGCGCGGTCCAGGGGATGAACGGCCTGCTCATGACGCGCACCGACTCGGTGGCCGTTCTGCACAACGACTTCTCCTACAACTCGGGCCTTGGGATCGGGCTCTACCGCTCAAACCACAACCTTATCCTCATGAACCGCGCCGAGTACGACGTCCGGGGGTACAGTGAAGGGTTCTACGAGCGGGGCCAGGATTCGGCGGGCATCCTGGTGTATGAGCAGAGCGGTGGGAACATCATCGCAGGAAACGCCGCAACCCATTCGGGCGACGGGTTCTTTCTGTGGGCGGGAAACGTGACCATGAATACGGGTCGGGGCGGAGCCAACGACAACCTCATCTTCTACAACGATTTTTCGTGGCCCCCCACCAACGCCGTGGAAGCCACCTTCAGCCGCAATCGTATCGTGGGAAATTTCCTGGGAAGGTCCCGCTACGGGGTCTGGGGCGGGTATTCGTGGGAGACGGAGATCCGGGGAAACTGCTTCGCCAGCAACCGTTATGCCGTCGGCATCGAACACGGTCAGGAAAACGTAATTCAAGCCAACGAATTCCGGGGAGACTCCATTGCCGTGGCCCTGTGGGCACGGGCCTCCCAACCCGAAGGATGGGGGTACCCCCTGCACCGGGACGTGCGCAGCCGGGATCACGTGATCGCGGACAACCTGTTTGCCTCTGTTGCGGAGATCTGGCGGCTCGACCGCACCGGCGGCCACCTCATCGGACACAATGTGGAGCGCTCCGACCTTCCCGAGAGCTCCTGCGATCCGGCGGCCCTCCTGGGAGCGGGGTGGGATTCGCTGACTGCCGAGGTGGCGGCGAGGAGCGTGGCCCTCGCTCCGGAGGGAGAGGGGGAGACCCTTGCCGCGGAGGTAGAGGCCGGGGCTCCGCCTTTGGATGTGGAGAACCTCACCATCCCCTGGACGCGGCGCTCGGGACTGCCGCGCTCAGCCATCGTGGTGGATGCCTGGGGCCCGTGGGACGGACGCTCCCCCAAGCTGTGGCCCACCGACACCACGTGGAGCCGGGTTCCTCTGGCGGTGCTGGGGCCGCCGGGGAGGTGGCGCCTGCTGGATCTCCGCGGGGTGGAAGAGATGCGCGTCGCGCGCGGGGCGTCTGCGCGGGGAGCGCCGTCGGAGGGTGAGGACACGACAGGCCGTACGGGAGACACCCTGTGGGTCACGCCCCGCTCCGACTCGCTGCGGGACTGGTCCGTGACGCTGGAGTATGTGGGTGAAGCCACCGTCTCACCCCGGGGCGTCACGGCGGGAGCGGGAACACCGATCGTCTTCACGTACACGCGTTTCGCTCCCCTGGGACCCTGGGACGTAGCCTTCTTCTCGCCGCCGCCGGCTGCGGATCCGGCGCCTTCGATCCGGCCGGGGGAGGCCCGGGAGGCCCGGGAGGCCCAACCCTTTCTGCGCCGTACTCTGGAGCGTCTGGACCTGGAATGGTACGCCCCCACCATCTCCGGCGTCCCCCGGGAAAACTGGGGGCTCACCGCCGCCACGGACGTGACGCTACCTGCAGGAGAGTACACGCTCCGGACCATCTCCGACGACGGGGTGCGTGTGTGGGTGGACGGCGCCCTGGTCATCAACGCCTGGGGGCCCCACGGTTCCAGAGTGGATTCGGCACCCCTTACGGGCGGCTCCCACCACATCGAGGTTCGTTATCACCAGCGTGACGGCTGGACGGAACTGCGGGTGGAGGTGGTGCGGGGGCGGGTCCCGCGGTAGTATCCGCCCGGGTGGCGCTCACCGGTCGCAGACGATGCGGGCGGCACACGCCGGCTGATCACGATCCACCGAGGTTTTCCATCATGCGCACGCTCTTTCAGGATATATGCCGACGTGTTCCGTCGGCTCGCCTTCTCTCCACCGCCGTGGCCGTGGCTGTCGTCGGGTTCGCGGGGGCCGTTCCCGGTGCCGCGCAGGACCTGCGCGCTCCCCGCCATGTCGCCGTGGACTCCCTCTTCGGCGGTTTTGACGCCCGGTCCATCGGCCCCGCCGGGACTTCGGGGCGGGTAGCGGCCATCGCCGTCTCACCCCGGGACGACCGGGTGATCTACGTGGGGGCGGCCACCGGCGGACTGTGGAAATCCACCGACGCGGGCTACACCTGGAAGCCCATCATGGATGACATCCCGGTGAACTCCATCGGCGCTCTGGCCGTCTCGCCGGCGGCCCCGGACATGGTGTGGGTGGGATCCGGAGAGGCCAACGCCCGCAACTCCATGGGCGTGGGACGGGGCGTGTGGCGCTCCCGGGACGGGGGTCGGACGTTCGATTTCATGGGCCTGGAGCGCAGCGAGCACATCGAGGCCATCGTTCCCCATCCCACCGACCCCGAGGTGGCATGGGTCTCCGCTCTGGGGCCCGCCTGGAGTGATGGGGAGGAGCGGGGGGTATTCAAAACCACCGACGGCGGTGCCACCTGGCGGAAGGTCCTCTACGTGGACGAGACCACCGGCGCCTTCGAGCTGATCATGGATCCGTCCAACCCGGAGCATCTCCTGGCGTCCACGTGGACTTTTCGGCGCCTGCCCTGGTTCATGGACAGCGGCGGCCCGGGCAGCGGCCTCTGGAAGAGCTGGGACGGAGGCGAGACGTGGGAGCGGCTCACGGAGAAGGACGGGCTCCCCAAGGGGGAGTTGGGCCGCATCGGTCTGGCCTTCGCCACCAACAACCCCAAGGTCGTCTATGCGCTGGTGGAGGCGAAGAAGAGCGCCCTCCTCCGCTCCGACGACGGGGGCGAGAGCTGGAAGGCGGTGAACACCAAGCCCGGCGTCAACGAGCGGGCCTTCTATTACAGCCGCGTCTACGTGGATCCCACCAATGAAAACCGGGTCTACCGGGTGAGCGGCGCCCTCTCCATGAGCGAGGACGGTGGACGTACCTTCAAGGACATCGCTCCCTTCAACCGCGTCCATGTGGACCACCACGCCTTCTGGACCCACCCCGATGGGCGCACCATCATCACCGGCAACGACGGCGGCGTCTTCATCTCCCGGGACCGGGGCCGGGCCTGGCGCTTTGTGGAGAACCTCCCCCTGGCGCAGTTCTATCACCTGAGCGTGGACAACGCCGTGCCGTTCCGTGTCTACGGCGGTCTGCAGGACAACGGATCCTGGCGGGGCCCGAGCCAGGTATGGGAGACACCCTCCTTCGCCGGATCCCACATCAACAACCGCCACTGGGTCACCATCGGCTTCGGCGACGGCTTTGCGGCCCTTGTGGACCCCACCGATCCCGACCTGGGCTACAGCATGTCCCAGGGGGGCAATCTGCAGCGCTTCAACCTGAGGACCGGGGAGTGGGCCAACATCCGGCCCACGCCGCCTTCCGACTCGGTGGAGCTGCGCTTCAACTGGAACGCCGGCATCGCGCTCGATCCCTTCGATCCCGAGGTGATCTATTACGGGAGCCAGTTCCTCCACCGCAGCCCGGATCGGGGCGCCACCTGGGAGATCATCAGTCCCGACCTCACCACCAACGATCCGGAGAAGCAGCGGCAGGCCGAGTCGGGTGGACTCACCATCGATGTGACCGCGGCGGAGAACCACACCACCATCATCGCCATCGCGCCCTCTCCGGTGGAACGGGGAGTCATCTGGGTGGGCACCGACGACGGCAACGTGCAGCTCACCCGCAACGGTGGGGAGAGCTGGACCAACGTGGTGGGGCGCATCAAGGGCGTGCCGCCCACCACATGGGTGCCCCACATCGAGGCGTCGAAGCATGACGCCGGGACGGCGTATGTGGTCTTTGACGGTCACCGCTACGGCGACTGGACGCCCTACGTCTACCGCACCACCGACTACGGGGAGCACTGGACGGCCCTCTCCCCGGAGCAGATCGACGGATACGTCCACACCCTCGAAGAGGATCCCGTGGAGCCGAACCTCCTCTTCCTGGGGACCGAATTCGGGATGTATTTCTCCCTGGACGGTGGGGCGAATTGGAAGAAGTTCACCCATGGAGGCTTCCCTGAGGGCGCGCCCACCCGTGCCATCGTGGTGCACCCCCGGGACGCGGATCTGGCCGTGGGGACTCACGGGCGGGGAGCCTGGATCGTGGATGACATCCGTCCCCTGCGCGCCGTGGCGTCCAACCCCGACATCACGGCTTCGGACCTTCACCTCTTCGAGATGCCCGACGCCATTCAGCACACACGGGGCATCACCGGGCCTCATTACTTCCCGGGCGACCTGGCCTTCCAGGGTGAGAACCGCCCCTATGGTGTCCCCATCAGCTACATGGTTTCCGACTCCCTTGCCGACGCGGTGAAGGATGAGGGCGGGGGAGGAGGGGACGGGGAGCCTCAGGGTTTCGGCGCCTTCTTCGGGGGAGGCCGAAGCCAGGGGAAGGGTCCGGCCAAGATCGAGATCTTGGATGCCGACAGTGTGATCCGGACGCTCAAGGGTCCGGCAAAGCCGGGGATGAACCGCACGGCGTGGGGGTTGGAACGCCGCGGCGTGATTCCTCCGGACGCCGATGAAGACGATCCGGAGCCCAGCGGACCCGAAGTCCTCCCGGGTATTTACACCGTGCGCGTCACGGTGGGAGACTACTCCGCAGAGGGGCAGGTTCAGGTGCTCCCCGATCCCCGGGAGCCCAAGTCGGTGACGGTGGTGCAGGCCAACCTGGACCTCTACTGGGAAGGACAGTCCAAGCTGGCGGAGCTGCAAGCCGCCATCCGCCGCCTGGAGAAGACCAAGGGAACGCTCTCCTTCTACGGAAAGGCTATCGGGGAGTGGAAGGCCGCGCCGGAGGAGGTTCGCGACTCCCTGGCGGCCCGCACCGATTCCTTGAAGAAGCGAGTGGATGGGATCCTGGAGCGTCTGCGCCTGCCGCGCGACCTGCCCGGAATCCGGGCCGACACTTCCGTGACGGCGAAGCTGGGCCGGGCGGTGAGCGAGGCCACTTCCACGCCCTACATCCCCTCTCCGGGACGCAAGGCACAGCTCCGGTGGGCCATGAAAGCCGCCGACGGGATCCTGGCGGAGGTGGACGCCTTCTACGCGCAGGAGGTTTCCGAATACAGGGAGGCGCTGCGGGCGGCGGGCTTCGATCCCCTGGGTGCGGCCGGTCCCGATTGATCCGTCCGGGGTGCGCCCCCTACCTTAAGGGGTTCCCATCCGGAAGACGCCCCCGCGTGCCGACGGCGCGGCATGCGGGGGCCTCCGAACCGGGCGGAGACGTGCGAAGCTGGTTCGCTTCACTCCGACTCCATCATCCAGGTTCCGTCGTCGAGGTTTTCCGTGGCAGGTCATAACAAGTGGTCAAAGATCAAGCGCAAGAAGGCCGTCAATGACGCCAAGCGCGGCGCCCAGTTCACCAAGCTCATTCGTGAGATCACGGTGGCGGCGCGGGAGGGTGGGGGCGATCCGGAGTACAACGCCCGCCTGCGGCTGGCTGTGGAGACGGCCAAGGCGGCCAGTATGCCCGCTGACAACATCGAGCGGGCGATCAAGAAGGGCACCGGGGAGCTGGAGGGCGTCGCCTACGAAGAGGTGACGTACGAGGGATACGGTCCCGGCGGCGTGGCGCTTTACATCGAATGCCTCACTGACAACAGCAACCGAACCGTGGCCGACGTGCGTCACAAGCTCACCAAATTCGGAGGATCATTGGGGACCAGCGGCTCGGTTGCCTGGCAGTTCGACCGCAAGGGCCAGATCGTGGTGGACGCCAACCGGTATTCCGAGGACGCTGTCTTCGAAGCGGCCATCGAGGCCGGCGCCGAGGATGTTCAGCGCGAGGATGATGAGTTCATCATCACCGCGGACCTCGGCGAGTTCAGCGCGGTGCAGGAGGCCATGAAGGGGGCCGGCATCGAAATCGCGTCTGCGGAACTCACCATGATCCCCAAGAACGAGGTGGCCGTAACGGGCAAGGAGGCCGAGAAGCTGGTCAAGCTCATGGAGGCGCTGGAGGAGCTGGACGATGTCCAGAAGGTTCACTCCAACGCCGACATCGATGACGCCGTTCTAGCCGAAGCGCTTTAGGAGGGTGCCGCTTCACTCCCCGAGACGGCCCGTGAGACACCCTGCCGATGCTGCATCTTCCCCGGTCGAGAAGCCGGCAGACCAGGGCGTCCTCATTGTGGGGATCGACCCGGGAACGGGGATCACCGGGTTCGGCGTGGTACGCCGCGAGCACGGTGGATCCATCTCCCTGGTGGAGTGCGGGGTGATCCGCACTTCGCCGGGGGAGCCCCTTCCCAAGCGCATCCGTGAGATCTTCCTTGAAGTGGATGCGCTCCTGGAGCGTCACCGACCCTTCGCCGTTTCGGTGGAGGACGTTTTCCAGGGAAAGAACGTGAGGAGCGCCCTCACCCTGGGGCACGCGCGGGGCGCCATCCTTCTGGCGGCGGCGCTGCGGGACCTGCCCATCCATGAGTATACTCCCAGGGCCATCAAGAAGGCCGTGGTCGGAACAGGAAACGCCACCAAGGATCAGGTCGGGTTCATGGTCATGCAGCAGCTCAAGCTCCGCAGCGCGCCCAGCCCCGCCGACGCCGCCGACGGAGTAGCGGTCGCGCTGGCCCACTGCCTCATGGGGAGCTTTCCCCGATGATCTCCCGTCTGCGGGGCACCCTCCTCACCCGCGCTCCCGAGGGCATCGAGGTGGAGACGCCGGGCGGGGTCGTGTACGAGCTGGAGGTTCCGCTCACCGTGCTGCAGCGGCTTCCGGCCGCGGGGAGCGCCGTGGAGATCCGCACCGTGCAGGTGGTCACCGAATCGTCCGTGGCTCTGTACGGCTTTCTCGACGCCATCGAACGCCAGCTCTTTCAGCGCCTCCTCACCGCGTCGGGCGTGGGGGCGAAGCTGGCCCTCTCCATGATGAGCGCCTACCCTGCGCCACGTCTGGCCCGAGCACTGGTGGAGAAGGACACGGCGGCGCTGCGCCAGGTGAGCGGGGTGGGGAAGAAGAAGGCGGAGAAGATTGCTCTGGAGCTGAGCGACCGGGTTTCCGATCTGGCCACGACGGCTCCCGTCGGCGAAGCCGGAGAGGATATCCACGGCGCCCAGGAGGCGGTGCAGGCACTGGTGGCCTTGGGCTACACTTTCGCGGATGCCGACGAAGCGGTGCGCCGTGTTCTGGAGGATGAGGTTCCCGACACCACGGAGGAGCTCATCCGCCGGGCCCTGGCGGGAGGGTAGGGGGCGCCGCCTCTCCCACGACCCGCGCCCGCACCCGGCGGGCGTCCCCGGGGAGGTAGGCCAGGGGAAGGTCCTCCACTTCCACCACCTCCAGGGTGCCCGGGTCGGCCCCGGCCTCTTCGGCCCTGCGTCGGGCTAGGACGACCGCCTCCTCCACTGCGGCGTTTCGCCCCATTCCGCTGAAGACCTGATCCACCTCGCCGCTGACCTGGGCGATGGCCGCGCCCACGGCGTTGGCCACGGCGTGGTGGGGCACCCGGATCACTTCGCTGATGCCGGGAAGGGAGGCGGGAACCAGAAAGGCACCGCCGCCCACGGCGAGGAGGGGAAGGGGGGCGGCGTCGATCTTCATGCGGTCCACGCCCTCCTCCATCATGGCCGAGAAGCGCCCCACGGCCCAGGAGACCACCTCCGGGTCCAGTCCCGACACTTTGTCAGGCTCACCCAGCTCCGCCAGACCGGCCGCCACGGCCACATCGGTGGCGGTGAGGCGGTCCCCGCCGAAGACGCGGGCCTCCTGCGTGAGGCGGTAGCCCACGCTTTCGGGGCCCACCGAGGGGGACACGGGGTCGACGAGGGTGCCTCCACCCAGGCCCAGGGAGAGGAGATCGGGCATGCGGAAGAGGGTGCGTACGCCCCCCACCTCTACCACCGTATTTGCCTCTCGCGGGAAGCCGGCCTTGAGGTGGCCGATGTCGGTGGTGGTCCCGCCCACGTCCACGACCATGGCGTCCTTCAACCCCGAGAGGAAGGCGGCGCCGCGCATGCTGTTGGTGGGTCCCGAGGAGAAGGAGTAGACGGGGAAGGCCTCGGCGTACTCGGCGCGCATCAGGGTGCCGTGGTTCTGGGTCTGGTCGTGGGGTGCGTCCTGGCCGCTCTCCTGCAGCGCCTGGACGAAGGCCCGGGTGGTCCTGCGGGCGAGCCCTACCAGCGCGGCGTTGAGGATGGCCGCGTTCTCCCGTTCCAGGAGGCCGATGCGCCCCAGGTCGTGGGAGAGGGTCACCGCCACGTCCGGGATTTCCTCTCTCAGGATGTCCGCGGCACGCTCCTCGCACTCAGGGGTGAGGGGAGAGAAGACGGCGCTCACCGCCACCGAGGTGATTCCTGTGCGGCGAATTTCCCGTGCCGCCTGCCGCATCCCCTCTTCGTCGAAGGGAACGAGGGGGCGCCCGTCGTACTCATGCCCCCCCTCCAGCATGAAAACCTTGCCGCGCACCGGCGTTGCCAGGTCAGCGGGCCAATCCACCATGGGGGGCAGGGAGCGTCCGCTGGGAAGACCGATGCGCACCGCCGCCACCGCTTCGAGATCCCTGCGCTGCACCACCGCGTTGGTGAAGTGGGTCGTGCCCACCATCACGGCCTGTACCGGGCCGGGATCCCCGTCCACCTTCTCGAGAAGGCGGGAAAGGGCCGTGGCGATTCCCGATGTCACGTCCTCGGTGGTGGGCGTTTTCACGGCGGCCAGGACTTTTCGCCCCCGGAGGAGAACGGCGTCGGTGTTGGTGCCTCCCACGTCGATCCCCACGCGCCTCACCTCCGCTGCGCTTCCCGGGCCTCCCGTCGCATCGGCCGGGCCGGCGGTGGGACCTCTCTCACCTGTCCGGGGGCCACCGGGGGTACGGCGTCCGTCGGTCAAATCGCTTCCTCCTGGAAGAGGGACCGGAAGTCCAGGTCGTACCCGAAGGCTCGGGGACCCACGTGCTCCAGCCCCTTGGGCGTGGTCTGGAGAGGAGGCGCGGGAAGGACGACCACCTTGATGCGCTGGCCGTAGCGCAGCGCCTCGGTGCCGATGGCCTCTCCGGTGGAGGCATCCATGATGCAGATGATGTCGGGGACGGTGACCGCCGCCGCTCCATCCAACCATCCCACGGTGAACTCATTCTGGAAATCCACCTTGAAGGCGCGGCCCCGATCCTTCTCCAGTCCCTCACAGCGCGCGCTTCCCCGCAGGAAGCCTTCGGTGGTACGACGGTCTACGTCCACCACCTTTCCGGTGAAGAGGAGATGGCCCCCTTCCTGCTCCAGCACGGTCTGGACGGGATCGGCCTTACGGGCCCGGGCGTCCAGCACCGCCCGCCCCAGGTGGATGGCCTGCGTCACCGTGTGCAAAATCCCCCACTCCTTCACCTCCCGTCCCGTGCGCGGGGCCTTACAGGTGCTGGCCAGGGATCCCACTTCCGTGCACACCTTGCGGCTGATGCGCTCCATCCACTTCCAGCTTGCCGCCCGGGAGACCACCACGGCATTGTCCCGTATGTCGGCCAGGGTGAGGGGATAGGGCCGCAGATCCCCGATGGCGAAGCTGCTGTGCTGCGCTTCGGGATAGGCGCGCCCCATGGTGTCGGCGTCCACCACGGGAAGCCCTGTGAGGGCGGCCACCATGAAGGGCTGAAAGGCGTTGGCGCCGCCGATCTCCAGCGACATGACGGCGTCGAAGGGCCGCTTCAGATACTCCTCCATGGCGCGCACCGCCCGGGTGGCCACCTCCGGGTCGGTGGGGCGTTCCTCTCCCACCAGGGGCGCGCCCATGGTGGAGACCACGGCGACCAGGGCGTCGTCGTCCAACTCCTCCGGGTCCATGAGGGAGACTTTTCTGCCCTGGCCGTAAAGGAGCTTCAGGTTGAGGAAGGCGTGATAGGGATCTCCGCCGCCCCCGGCCCCCAGAATCCAGGCGCCGGTGGCCAGAGGTCTGAGCTCGTCTTCGCCGATCTCGCGGAGTGGGGCCATAGCTTTCATGAATGCCGGCGCTCGTCCGGCGTCGTCTGCTGTCGTCTGCCGGGTCAACGGGACTCGGGGCGGCGAGGATAGGTCCATGGGGACCCGTCCTGCAAGCCGGGCGCCGCCTCCGGTGGACAGGACCCGGACCCGGACCCTAAGCTGTCCCGTCCCGGGGAGACCCCGACGCCTCCCGCGCGACGCCGGAACCGCAGAGGCGTCCAGAACGCCGAAAACGTCGGTAACACCGAAACGCCGAAAACTTCCTGTCGCCGCCCATGCCCCCACGCATCGCCTTTCTCACCATCGGCCAGACGCCCCGGACGGATCTGGTGCCGGACCTCCTCCGTTGGCTGCCACGAGACGTGGAAGCGACGGAGTTGGGTGCGCTGGACGGGCTCGACGCCGAGGCCATCAATTCGGGACGGCCTGCGGCGGGGTACCTCACCACCGGTCTGTCCGGTGAGGTGCGTGCCGCCGGCACCGATGCGGGTCGGGGGAGCGGCATCCTGGTCACCCGCATGCGGGACGGGTCCCAGGTGGTCGTGGAGAAGGAGTGGGTGGCAGGGAGGCTCCAGGGCCTCCTCGACTCCCTCCCCGCCCACGAGTACCGGGCCGCGGTGCTCCTCTGCACCGGGGCCTTCCCCCGTCTCTCCTTTTCCGGCCTCTTCGTGGACGCCCAGCACGTGGTGGACCACACCGTCGCTGCCCTGGCGCACGGCGCTCGTCGCCTGGGGGTGCTCCTCCCCCTCGCCGAGCAGGCGGACGGCTTTCACTATCGTCCCCGGGTGGGCCAGGAGATGATGGTGAGCCACGCCTCGCCCTACGAGGGCGACCACTTTGCCGCCGCCGGACGTGCCTTGGCGGGATGCGATGTCGTCGTCATGCACTGCATGGGCTACACCGAGGACCAGCGCCGCCGCGTGGCGGAAGCGGTAGGGTGTCCCGTGCTTCTGGCCCGTCGCATGGTTGCAGCCGCCGTGGCGCAGCTCCTGTGAGAAAGGATCGGAGCCACCCCTCCATCTTCGAGCCCACCATGCTGGTGCTGGGGGTGGGGATGGCCCTGATGGGCGTCGTCATCGGCGTTCAGCTCCTCACCCGGGTGGGTATCACACCCAACAGTTCGGTCATCGGGGCCATCGCAGCCGTGGCGCTGGCGCGGATTCCCCTGGCCCTCTTCCGGCCCCTGGGCGACCTCCACCGCCAGAACCTTCTCCAGACGGTCATCTCGGGGGCTACCTTCGGCGGAGCCAATGCCCTCCTTCTCCCCCTGGGGGTGCCGTGGCTCCTGGGCCGTCCCGACCTGGTGCCCGCCATGCTGGCCGGAGCCTTCTTCGCCCTCCTGGTGGACGCCACCCTCCTCTACCGCGTCTTCGATTCGCCCATCTATCCAGCCCGGGGCCTTTGGCCCTCCGGCGTGGCCACGGCGGAGGTGCTCCTGGCCGGGGACCGGGGCGGGCGCCGGGCGGCCCTGCTGGGTGGGGGGGGGGGGGGGGGGGGGGTCGGCCAGCTCATTGGCATCCCCATGGACGTCTTCGGGGTGTGCTGGATCGGAAATGTCTGGGCGTTGAGCATGTTCGCCGTGGGTCTCCTTCTGCGTGGTCATGCTCCGGCGCTCCTTGGCGTGGATCTGGGAGATCTCTACGTGCCCCACGGTGTCATGATCGGCGCGGGATTCGTGGCGCTCGTCCAGATCCTCCTGGCGGTACGGGGAAGGCCTGTAGCGCTGCCCGGTGGAGAGCGAGCCGGGCCCACCGTTTCGGGAAGGACCTTCGGCAGAGTGCTGGCGGGGGGCTACGGCTCCTTCGTCCTCGTGGCGAGCGTCACGGCCCTGGCCGGTGGCTTCGTGACGGGAATGGATCCTGCGACCCTGGTGGGATTTGTTCTCTTCGCGGCCCTGGCGGCGCTGGTCTCGGAGCTGATCGTGGGGGTCTCGGCCATGCACGCGGGTTGGTTTCCCGCCTTCGCCACCGCGCTCATCTTCCTCATCCTGGGGATGGCCATGGGATTTCCACCCGTCCCCCTGGCCTTCCTTGTGGGCTTTACCGCCGCCACGGGTCCCGCCTTCGCCGACATGGGCTATGACCTCAAGGCGGGGTGGATCCTGCGTGGGGGCGGCGCTGACCCGGCGCTGGAGCGTGCGGGACGGCGGCAGCAGTACTTCGCCGAGCTCCTGGGCTTCACGGTGGCCGCCATCTTCGTCCTGTTGGTGTACCAGCGATACTTCGCTGCCGATCTCTTTCCTCCCGTGGACCGGGTATACGCCGCCACCATCGAGGCGGGGGCCAACCCGGCACTGGCCCGCTCCCTCCTTGTGTGGGCCCTTCCCGGTGCTCTCATCCAGTGGCTCGGGGGACCCTCCCGGCAGTTGGGCATCCTCCTGGCCACCGGGCTCCTCATCGTGAGCCCGGTAGCCGGATGGACGGCGGCGGCGGCGCTGGTGATCCGGGCGCTCCTCCTGCGGCGCTACGGGCACGAGCTGGAAGCTCCCATGTATGTGCTGGCGGGTGGTTTCATCGCAGGATCCGCCGTGGTCGGCTTCGCCTCGGGGGTGTGGCGGGCGAGGCGATAGGCGAAAAGAGGAACGCGCCCCCGGGGGCACGCGGACCTCGCCCGTCTCGGAACCGGGCTGCTGCGCCGCTGATTGGAAGGGACGAAGCGGGCGCGGCCCGCTGGCGTACCTCCGATCCGGGCCTGCCCGCTCCATGACCTATCTTCTCCTCTCCGCCGTCTTTCTTCTCGCCTTCTCCAACGGAGCCAACGACAATTTCAAAGGCGTGGCGTCCCTGTTCGGGAGTGACACGACGGACTTCCGGCTCGCGCTGGCGTGGGGAACGCTGACCACCTTCCTGGGTTCGGTCCTTGCCATGGTCCTGGCCCGGGGCCTGGTGGCCGCCTTTTCGGCGAAAGGCTTGGTCCCTCCCGAGGTCGCGGAAGGGGACCGCTTCCTCCTGAGCGTGGCGGTGGGGGCGGGGGGCACGGTCATGCTGGCCACGCGCCTGGGGATGCCCATCTCCACGACCCACGGCCTGGTGGGCGCCATCGTGGGCGCGGGCCTCCCGGCGGCGGGTGCCGGGCTGGACGTGGGACGGGTAGCGTCGATCTTCCTTCTTCCCCTGGTAGCAAGCCCCTTTGTGGCGGTGATTCTGGCGGGGGGCCTGTATGCGGCACTCCACCGGGTGCGCACCCACCTGGGGATACGCAGGGAAAGCTGCCTGTGTGTGGAAGAGGCGGCACCGCTGAGGGTCCCGGCCCGAGGGCGGGCGGCTGTGGCAGGTACCGGCGCGGATTCCGTCGCCGGCATCGCCTCCGTCGCCTCCGTCTCAGGGATGGCAAATCCATTTCCGTACGGCCTCTCTTCCCCGGTCCTTCCGGCCGTGCATATGGACCTATCGGGGCGCTGCACCGAGCGCTATGCCGGCCGGGTGGTGGGACTGCGCTGGCAGCGCCTGGTGGACGCTGCCCACTTTGCCAGTGCGGGCCTGGTGTCCTTCGCGCGGGGCCTCAATGACACGCCCAAAATCGCCGCCCTGCTCGTAGCCATGGATCTGGTGCGGTTGGGGAACGGTCTGCTCCTGGTGGGGGGCGCCATGGCGGTGGGGGCGATCCTGAGCGCACGCCGGGTGGCCTACACCATGAGCCGCAGGATCACGGGAATGAACCCCGGCCAGGGGCTGGCCGCCAACCTGGCGACGGGATTCCTGGTGATCGTCGCAAGCCGGTTCGGCCTTCCCGTCTCCACGACCCATGTGTCGGTGGGGTCGTTGGCGGGCATCGGCATGGCCACCGGCCAGGCCCGTCTCGCCACGGTGCGCACCATCTTTGTGGCGTGGGTGGTGACCCTGCCCTGCGCGGCGGCTCTGGCCGCCCTGGTCTACCTGGCGGGCGGTGCTCTGTTGTGAAACGGACCATCTGGGCCGGTGACATCGCGGAGCCGCGGGACCCCGGCCAAGGCCCGTGACGCCGGCGCAAGTCGGTGACGCCGACGAGGCAAGAGGCGCCGATGGAAAAGCCGCTCAGGACCCCTACGAAAAACGGGACCGCCCTGCCAGGCAGGACGGTCCCGTGAAGTCGCGAAGAGCGACGGGGTCTTCAGACCGCCACGACGTTCTCGGCGGCGGGACCCTTGGCTCCCTCCACAACGTCGAACTCGACGCTGGCGCCTTCGGCGAGGGTCTTGAACCCTTCAGCCTGAATGGCGCTGTGGTGGACGAAGCAGTCCTTGGATCCATCTTCCGGCGTGATGAAACCGAAGCCCTTCTGATCGTTGAACCACTTCACAGTTCCTCTGGTACGCATTGCTTGCGCTCCTTGAGTTGTTGCAAGTCGGAGCCACAATGATGCGTACTTACCGACTGCTGTTTATGCGCGGCACTTCCGCGCTGCTTGTGACCACTCTGGTCACGAAGCGAAAAGGCGGTGGCCTCGAACTAATGAGACCGCCGCCTTCATTATCGTTTGCCCGTCCCGTGGGACGCGCCGAAGGATCGCGGGAAAGGCGGCATCGGTCAAGGGGTAGGCGGGGTGCCGCCCCTTCCACCTCCTCGCGCATCCGTATTTGGGGTGCCACCTTGTCCCCAGCCCTTGTCTGAACAACCGACCCTTCCGGAGCCATCATGAAGACCCTCCCGCTCTACCTGGCCGCGACCCTCGGCATCGTTTCCGCGTCCCCGCTCCTTTCCGTTCCCGCCTCCCACGTCGACGGGGCCGATGATCACCGTGCTGACGGAGCGCGCGGCATCTACGCTGCGCTCCAGGTGAGTGCCCGTGACGAATCAGCGGCGGCCGGGGAGGTTTCGGTCGGCCGGATTCCCCTCCAGGAACGCCGTCTGGGCGAGGTCGACTTCCCCAACTCCGGCGCCCCCGAGGCTCAGGGGGCATTCATCCAGGGAGTACTGCTCCTTCACTCCTTCGAGTTCGAGGACGCCGCCACCCAGTTCCGCCGCGCCCAGGAGATGGATCCGGCCTTCGCCCTGGCCTACTGGGGCGAGGCCATGACCTACAACCACCCCCTCTGGCGGCAGCAGGATCGGGAGGCCGCTCTGGGGGTCCTGGCCCGGTACGCGCCCACCGCCCGGGAGCGGCAGGCGCGGGCGCCCACGCCGCGGGAGGCGGCCTATCTGGCCACGCTGGACGTCCTCTACGGAGAGGGAAGCAAGAGCGAGCGGGATGGGGCGTACATGGAAGCCATGCGGCGTCTCTCCGAAGCGTATCCCGAGGATCTGGAGGCGCGGGCCTTCTATGCGCTCTCCATCCTGGGGAGCACCGACGGCGAGCGGGACTTTCCCACCTACATGCGTGCCGCGGCGGTGGCCCAGACGGTATTCGACGCTAACCCCCGGCACCCGGGGGCGGTCCATTACATCATCCATGCCTTCGACGATCCCATCCACGCCCCGCTGGGCCTCGAGGCCGCCCGCGCCTATTCGGGCATTGCGCCGGATGCGGGCCATGCCCAGCACATGACCTCCCATATCTTCGTGGCCATGGGGATGTGGGATGACGTGGTGGCGGCCAACATCCGCGCCCGGGACGTGCAGAACCGCCGCCTGGCCGAGCTGGGAAGGAAGCCCAACGTCTGCGGACACTACACGTCGTGGCTCCACTACGGCTGGCTCCAGCAGGGCGACCTGAAGAATGCCGAAGCCGGAATGCAGGCCTGCCTGGAGCGGGTGCGCCAGGGCGCCACGCCCGGGGAGCAGGGATATTTCGTGAACATGCGGGCGCGCCAGATGCTGGACACCCGGGACTGGGATGCCGCCGACCGCTTCTCCGCCCAGGTGTCGGCGTCTCCCAGGATCCAGGCCCGCTATGCCTTCGTGGACGGCTACGCGGCCGTCATGCGGGGCGATGGCGCCGGCGCCCAGGCGGCCCTGCGCCGTATGGAGGAGCTGCGCCCCGCCTCTCCGGAGAAATCTCCCCGGGACTGGATCGCCCGGGAGGAGATCCGCACCCTCCTGGCCCTGGACGCCGGGGATACTGCCGGCGCCCTAAAGATACTGGTAAAGGCCGCCGAGGTAGAGGAGGGCCTCCCCTTCGAGTTCGGTCCGCCGGCGAGCCTGAAGCCGCCCCATGAGCTGCTGGGAGAGATTCTCCTGAAGACGGGCGCCGCCACCGGCGCCGCCCGTGCCTTCCGCAGGGCGCTGGAGATGACGCCGGGCCGGACGCTGGCGAAGGAAGGGCTGGAGGAGGCGTCGAAGGCTGGGGGCCGCTAGCCGAGGACATCGGGGAGGGAGCGAAGGACCCCAGGCAGGGGGCGGAGCCCGGCACCGGGCCACCCGCGGTGTCGGGCCACGGCTGCGCGAAACCCCGGAGCCCGCACCCAACCTTGGCGCCGGGTGGCGCTTCGGGCGATCTTTGGGGATACTTACGGCCATGATCTCCCGTCTCCGGTCCGGGACGGGACCCCTGCAGCCACCGGATGCATGAGCGAGCGCACCCAGATCACCACCCCCGAGGCTCTCGGCGAGGATGAGAAGGTCGAGCCCTCGCTGCGGCCCCAGCGCCTGGCCGAGTTCATCGGGCAGGCCAAGGTCCGGGAGGCCCTCTCCATCGCCATCGAGGCGGCGAAGATGCGCCGGGAGCCGCTGGACCATCTCCTTTTCCACGGTCCGCCGGGGCTGGGCAAGACGACCCTCGCCACTCTGCTGGCCCGGGAGATGGGCGTGAACATCAAGACCACTTCCGGGCCGGTTCTGGAGAAACCTGCGGACCTGGTTGGGATCCTGACGAACCAACGGGAGGGGGACATCCTCTTCATCGATGAGATTCACCGGCTTCGCCCCATCATCGAGGAGTTCCTCTACCCGGCCATGGAGGACTGGCAGGTGGACATCCGTCTTTCCGATGGCCCCCGGGCTCAGACCATGACCATGAAGATCGAGCGCTTCACCCTGGTGGGGGCCACCACCCGTTTCGGTCTGCTGACGGCGCCCATGCGGGCCCGCTTCGGCATCGTGCAGCGCCTGAACTTCTATCCCCCGGAGGAGCTGGCCACCATCGTGCGGCGGAGCGCCGAGATCCTGGAGGTGGAGGCCACCGGGGAAGGCGCCGTGGAGATCGCCCGCCGGTCCCGGGGCACCCCCCGGGTGGCGAATCGGCTCCTGCGCCGGGTACGCGACTTCGCCCAGGTCCGCGCCGACGGCTTCATTGACGCCGAGGTGGCGCACGAGGCCCTCAAACTCCTGGACGTGGACGAGTATGGTCTGGACGAGATGGACGCCCGCGTCCTGAAGACGCTCATCGAGAAGTTCGACGGCGGCCCGGTGGGTCTCAACTCGCTGGCGGTGGCGCTGGGCGAGGACGCCACCACCCTGGAGGAGGTCTACGAGCCCTTCCTTATCATGGAAGGATTCCTCATGCGGACACCTCAGGGGCGGATGGCGACCTCCCGGGCCTTCAAGCGCTTCGGCTACACCCTTCCCGCCCACCGTGCGGCACCCGCCGCCCAGGAAACCCTCTTCGAAGAGGATTAGCGGGTCCGGCTCGAGTTCCCCATGATCTCCATCTCCAATCTTGGCAAATCCTACGGCGAACGAACGCTCTTCTCCGGCGTCTCCCTGCAGCTCAACGCCGGGGAGCGCTATGGGCTGGTGGGCGCCAACGGGTCGGGAAAAACCACCTTTCTGAGCATCCTCAGCGGAGACGTGGACACCACGGAAGGTGAGGTCTCCATCCCCAAGCGACTGCGGGTGGGGACCCTGCGTCAGGACCACTTCCTTTACCGCGACGAGCCCATCCTGGGGGTGGCCATGATGGGCAATCCCGAGCTGTGGAGCGCCATGGAGGAGAAGGAGAAGCTGTTGGCCGACGCATCCGCCGACGGGTCCAACTTCGACGCCGAACGCTTCGGCGAGCTGGAGGAGATCGTGCAGATGCACGACGGCTACTCCGCCGAATCCCGGGCGGCGACGATCCTGGAAGGGCTGGGGATCCCTTCCCGGGTGCACCACCACCCCATCTCCACCCTTTCGGGTGGGTTCAAGCTGCGCGTCCTCCTGGCCCAGGTCCTGGCCAGCGCTCCGGACGTTCTCCTGCTGGACGAGCCGACGAACCACCTGGACATCCTCTCCATCCGCTGGCTGGAGACGTTCCTGCGAGACTTCTCCGGCCCGGCGGTGGTCATCTCCCACGACCATCGCTTCCTGGACAACGTGGCTACCAGCATCCTGGACGTGGATTACGAGACCGTCACCCTCTACCGGGGCAACTACACCGACTTCCTCGCCGGGAAGGTGGCGGAGCGGGAGCGCCGGGAGCGGGACATCGCCGCCCGGGAGCGGGAGATGGCCCACCACCAGAAGTTCGTGGACCGCTTTCGGGCCAAGGCCAGCAAGGCTCGCCAGGCCCAGAGCAAGGCGCGCATGATCGAGAAGATGGCCCAGGGGATCGAACGGCTCGCCCCCTCCTCCCGGAGGTATCCCACCTTCGACTTCCAGCAGGTGCGGCCCAGCGGACGGGAGGTTCTCGAGGTCCAGGGTGTCCGCAAGACCTTCGGCGACAACCCGGTACTCCACGGCGTGGATCTGGAAGTGCGACGGGGCGAGCGCATCGCCATTCTGGGTCCCAACGGGATCGGAAAGTCCACCTTCCTCAAGATCATCGTCGGCGAACTGGAGGCTGACGAGGGAGAGGTGACGTGGGGGTACGAGACCCATCCGGGATACTTCGCCCAGGATCACCGGGAGCAGTTCCAAGACCCCTCCCGCACCGCCGAGGACTGGATCTGGGATGCCTGTCCGGGGCGTGACATCGGCTTCGTGCGGGGGCGGATGGCCCTCATGCTCTTCTCCGGCGACGAGGGCAAGAAGTCGCTGGACAGCCTTTCCGGGGGCGAGGCCGCCCGCCTGGTGTTCACCCGGCTGGCGCTGGCGCGTCCCAACGTGCTGGTCCTGGACGAGCCTACGAACCATCTGGACCTGGAATCCATCGAGGCGTTGGTGGAAGGGCTCAAAGGATACGAGGGCACCCTCATCTTCGTTTCCCACGACCGGTGGTTCGTAGGACAGTTGGCCAGCCGCATCGTGGAGATCCGGCCCGACGGGATCCGGGACTACCACGGCACCTATGAAGAGTACGTCCACTTCTGCGGCGACGATCATCTCGATGCCGATCAGGTGGTCCTGCGCGCCCGCAAGGAGAAGCGGGAGGCCCGGGCATCCGCTGCCGCCGGGAAGAACGGAAGGAAGGGGCGCGGCAGCGGGAAGGTGTCGGCGCGCAAGCTGCAGGAGCGACAGGAGAAGCTCGCTGCCCGCATCGAGGCGGGAGAGAGCCGCCTGGCCGAGATCGACGCCGCGTTCTGCCGGCCCGACTACTTCGAGACCACGCCCCCGGAGGAGCTCCGCGCCATGGAGGAGGAGCGGGTCCGTCTGCAGGGTGAGGTACGCGACCTCACGGCCGAATGGGAGGCGGTGGTGGAGGAGATGGCGGCCCTGGAGGGGGAGGCGCGGTGAGGGCGGGGGGCGTCGCAGGATCCAGAGACGCCGTGAGGCCCGGAGGCGCCGGGTCGTGAAGCGGACGCCGGACGGTACCCGGGTCTCCGACTACGACTACCGGCTCGCTCCGGAGCGGATCGCCCGATACCCGGCTCGCCGCCGGGACGAGAGCCGCCTCATGGTGCTTCCGCCGGAGGGCGGAACCCGCCACATGAGATTCCGGGAGGTGGTGGACCTCTTCCGTCCCGCAGACCTTCTGGTGGTCAACGAGAGCCGGGTCCTTCCCGCCCGCCTCCTGGGTAGAAAGCCCACCGGCGCGCCTTCGGAGGTGCTCCTGGTGCGGCCGGCCGGGGTCGTGGCCGAGGACGGGGACGCGGTGGAGGAGGCAGGCGCGGCGCGCGCTTCCGTGGCGCCTGCCGCCGCACCCTCGGCGGCCGATCCCTACCTCTGGGAGGCGCTGGTGCGTCCGGGATCCAAGCTCAAGCCCGGCCGACGTGTCCTGGTGGGAGACGAGCTCGAGGTGGAGATCCTCGATTCGGTGCCGGGCGGTGGGCGCCTGGTGCGCCTGGTCACGCCTTTGAAGGTGGAAGAGGCGCTGGAGCGGTATGGCCACATACCCCTTCCCCCGTATCTAGATCGGGAGGACGAGCCTTTGGATCGGGAGCGCTATCAGACGGTCTATGCCCGTACGCCCGGTTCGGTGGCGGCGCCCACGGCGGGCCTTCACTTCACCCGTGAGGTGCTTTCGGCCCTCGAGGAGGGCGGCGTGACCCGTGCGGAGGTGACCCTCCACGTGGGCATCGGCACCTTCCGGCCGGTGGAGGCCGAGGACCCCCGACTCCACGAGATGCACGCCGAGTGGTATCACGTCCCCGAGGCCACGGCCCGGGCCGTGGCGGCGACCCGGGAGAGGGGGGGGCGCGTCTGGGCCGTAGGAACCACGGCCACGCGCACCCTGGAGTCGGCGGCTGACGAAGAGGGAAGGGTGCGCGTCGGATCGGGCACCACCCGCCTCTTCATCCATCCGCCGTATGTGCCACGGGTGGTGGACTGTCTCATCACCAACTTTCACCTCCCCCGTTCCACGCTCCTCATGCTCGTGGCGGCCTTCGCCGGGTATGAGCGTACCATGGCCGCCTACGCCGAGGCCGTCCGCGAAGGATACAGGTTCTACTCCTACGGCGACGCTATGGCCATCTTAAGGGACGTGCCCGGGGGGTGACCCGGGTCGGCGCACGGTGGGGCGATGCTGAGACATGAACACGGAAAGGACCAGGCAAGAATGAAGCGCAAGATGATCCTGTCGGCCGTCCTGGCGTTTCTGGTCGTCCTTGCCGCTTCTGCAGAGGTGGCGGCGCAGAATGCGGTGATTCTGCGGGGCCGGGTCATGGACGCCGAAACGGCCGTCCCTGTCCCCGGGGCGCTGGTGCGGCTGGAGGGAAGTGACCGCGGAGTCATGTCCGATTCCACGGGCATGTTCGCCCTCCCCGTAGATCCCGCTCCCCGGTACGTTCTTCACGTGACCCAGCTCGGCTATCACGATCTGAAGTGGCCGGTGGGCTCCGCCGCTCCGGAGCGCGTGACTGCGCTCCTTCTCACCAAGGATCCCATCGAGCTGGAGGGGATTACGGTTCTGTCCGAACGTCTGGCCGATCGCCGCAGGGGGATCTTCGGCGTGGCGGACGTCATGACCCAGTCGGAGCTGAAAGAGGTGAGCGGAGGATCGGGGTTCGATCTCCTGCGCCGGCTCCTCCCCTTCACGGAGGTGTGCAGCGTAGAGAGTGAAGCACTCTGCCTTCCCGGGCGCACCAACGGGGGCGAGCGTCGCACGGTGACTGTGTGCATTGACGGTCATCGCGTGCCCGAGCCGCTCATGGAAACGACGCTCTCCGGGATCGATCCCCGCCGGCTCTATCTGGTGGAGGCCTACCAGCGCGCCGGCCAGGTGCGCATGTACACCCCGGGATACATCAAACGGCTCCTGGGTCTGGGTTTGGACCTGCCCCCCTTGAGCTTCGGGTGCGGCGACGACCGCACACCGGGACCGGGAATCAATCCCGACGGATGGCCGTGACGACGGGGGATCCCGGCCCGGCCCATCGAGCGCTCCTGGCACGGGCCATCGAGTTGGCTCGGGACCACAGCGCCGACGGACGCCATGGTCCCTTCGGAGCCGTCGTGGCCCGCGGCGGGGAGGTGGTGGGGGAGGGATGGAATCGCGTGGTGGAGGGGCACGACCCCACCGCCCATGCCGAGATCATGGCCATCCGCGCGGCGGGCGCCCGCCTGGGGACCCACGTCCTGGAAGGATGCACCATCTACGCTTCGTGCGAACCGTGCCCCATGTGCCTGGCCGCTATCTACTGGGCGCGCATCGGCCGGGTGGTGTTCGCCGCTTCCCGCGCCGACGCCGAGGCCGCCGGCTTTGACGACGACCGTATCTACCGAGAGATTGGCCTCGAGTGGCCCGAGCGTTCGCTGGAGTGGGCTCAGGCCCTGGCAGAAGACGGTATCCAGGTGCTGGAGGCGTGGCGGAAGAATCCCCACAAGCGTCCGTACTGAAAACTCGGTCACGTTACCCACAGCCCAAGGCAGGTCTCACCATGTTCGCACCTCCATCCGCGCCGCCCGTAGTACGCGTCGCATTCCCGGATGCATTCCGCCGCCGCGCAACGGTGCGTACGCTGCTGACGGCCGTGTGCGTGACCTTCGCCGCGGTTCCTCTTCGGGCCCAGGTCATCCGGGAGGCGGTGGACCTGGACGTGGTGCGACAGATCCGGGAGGAAGGGCTGGAGCGGTCTCAGCTTCCCGACATGGCCCGCCACCTCACCGAAGTGATCGGGCCGCGCCTGACCGGATCGCCTGGGATGGACCGGGCCCAGTCCTGGGCGGCCGACCTCCTCCGTTCCTGGGGGCTGGAGGATGTGACGGTGGAGCCGTGGGGAGAGTTCGGCCGGGGCTGGAGCAACGAGGACTACTACGGCCGGATTCTCACACCCGTTTCTCAGCCACTTCACGGCCAGCTTCTGGCGTGGACGGGAAGCACCGACGGGCTCGCCGAGGGAGACGCCGTCATCGTCCAGGCCGACTCGGCCACGGATTTTGAGGCGCTGAGGGGAACGCTGAAGGGGAAGTGGCTTCTCTTCGAGAACCCGGCGGACGTGGAGCCCGAATGGAAGCACCGCGACCGACGTCTGTCCCTGGAGGCGTTGCTGGAGCCGGAGGACGCAACTCCCCAGGCCGGCCCCCGACGGGACCGGCGCGCCATTTTCGCCCGCATGCGAGCCCTACGCGCCTTGCGGGACTCCGTGGGACGCATTGCCACCGAGGAGGGCGCTCTGGGCTTCCTGCGAATCTCGTCCCGGAATGATGGCGTCATCCGGGGCGGGAGCGCCGGAAGCCGCACCGCCGGGGACCCTGAAGGCCGTCCCCACGTTGCCCTCTCACGGGACCAGTACAACCAGATCTACCGCAACGTCGAAGCGGGCATCCCGGTGCGCTTGGCCATCAAAGCCACGAACCGCTTTTACGAGGAGGATCTGCAGGAGTACAACGTATTGGCCGACCTGCCGGGAACGGACAAGGCCGACGAGTTCGTCATGCTGGGTGCCCATTTCGATTCGTGGCACATGGGGGGCGGCGCCACGGACAACGGCGCCGGCTCGGTGGTCATGATGGAGGCCATCCGAATCCTGAAATCGCTGGGCGTGAAGCCGCGGCGTACCATCCGCATCGCCCTCTGGAGCGGGGAGGAGCAGGGCCTTCTGGGCTCAAGGAACTGGGTGAAGAACCACCCCGAACTCCATGACCGGATCTCCGTCTACGTAAATGTGGACAACGGCACGGGGCGGATCCGGGGGATCTGGGATCAGTCCAATGAGAAGGTGATCCCCATCTTCGAGCAGATCCTCTGGCCCTTCCGGGACCTGGGTGTGGTGGCCGTCCGTCACGGCAACACCGGCGGGACCGACCACCTGGCCTTCGACGCGGCGGGCATTCCCGGTTTCAACTTCATCCAGGATCCCATCGAGTATTCCATCAACACCCACCACACCGAGCTCGATACCTTCGACCACCTGGTCCTGGGCGATCTGAAGCAGGCGGCCGTCGTGGTGGCGGCTACGGTGTACACGCTGGCCATGCGCGACGAGATGATGCCCAGGAAGAAGATGGAGTAGGGTCGGCGTAGCCTGGGGGCCCTGCGGCCCCGGGCCCTCTCCCGGGGACGGTCGCATCCCATGCCCGTCGCCAGGAGTGTAACCAGGCGCTCCACGCCCTCCCTAAGTGCTTCTCCCACCGCGGAGTCATCTCGTGCCGCTTCCACGACGTCACCGACGGAAGTTTCCGAAAGGCCTCCATCGCGAAAGAGCCGGGCGGCACACCCGCCCGCCAGCTGCCTCAGCGCAGGAAGAATTGGAGCTGGAGGGTGGCGCCGTATTCGGCGCCGGAGCCGCTGAACCGGACCCGTGCGTCGGCCATGAGGCGGGTGGGCAGGCGAGGGCGCCCGGCGAGCACCCCCCGCCGACGTTTCCACCTGATCTACGGAGAGCACGACCTGGTCGTCGGGAGACACGTCGTAGCTGCCCAGCGCGTCGGTACCAGTGGTGCTGCGGTACGCCAGGGAGACGCCTACGGACCCTCTCATGCCGTCGGCGAGTGGATGCGTGAAGGTGGCGCGTGAGGTAGCCAGGAAATCCCCTTTCTTTCCGGTGAAGTGGTTGGCGCCGGCGCCATTGAAGAGTCCCACGCTCAGGTGGAGTGGGTCGTTGCCGGACCCCAGGAAGAGCTGCGCTCCGATGTCCCTGGCCAGTGATCGTGCGCCGGGAATCAGTGCGCCCACTACTCCGGCCCGCTCGATGAGGGGTACCAGATAGTCGGGCTGGGAGCGCTGCAGGCTGAAGCCGGGCACCAGACCCTGCATCCATAGCTTGGCCTGGCGGACGCGAAACCCCGCGTCGCTGGAAGAGCGGCTGTAGCGGAACTGGCCATAGCCGTGCCACTCCACCGCGCTCCTCCATCCGCCGGCGCACCTCGGCGGGGCTTCCGCTGCGCGATTCACGATCCCAGCACCCCCAGGATCAGCTTGGCGGCGATGGCCACCAGCACCAGGGCGTAGAGCTGCTTGACCCACTTGGGCTTTGCCTTGGTGGACATGAAGGTGCCGCCCAACTGCGATCTCACGATGACAGCGGCGACCACCACCAGGGTCAGAGGCCAGTTCATGTGTCCTTCGGCCACATGCCCCAGGTTGCCCGAGAAGGAGGAGAAGGTTACGACGAAGGCCGTCGTGGCGGCGGCCTGCTTGGTGCGGTAACCCATCCACATGAGGATGGGGGCGATGATGAAGCCCCCGCCCAGCTCCAACATTCTGCCCATGAAGCCTGCGAAGGCACCCACGAGTGCGCCTGTGACGGATCTTTTTCCCAGGGACATGATGGTCTCGGGCTCGGGCTGCCGTGCGAAGAGGAGCATGCGCACCGCCGCCGCCAGCACCGCGATGGAGAAGAGGACCAGCAGGAGGGGCACCGGCACGAACTGCGCCGTATAGGCGCCCACCGGAGCCAGGAGGAAGGCCGCGGCGGCCATGGCCATTCCACCCTTCCAGTCAACCAGACGCTTGCGGGCGTAGGGAATGAGGGCGAGAAGGGTGTTGAGGCCGTTGAGGAGGAGCCCCGGGGGTCATTGACCGGGAATCCGGCCCACTTCAGGCCCGGGACGTAGACCATCCCGCCCCCCAGACCCAGCATGGCAAAGAGGAAGGACGCCAGGAAGATGATGACCGAAACGATCAGATATAAGAACACGGTTTCCTCCAGGGAGCGGGATCGCCTGGGGGATTACCTTTCGGCAAGGAGGTCCTTCTGACAGGGGATACAGACCTTCCGGTCACCCACGACCCGCCCGTACGTCTCCACCACCATGTCGCCGCAGCGGTCGCATACGAAGGAATCGAAGCTCTCCGTCGCCTTGGGCGGCACTTCGTAGTCGAAGACCTCGCTCACGTTGAAGAGCTGCTCCTCGGGCATGGTCAGCACCATGTCGATGAGGGGCTCCACCACCTCGTCCGGCACCTGCGTCGGGGGGGATGCCCTTCATCCGGTACTCGGTGAAGAACGGTGTCTTCCTGGTCTGCATCTGCGCCTCGGCCTTGGGGACCACTCGCGCGGCCCGGCCCGTGGTCTTGTCCACCAGGGTGAGGCCGAACTTCCCGTAGCCCAGCTTCTTGATGTTGCCCTTCCCGAAGGTGCAGCCGGTGATCATCTGCACTCCGTCGGCGAAGCAGTGCGCGCAGTGGTCGTCACCCAGCTCCACCAGGGCCAGGAGGGTCTTGTCGCCGGAGCGCTCTACGCCCAGGCGGTTCATTGCGATGGCTCCGGCCCGCAGGCCCTGGGGCATGGCGGGGCACTTGTGCCCGTGCAGCGTCAGTCCCGCTTCCGGGAATTCTTTGGGATCGATCATGGGAGTCCTCTCTCTCGTTGGTGCGCGTTCGTCCGTGTGCGCTGAAGGTTCGTGAGCCGAAGCCGGGTTTGGCCCGGATCGGCGGGGATCACGTCCTAACGATGTCCGGCCCGCCGCAGGGGTGCATTGACGGCGGTCAAGGCGGGAGGAGGGGGCCGTTCCCTGGAAGTTTACCCGGAGGCCGGATCAGCGGCCCGCGCCAGGGCGGCCCGGTCAGGAACACGGTAGAGTCCCGATGAGGTGCGCTGTAGAACGCCGTCCTCCTGGTTCGGGCCGATGGCGAGGCGGGCCGTCTCCATCCCGGTTCTTTTTCCGCTTGCCCGGATCGCCGGGACGGCCCGGGCCGACGCAGCCGCGTGGGTCGGAGGGGTGGGGGTTGAAGCCGGAGGGCTGGAATAGATTCCAGGGCCTGGCGTACCCTACGCCAAGCACGGGTGGAAGGAAAAAACCGGGCACGCCGTGGGCATACCCGGTTTTTCCGGTCCAACGAGATTGTTACTTCGTCAGTGCCACATACGCACGCCGGCCACCAGGGCACTCCGGCTCACCTCGCGTCCGGCCAGTCGGGCCAGATCAGCGGCGCCGCCGGTGGAACGCTGCCAGTCGATGCCCAGGTAGGGCGCGAACTCCCGGGTGATTTCATACCGCATCCTGAGGCCGAGGCCTACGCCGTTGAGTCCGGAGGAGATCCCCCATTCGGGCACCTCCTGGACTGCGGCGAAAACATCCAGCCGGGGCTGGAGGAGGAGCCGCTGCGTCACGAACAGGTCCAGGCTGCCCGCGAACTCGGCCGATACATCACCGTTCTCGCTGATATAGATAGACGGCTCCAACTCGAACCAGTAGGGGGCCAGCCCCTCGAGGCCCAGCACCAGGTGTCCCCGGCTGCGCAGGTCTTCGCCCTCGTAGTCGACTTCGACCCGTCCCCCGACCTGAACCTCCCAGTAGGGAGCGAAGACCCGGCTGTACAGCGCCTGAAGGTCGAATTCTCCTGAACGGGACAGGGTGGAGATGTCACCTTCGCTCTTGATCCAGAGGCGCTGGTACTGCTTTCCGTAGAACGCGATCATGTCCCACCGGGCGGGACGATCATCGAGACCGGGCGCCACCTCCAGAATGTCGAAGAGCGCGTATCCGTAAGGGTTTTCGTTCTCGAGCTTCATGAGGACCTGGCCGTCGACGGGCGCCGCCGTTCCAAGTCCCAGGGCGAGGGTCAGTACGAAGGACAGAACACCCGGCACCAGACGGGCCGTCCACTTCCTTTCGTTACGCATCGTCGTCTCGGCCATCACTCCGCCTCCTCCGCCAGGGGCTCCGACACGCGGACCACGCGGAACATGCCCATGTCCATGTGATAGAGGATGTGACAGTGAAAGGCCCAGGGGCCGGGGGCGTCGGCGTATACGAGCGCCGTGAGGCGCTCCGCGGGTTTCACGTTGACGGTGTGCTTTCTAGGCAGATACGGGCCCGTCCCGTTTTCCAGAAGCATCCACATGCCGTGGAGGTGGATGGGGTGCTCCATCATGGTGTCGTTGACCAGGATCAGCCTGACCGTCTCACCGTGCCGCAACTCGATGGGATCCGGTGACCTGGAGTACTCCTTCCCGTCGAAGGACCACATGTAGCGTTCCATGTTTCCGGTGAGATGGAGTTCGATCTCCCGGGTCGGCTGCTGGTATTCATGGCCCTCGGGAAGCGCCCGCAGATCCGTGTAAACGAGAACTCTGCGGCCGTCTTGGCCCAGGCCGACGCCGGGTTCGTGGAGCCGGCTGCGGGTCTGCATGGGCACGGCGGCGTTCCCCGGGCCGTGGGTATCGGGTCCGTGGGGCCTAGGCTCGGGAATCGCTCCCGCGGGAGCGAGCTGAGAGGCGGCCCCCATGCCCATGGCGCCCATCCCTTCCATGCCCTCGTGCTTCATCTTGGCCGGGTTCCCGTGATGCATTGCCGCTGGCTCTCCGTGCTGCATGCCCTCCATCCCGGCCATTCCATTCATCCCTTCCATCCCCTCCATCCCCTCCATCCCCTCCATGGAGCCATGATCCATCCCCATGTCGGCCATGGTGCGGAGAGGGCGCCTCCTGCGCTCCGGGATGGGGGCCGTCATGCCCTCTCGCGTCGCCAGGGTGCCCCGGGCGTACCCGCTGCGGTCCATGGCTTCCGCGAAGATGGTATAGGGTCCCTCCTCCTCGGGCTCGACGATTACATCGTAGGTTTCGGCGATGGCGATGCGGAACTCCTCCACTACCACGGGCTGGACATCCTGGCCGTCCGCCTGGACCACCGTCATCTTCAGCCCCGGGATGCGCACATCGAAGAAGGTGTCGGCGCCCGCATTGACGAACCGGAGGCGCACCCGCTCACCGGGCCGGAAGAGTCCGGTCCAGTTGTCCCCCGGGCCCATTCCGTTCATCAGATAGGTATAGGTGGCGCCCGTGATATCCATGATATCCGTGGCGTCCATACGCATGCGGGCCCAGGCGAGCCGGTCCTTCACGTCCGCTCCGAAGCCTTTGCCGTCCGCGTTGCGGAAGAGATCCAGGAGGGTGCGCTTCTGATAGTTGTAGTACGCGGGGTACTTACGGAGCTTGGACAGCACCTTCTTCGGGTCCTCGTAGGTCCAGTCACCAAGGACGATGACGTGCTCCTGGTCGTAGGGGTGGGGATCCTCTCCGGCGGGATCAACGACGATGGGACCATACACACCGGTCTGCTCCTGGAGGCCGCTGTGGCTGTGGTACCAGTAGGTTCCCGACTGCTTCATGGTGTAGCGGTACGTGAACGTCTCCCCCGGTTTGATTCCCGGAAAGCTCACCCCGGGCACGCCGTCCTGGTCGAAGGGCAGCAGAATTCCGTGCCAGTGAATCGAGGTGTCCTCCTTGAGCTTGTTGGTCACGCGTAGGGTGACCTCGTCTCCTTCGCGAAAGCGCAGGAGAGGGCCGGGCACGGATCCGTTGATGGCCGTGGCCGTCGTGCGGCGGCCCTCGAACTCCAGGTGGACTTCTTCGATGGTCAGGTCGTAGGTGCGCAGGCCTGACACGTAACCCTCCCGAGCCTCGCCAGCCAGACCCGATGAGACGGAGGCGTAGGAAGGAAGGAATCGGTCCAGGCCGGTCAGCATCCCCGCCGCAAAGGCCGAGTGCAGAAAGGAGCGTCGTGGAATCGGAGTGTTGAGTTCTCGCATGGCGTTCCGTACAGAGTGGATTGGGCCGAGAGAACCGGCGGTCGTGGCCGCCGGGAGGGCTCTCAGTCGGGAAATCAAGCCCGAAAACTGGCACCGCGAAGATGAAGAATTGCTGAAGAAAAGGTGAAGAATTCCTAAGTCGCCCCGATGAACGTCCCTTCATGCTCGCCCCATCGTGCGTTCATCTTTCACGGTTTAGCGCCGTTTTAGAACGTCCCGCACGGCATGCCGCCGAGCCGCAGTCCCTCCCGACCCGAGGAGGTCATCACATGAGTACTGAGAAGATTCGTGTGGCCGTCAACGGCTATGGTGTCATCGGCAAACGGGTTGCCGATGCGGTACGGCTGTAGCCCGATATGGAGTTGGTGGGAGTGGCGGACGTGGTGAGCGACTCCCGGGTACGTACGGCGCCCATCCCGGGCATACCGGTCTACGCATCGCTGGCCGACAGGGTCCCGGAGATGGAGGGGACGCGCGGACTGTAAGGGACCCGAAGGATCCTTGGTGAGCTGATCCGTCGCAGATGTCTCCGTCCCTGCCCGCGTGTTTTCGCGGCACTTCTCCGTCGCTCTGGCCGAGCTCCTCTTCGGTTCCCGGGGGTTGGGCGGCGCATCCGCCCAGGAGACCCCCCGGGCCTGTTCCACGATCTCGTTTCACGCTTTCGACAACTGGGTGCGTGCGTGGATCGGGCGGAATGGGGAAGGGCCGAGGTGGGCCGCAGCCGGGTCTCGGCGCGGC
>JBHHWB010000037.1:0-35418 GCA_046756305.1 Gemmatimonadota bacterium
CGGGCCCCCCCCCACCCCCCCAACCTGGGGGGGGGGGGGGGGTGGGGGGGGCGGGGGGGCGCCGCCCGCCGCCGCCGCCGTGTGGGGCCTCCTTGTGCCGCCAGTTCTCCCGGTCTTGCCCATGGGGGCGGCGGCCCTTGCGGGGGTGGGAGTCGTCCTGGGCGTGGGAGCCCAGGTGGGCGACCTTGCCGAATCGCTATTCAAGCGCGGCGCCGGGGTCAAGGATTCGGGAACGTTCTTTGGAGCCCACGGAGGCATTCTGGACCGTCTCGACGCCCTCACCTTTACCCTGCCCCTGGCCTACCTTTTCCTCACGCTGCCGGAGGTGCTGCCGTGATCCGCGTCGCGGTTCTGGGTTCCACGGGATCCATCGGGCGCAGCGCCCTGGAAGTGATCTCCCGTCATCCCCGGCGCTTCCGGGTGGTGGTGCTCGCGGCCCATCGCAGCGCCGAGGCGTTGGCGGACCAGGTGGCCCGCTTTCAACCCGAGTTGGCCGTGCTGGCCCACCCTGAGGCGGAACCGCCCTCGGGGGCGGCGGGGGGCAGCGCCGGGGACGGAGGTGCGACCGAAGGTGCGACCGGAGGTGCGGGGGAAGCGAGGAACGCGAGGGCCGGGGGCACGCGCTGGCGCACGGGCCGCACGGCGCTCCTGGAGGCGGCGGCCCACCCCGGTGTGGACGTGGTGGTCAACGCCCTGGTCGGCGCCGCCGGTCTGGAGCCTACCCTGGCCGCTCTGGATGCCGGACACCGCCTGGCGCTGGCCAACAAAGAATCCCTCGTGGCCGGCGGGCCGCTGGTCATGCGGGCGGCGGGGAGGGGGGCCGCCGAGATCGTCCCCATCGATTCGGAACACTCGGCCATCCTCCAGTGCCTGGAGGGACACGACCGGGAAACGGTGGCCCGTCTGGTTCTCACGGCGTCGGGAGGGCCCTTCCGGGGCAGGTCGGCGGAGGCGTTGAAGAAGGTTCTGCCCCGGGACGCCCTGGAGCACCCCACCTGGGACATGGGGGCCAAGATCACCATCGATTCGGCGACCCTGGCCAACAAATCGCTGGAGGTCATCGAGGCCCACTACCTCTATGGTTTCGGCTACGACCAGATTGACGCGGTGATCCATCCCCAGTCGGTGATCCACTCCATGGTGGAGTTCATCGACGGATCGGTGCTGGCGCAGATGGGATTTCCCACCATGGAGCTTCCCATCCTGTACGCCCTCAACTACCCCGAACGGGTGGGGGACCCGACGCTGCGCACCTACGATCCCGTGCGGTCTTCGCCTCTCACCTTCGAGGCCATCGACCACGAGGCGTTTCCCCTCTTCGCCATGGGCGTCGAGGCGGGAAGGCGGGGCGGATGCGCGCCTGCGGTGTACAACGCGGGGAACGAAGTGGCGGTTGAGGCGTTCTTGATGGAGAGAATTCGTTTTCCGGAGATGGCGGACGTGGTTCATGCCGCTCTGGAGTCGGTGGGTGCCCACGAGGTGCACACCGTGGAAGATGTACTGGAGGCCGACCGCGCCGCCCGCAATGCCGCGGCCATGGCCGTGGACGTCATCGCTCGAGCCAAGACGGAATCCCCTGCATGACCATTCTGGCCACCATCATCGTTCTGGGTGTCCTCATCTTCATCCACGAGCTGGGCCACTTCGCCGCGGCCAAGGCCGTGGGCGTGGAGGTCCAGCGTTTCTCCATCGGCCTGGGGCCCAAGGTCTTCGGCTTCCGCCGGGGAGAGACAGAGTACGTCATCAGCGCCATCCCCCTGGGCGGGTACGTAAAGATGGGTGGCATGGACGACGAGGTCATGGAACGCCTCGAAGGAGGTGCGTCCGAGGGTCCCCGGGAGCCGGGTCCCCGGGATTTCGACGGCAAGCCCATCTGGGCGCGGGCGGTGGTGATCTCGGCCGGCGTCATCATGAACATGGCGTTCGCCTTCGCCGCCTACACCTTCGTCGCGGCCCACTGGGGTGAAGCCAATTTCGCCACGACCCGCGTTGGAGAAGTGGTGACCGCGGAACTTCCTCCCGGAACCGAATCCCTGCGGGAGATTCCCGTAGGCGCGCATATCGTGCGTGTCGGCGACGAGCCCGTCACCGACTGGGGCCGCCTCCAGGACCTCCTTCTTTCCCTGCCGCCGGGTCCCGTGTCCGTCATCGCAGAAGATCCGCCGGCGGAGGTGTCGGTGCGTCTCCCCACCGACCGGGAGGAGCGCCTGCGCGTCGTGCGCGCCCTGCGTCCGTGGGCAGATGCCGGGGTGGGGGCCGTGAATCCGGGATCCCCCGCCGAGCGGGCGGGCCTGCAGGCGGGAGATGTGGTCCTCGCCGTGGACGGAACCCCGGTGCGCAACTGGTGGGACTTTGTGCATCTCATCGAAGCGCGGCCGGGGCAGCGCGTCGAACTCACCATTCTGCGCGACGGCAAGGAGCTGGTGCGCCCGGTGGTGGTGGACGCCCAGGAGCAGCGCGGCCCCGACGGCAGCGTGCGGACGGTGGGAAAGGTGGGAATCTATCAGCCCGAGCAGGACGTGGTCATGCGTCCCCTTCCGGTGAAGGAGGCCGTGGTCTATGGATACCGGGAGACGGTGGCGGTGACGGGGATGATCCTGGGCTTCCTGCGCGACCTGGTGACAGGAAACGTCTCCCCCCGCCAGATGGGGAGCATCGTCACCATCGGGGAGGCATCCGGCCAGGCTGCCCGGGCGGGGATGGACGTATTCCTGCGCTTCATGGCCCTCTTCAGCGTGAACCTGGCCATCCTGAACCTCCTCCCCATTCCCGTCCTCGACGGGGGGCACCTTCTCTTTCTGGGGATCGAGGCAGTGCGGGGCCAGGCCCTCTCGGTGGAGCAGCGCCTCAAGTGGAGCAACGTGGGCTTCATCATCATCGTGGGGCTCATGCTGTGGGCGCTCTCCAACGATTTCCTCAGACTTTTGGGGTTGTAGAGGGCAACCCCGCGGCGTATGGTGCAAACATGCGGCGGGGGTCCAGGCCCAGGAAGATCCCACCCGGCCCCTTCTCCGCGGACAGGTGGTGGACGCGGTCACCCGCGCCACCCGCGAGTTCACCACCGTCAAGCTCAGGCCGAACCCTCTGGCCCTCCAGGGCCTGGAGGTGCTGGTAGATCGTTTCGAGCGGCGCCGCCGCTTCTATGCGGGACCCGTGCGGGTGCTGGACCAGCGCCGTCTCCTGCGGAGCAGCTACGCCACCTCCCTGGATCTCCTGCGCGCCCAGATCCCCTTCGCGCGACCGTGCATCTTCGATCCCACCGCGCTCTGCTATCGCCGGCGGGGGCAGGAACAGGTCATGTCCGTGTGCATCGACGATGTGCCGGTGTGGGGCGGCACCCTGGACCTGGAGATCTACGACCGGGGTAGGGAGGTGCGGCTCTACACCCGGGGGTTCGTGGAGGATCACCTGCGCTCAGGGCGGCGCCTCCAGCTCCTCTCCTGGGGATGCGGCCTCTCAATTGATGCCTCCCGCGACCTGAGGTAGCTTTCGGGCCGACGCCCCGTCGTGCCCACCCCATCCGGAGGCTCCCATGCGCAGTTGCGCCGAGCATCCCTGCGCCCCCTTCCGTGCCGTCGCTCCTTCCCGTGGTATCCGCTCGCGTTTTTTCTTCCCACGTCGCTCCTTCTTCGATGTGCACCGTCTCTTCCTCGATGCGCGTGGTCCGCTGGTGGGGGCGCTCTTCTTCCTCCTCGCGCCACTCCACGCCGGCGCCCAGCTCCCCGCCCGTGCCGGCGCTCCTACCTCTGCCGATGTTGGAGCCGCCGTTCTCTCCTCTGCCGACGTTGGGGCCGGTGTCCCCGCTGAGGCTCGCCTTCCCGCCCGGGCCGGCGTCGGGGTTGGGGTCGGCATCCCGGCGCCGGAGGCGTCCCGGTTCGTGGATGTGGCGGCGCTCGACGCCTACTTCGCCCGAGCCCAGAAGGCGTGGCCCGTGCCCGGATTTTCGGTGGCCATCGTCCAGGGCGGGAAGATCGTTCTTGAAAAGGGCTACGGGGTCCGCGACGTGCGCCGCGACGACCCTGTGGACGGGAATACCCTTTACGCCATCGCGTCCAACTCCAAGGCGTTCACCGCCGCGGCGCTGGCTCAGCTCGTGGACGAGGGAAAGCTGGACTGGGATGACCGGGTGGTGGATCACCTCCCCTGGTTCCGCCTCTATGCGCCGTACGTCACGCAGGATATGCGTATCCGGGATCTCCTCTCCCACCGCAGCGGGCTGGGCACCTTCAGCGGAGATCTTCTCTGGTACGGGACCGGCTACTCCGCCCGGGAAGTGGTGCGGCGGGCCCGATACCTGAAGCCCGCGTATCCGTTCCGGGCCGGATACGGGTATTCCAACCTCATGTTTATCGCGGCGGGGGAGGTGCTGCGCGCGGTATCCGGGGAGGACTGGCACGAGCGCATTCCCGAGCGGTTCTTCGAGCCCCTGGGGATGCATCGCTCCGTGACGTCGACCCGGGTCCTGGAAGACATGGACAACGTGGCGACCCCCCACAAGAACGAACGCGGGAAGATTGTACCACTTGAGTGGTACAACTGGGATGCCATGGGTGCGGCGGGGGGCATCATCTCCAGCGTGCATGATATGTCCCTCTGGCTGCGGGCCCAGCTCAACCACGGAGTGTGGCAGGGGAAGCGGATCTTCAGCGAGGATGCCCAGCGGCAGATGTGGCGGGTGCACAATCCCTTCGCCGTGACTCCCGCCTACCGGGAGCGGTACCCCAGCACTCACTTCCGCGGCTACGGGCTGGGGTGGAGTCTGGCGGATTACAAGGGACGCATGATCGTGAGCCACGGGGGAGGCTACGACGGGATGTATTCCCAGGTCGTGCTCGTCCCGGAGGAGAACCTGGGGATCGTGGTTCTCACCAATGCCATGACGGGGATCGCCGGCGCCCTCACCTACCGGGTCCTGGACGCCTATCTGGGCGGAGACGCCCGCGACTGGAGCGCCGAGCTTCTCCCGGGATGGAAGCGGAGTCGGGAGCGCTTTCACGCCCGCCAGGACAGCCTGGTGGCCCTGCGCGCGCCGGGCACCGGACCCTCCCTGGAACTGGAGGCGTACGCCGGCACCTACGGCGGCGACCTCTACGGGGATGCGAAGATTGGCCTGGAAGACGGTCACCTGGTGCTCCGCCTCCTTCCCAACCCCGACCTGGTGGCGGATCTGGAGCACCTGCGTTACGACACCTTTCTCATCCGTTGGCGCAAGACGTTCGCCTGGTTCGGCCCGGGCGCCGCCACCTTCGTTCTGGACGAAACCGGCCGTCCGGTGGAGCTGAGACTCAACGTTCCCAACAACGACCTCTGGTTCCACGAGCTGGAGTTGAGGCGGAGGTAGCTCCGGACCGGGACGGGTCCGCCTTCCAGGCGGGGGGGCGGCCGGGGCAAGCGCCGGCGTCGCCGAGACGGCGGGCGCGACAGATCGATGGCCCGGCAGGTCGGCGGGCGCGGCGCCCGCCTATGGGTCCCGAGCCCCCATAGGGAATCTCCCGACTGTACAGAGAGAGACGGCTTTGGAGATTTGAGGGGACGAAACTGACCTTCACCCGAGGTGCCTTCGCATGTCGTCTCGCCCCGTTCCCGTGGCCGAGCCACACAAGATCAAGACCGTCCGCCTCCTTCCCTTTCCCACCTTCGAAGAGCGTAAGGCCCACCTGGCCGACGCGGACTTCAACGTCTTCTACCTCACCCCCTCCCAGGTGACCTTCGACATGTGCTCCCTGGGCACGGGCGCCATGTCCCAGGAGCAGCTCGCCGGGCAGTTCGTAGGAGACGAGGCCTACGCCGGAAGCCACAACTTCCACGCCCTTCAGGCAGCCGTGCGGGAGGTGTTGGGCCACGAGTACGTGTGCCCCACCCACAACATCCTGGGCAGCGTCAAGCTTCTCATGGCCACCCTGGTTCCCCAGGGCGCCGTGATCCCGTCCAACGGACGGGACCGCATGGACGTGCTGGCGCCCCGGGAGGTGGAGGTTCTGGACGTGCGTGACCGGAGCGATCCGGTCTTCACCGGGAACATGGAGCTGGAGCGCCTGGAGGAGGCGCTGGGAGAGGGCCGCGTGGCGCTCATCGACCTGCAGGCCTTTGCCGACGGCCAGCATCCGGTGAGCCTGAAAAACCTCAGGGCGGTGCGGGAATTGGCCGACCGCTTCGGCGTACGCCTGGTCGTGGACGGCTCCCGCATCATCGAAAACGCCTGGTACGTCCAGCGGCACGAGCCGGGCCACGCCGACCGCACTATCCAGAGCCTGGTGAAGCAGATGGTGAAGACCAGCCACGTCTTCCAGATGGACGGGGCCCAGGATCCCAAGGCCAACACGGGGGGCATCCTCACCACCGACCACCCCGACGATCACGAACGCTTCATGAACGAAGTGGTGGTCTTCGAGGGTCTCCACACCTACGGGGGCATGGCGGGACGGACCATGGAGGTGCTGGCCCGGGGCCTGCGCGAGATGGTGGAAGAGAACGAGGTCCACTGGGTCATGCATCAGACGGAGCGCTTTACGGCCCGGTTGCGGGAAAGCGGCGTTCCTCTCGAGCGGGGGTGCGACGGGGCCTACATCCGGGCGGACCGCTTCCTCCCCCACGTGGGTCCCACCGCCCGCGACACCTTTTCCGCCTCCCTGTACCTCTTTGCCGGGGTGCGGGCCGTGGCCATGCATCGCCTCGGCACGCGGGACCTGGTGCCGGTGCAGATCCCCCGGCTGGCATTGACCAACGACCAGCTCGACGCCATCGCCGACGCCATCATCGAGCTCCACCGTCACGCCGAGGGGATCCAGCCTCTTCAGGTGGTGGAAGAAGGGCTGTGGCGGGATCAGATGCGCTACCACTGGGTGCTTCCCGACCTGGAGCCCTTCTCCTTCGATGTGGCGCCGTATCAGATCCATACCATTGAGCACGTGGGCGCCCTTACCCGGGGACAGCGGGAAAAGGCCATCCGGGCCGCGGGCTACAACACCTTCCTCCTGAACTCGGAGGATGTGAGCATCGACCTTCTCACCGACTCGGGCACGTCGGCCATGAGCACCGACCAGTGGGCCGCCTTCGAAGCCGCCCGGGCCACCCCCGCCGCCAGCGACGAATACGGGCGCCTGGTCGCCGTCCTCCAGGAGGCGCTGGGATACGAGCACATCATCCCCACCCACCAGGGGAGGGCGGCAGAGCACATTCTCAGCCAGATCATGATCGAGCCCGGGCAGCTGGTCCCCGGGAACATGTATTTCACCACCACCAAGCTCCATCAGGAACTGGCCGGCGGCGTGTTCATGGACGTCATCGTGGACGAGGCGCACGACTCCCAGAGCCGGTTCCCCTGGAAGGGCAATATCGATCTGGATAAGCTGCGTGCAGTGGTCGGCAAGCACGGGCCGGAAGAGATCGCCTACATCTCCTTTGAGCACTCGGTGAACATGGCCGGAGGCCAGCCCGTGAGCATGGACAACATGAAGGAGGTCTACGCCTACTGCTCCGAGCTGGAGATCCCCGTGTTCTTCGACGCCACCCGTGCGGTGGAGAACGCCTACATGATCCAGTCCCGCGATCCCCGATACCGGGAGACGCCGGTGAAGGCGATCCTCCGTGAGATGATGATGTACGGGGACGGGTGCACGGTGAGCGGGAAGAAGGACTTCCTCATCAACATCGGGGGACTCCTGGCCTTCCGGGACAACCCCGAATGGGCGTTGGAGGCCGAGGAACTCCTCCGCATCTATGAAGGCAACGTCACCGACGGAGGTCTGGCCACGGGTGACCTGGCCGCCATCGCCCGCGGTGTGGAGGAGATGGTGGACGACCGCTATATCCGCTCCCGCGTGGAACAGACCCGCCTTCTGGGACAGCTCCTGAGCGAAGCCGGCGTGCCCATCGTTCAGCCCCCGGGGAGCCACGCCGTCTTTCTCGACGCACGCCGCTTCCTGCCCCACATCGATCAGGACGAATATCCCGCCCAGCGCCTCGCCGCGGCCATCTTCGCCGAGACGGGCGTGCGTGTCATGGAGCGGGGCAACGTCTCCAAGGGTCGCAACCCGGAGACGGGGGAGAACTACCGCCCGGCTCTGGAGCTGGTGCGTCTCACCATCCCGCGCAGGGTCTACACCAACGATCACATGCGGGCCGTGGCCCGGGGGATCGTGCGTGTGTGGGAGGAGAGGGACAAGCTCCGGGGGCTGCGTTTCGTCTATGAGCCCGAGAAGCTGAGGTTCTTCCAGGGACGGTTCGAGGCGCTGGAATAGGAACTACAGGAGCTCCAACTGGCTCGGGCGTCTCCGGGCCAGGAGCCGCACCACATCCAGGAGGGGCGTGGGCGCGTCCTGGCCGGCGACGTCCAGGTGGCCCCGCCACCCGCTCTGCTTCAGGGCGTCCCCCACCACGCGGCGCGCAAGGTCAGGGCGGTTGCAGCGATCGGAGAGGTGGGCGAGGATGATCCCCACCAGGTCCTCGTGGAGGAGCTCCAGGGCGAAGGTGGCGGCCGCCTCGTTGGAGAGATGCCCGTGGCTCGATGCGATGCGGCGTTTCACCGAGACGGGGTAATCGCTCTCGTGGAGGAGGACCGCATCGTGGTTCGCCTCCAGAATGAGGACGTGGCACCCGGAGAGGGCGTGGCGGATCTGGGCGGTGGGACGGCCCAGGTCGGTGGCTACGCCCAGGCGCAGGCCCGTGCGGGGATCCACCACGGCCACCCCCACCGGGTCGGCGGCGTCGTGGACGGTGATAAAGGGTTCCACCCGGATCTCCCCCACCTCGAAGGGCCGTCCGGGCCGGTAGGCGCGCACGGTTTCTCCGCCCCGCAGGAGACGCGCGCTGGCGGCGCGCGTGGCTTTGGTCATGTACAGCGGGGTACCGAAACGACGGGCGAAGACGCCCATGCCCCGGGTGTGGTCGCCGTGGTCATGGGTGATGACGATGGCGTGGATCTCGTCCGGCCCCACGCCGACGTGCTCCAGCCGGCGCGCCAGGTCCGCCCCCGAGAAGCCGGCGTCCACCAGGATCCGGGTTTCGCCCACCCACACGAGGACGGCGTTTCCCGAACTCCCGCTCCCGAGAACCGAGAGCTTCACCGGGCCGAGGGGCACACGGAGCCCGCCGCGTTCCTCACGCGGGCCCGGCCTACTGGTTACGGCGCGTGCGGGTGGCCCGCCACGCCTCGGTGAGCAGAACCCTCATCCCTGGGGAAAGCCTCCGGTCCCTGCGCGCCATGGCGCGTTGGGCCGTCTCCAGGAAGCGGTCCAGGCGATAGTCCCTCAGATCGCTGCCCGAGCCCCAGGAGAAGGGCGGCACGGCCTTGGGCGGCATCACGCCTCCGAAGAGGTTGCTCCCGGCGCCCACCACGGTGCCCGTGTTGAGGAGCGTGCCGATGCCCGTCTTCACGTGATCTCCCAGGAAACATCCCACCTTGAGGAGCCCCGTATCCACTTCTCCCTCCAGTGTCCACACGCGCACCGTGCCGTAGTTGTTCTTCAGGTCCGAGTTGGTGGTGGCGGCGCCCAGGTTCACCCACTGTCCCAGGATGGCGTGGCCCATGTATCCATCGTGGGCCTTGTTGTCGAACCCCAGGAAGACGCTGTCGGTCACCTCCCCGCGGACCCTGCACACGGGACCGAGGGAGGAGCGGGCCACCGTGCCGCCGAGGACCACCGAACCGGGTCCCACGAAGAGGGGACCCACCAGGCGGGCGGGGCCCTCCACCCGGACCCCGCTGTCCAGACGGATGGGACCGTCGCGGGTGTCTACCACCACGCCGGGATCGATTTCGGCGTCGTGGGCCATGGAAAGCTCGAATCCACCGGTGCGGGCGACGTGGATCACCTCCGGGGGCCGGTGGTCGTCGAGCCATATGCGCTCGATGTCCACGTGGACGCGCACGGCGTTGCGTGCCAGGAGGTCCCAGGGGCGCTCCAGAACTTCGCCTACGAGGGGAACCTCGGCGCCCGGGGAGTCGGCGGCGTCGGCGCTGCCGCCTCCGTTGGGATCGGCGAACCAGGCGGCGTCGGGGGGCGGTGCGCCGTCTTCCACGATGCGCCCTACGCACACATCGCCCATCATGATCCGGCCCGGCCGTGACAGGTCCGGTGGGGCCTGAAACTCGGGTGCCGCCCGGCTCAGAAGGAAGATGCGCATCCCGCGGTCGTCCAGTTCCTCCTCCGCCACCACCGGAGGGGCGTCCGGCTCTTCGAAAGCCGCCAGCGCCCGGCGGGTGATATGTCCGGAGCAGGGAAGGCCCAGGACCCGCTCCGCCCGGGCGCGCAGCGTCATGCATCCGTACAGGAGCTCGCCGGCGGGGCGGGTGAGAGTGAAGGGCGCCCACCAACGGGCCCGGCGGTCGTCGAAGAGAAAGAGGCGCGCTCCGCTCATGCCTCCTTCTCCGCTCCGGCCACCCGGGCCAGGAGGCGCTTGAGATGGGCGGCCCGTTCCCGCGGCATGACCAGGGTGGCCTCCCCGGTGCGCACCACCACCAGATCACTCACCCCCCAGAGCACCACCTTTCCGTCTTCGGCCCAGACGATGTTGTCTCGCGCGTCCTCCACCATGGCGTCCCCCTCCACCACGTTCCCCTCTTCATCCCTGCTGCGGACGCGGGGGAGGGATGCCCAGCTCCCCACGTCGTCCCACGAGAAGGTGGCGGGCACGCACGCCACGCGCTCACTCCGCTCCAGGACCGCCGTGTCCACCACGCACACCGGCGTTCGCCCGAAGAACGCCTCGGCGCCTTCCTCCTCCAGGACGGGGAGAAGCCCGCCCACCTCAGGCGCGTGACGCCTAACCTCGTCGAGGAAGACAGCGGCCTTCCACACGAAGATCCCCGAGTTCCACAGGTACCCCTCCTCGGTGTAGCGGCGGGCGATGTCCGGGTCGGGCTTTTCGTGAAACGCCGCTACCTCCACGGCCCCGGGCGCGCCCGGGACGGCGAGGGGAGTGCCGGGCTGGATGTGCCCGTAGCCCGTTTCCACCCGGCTCGGAGGTACCCCGATGGTGAGGAGGGCGTCCTTTTCCCGCGCCACCGCCACGGCGGCCCGCACCGTGTCCCGAAAGGCTTCCAGGGGATGGATGAGGTGGTCGGCGTGCAGGGAGACCATGACGGCGTCGGGGTCCCGCCGGACGAGCTCGGCGGCGGCCCACGCCAGGACAGGGCAGGTCCCACGGGCCACCGGCTCCTCCAGGTACGCTTCTTCGGAAAGCTCGGGGAGTACGGGGTGAAAAAGGTCGATGAGGTGGGCGCCCGCCAGGATGCGCACCCGCTCGGGGGGGACCAGGGAGAGGGCCCGGTCCACCGTCTCCCGGATGAGGGGAGCTTCACCGCCCAGGGCGAGAAGCTGCTTGGGGCGCCGTGGAGTGCTGGCGGGCCAGAAGCGGGAGCCGATGCCGCCGGCCAGCACGGTGATCCACAGGTGGGGGTCAGTGTCCAGCGATCATCTCCTCGATGCGAGCCAGAAGCTTTTTCGGGCTGAAGGGCTTGGTGAGGAAGTCGTCGGTGCCGGCGGCGATGGCGGCCTCCCGGTCCGCATCCTGTCCTTTGGCGGTAAGGATGACCACGGGGGTATGCCAGTGGGCCGGATGCTTGCGGACGTGCTGCAGCACGTCCAGCCCCGAGGCATACGGCATCATGAGGTCGAGAAGGATACAGTCGTAGGGGACGGATCCATCCAGCATGGCAATGGCTTCCCGGCCGTCGGCGGCTTCGTCCACGGTGAAGCCGGCGGTGCTGAGGAGGGTTTCCAGCACCCGCCGGATGTGGGGCTCATCATCGGCCACCAGGATGCGCCGGGAGGGCGAAGCTGCGGGGGGTTCCACGACCATGCCGCCTCACGGTGGGGGACAGGGCTGACGATGGGCGGGGAACCTACCCGGCAGGTGGGGTAAAGTCAAGGAATGACGCGGCTTATCGGGGTTGACACCCGTTGAGCATTTCCGGCAAGTTCTTTCCCCGATCCGGCGACGGCCTCTCTGGAGTGATCCTATCTATGTTCCGCACCCCACCAGCCCATTCTTCCCGGGCCCGGGCGGCTGTCTTCGCCGCCGCGGTCACCCTTCTCCTCCTTGGGATGGGGGCATGCGGAGATGACCCCTTTACCATCAAGTGGGAGGCGGCGCCGGATACGGTCCTCCTCTACTCCCTGGCCCGCCCCGAGCTGAACCTGAACTCCGGGTTCAATCTCAACCGCCGCACTCCGGTGCGCGTCGAGGCGCCCGACGCCACGGGGAAGTGGGATTTTGCCGTAGACACCCGCGACGGCGTCATCGTCCTCCTGCCCCCCGGAGCCCTGGGGGTGGAGTCCCGGGCCGGCATCGCCGTCTTCCCGGGAGCCACCTTCGACGAGGTGACCGAGGCGCCGGCGGACACGACGCGTTACGAGCGGTTCAATCCCGTCCCGGTGAGTCTGGGGAACATCTACGTGGTGCGCACCAATCAGGGCATCGGCGCCTTCGGAACCCGGTGCGTCTACTACGGGAAGCTGGAGCCCCTGGACGTGGATCCCGAGGGAGGAACCCTCACCTTCGTCTACGATTCGAGCCCGGTGTGCAACGACCGTCGCCTCATCCCCCCCAAATAATGGCCTGCGCTCCGCTTCCTCATGCTTGATATCCGCCTCTTTCGTTACGAGCCGGAAGTCCTGAAGTCCGCTCTGGCACGGCGGGGCGACCCCCGATACGTGGAGATGGTGGACCGGGTACGCGCCCTGGACGAGGAGCGGAGGGGGGCGCTGAGCCGGGTCAACGATCTGAAGGCGCAGCGCAACGAAGCCTCGAAGCGCATCGGGGAGATGAAGCGCGCCGGAGAGAACGCCGACGAGTTCATCGCCCGGATGCGGAAGGTGGGCGAGGAGATCGCGGCGCTGGACGATGTGGTGCGGGAGCGCGAAGCACAGATCCAGGAGCTCCTTCTCGAGATCCCCAACCTTCCCCTCGACGACGTGCCGGAAGGGGGCGAGGACGCCAACGTGGTGGTGTCCACCTGGGGCGAGGCCCGGGAGTTCTCCTTTCCCGCGCGGCCCCACTGGGAGTTGGGGGAGACGCTGGGCATTCTGGATCTCGCCCGGGGCGCGCGCATCAGCGGCTCCGGGTTTCCCGTCCTGCGGGGCGCCGGCGCCCGCCTGCAACGCGGACTCATCAATTTCTTCCTGGACACCCACACGCGGGAGAACGGCTATATCGAGCTCCGTGTGCCCTATCTGGTGACCCGGGAGACGCTCACCGGGACGGGCCAGCTTCCCAAGTTCGCCGACGAGTCCTACCAGACGGAACGGGACGACCTGTGGCTCATCCCCACGGCGGAGGTACCGGTGACGAATCTGCATCGGGACGAGCTCCTGGCCGGAGGCGATCTGCCGGTGCGCTACACCGCCTACTCCCCCTGCTTCCGGCGGGAGGCGGGGGCGGCGGGCAAGGACACCCGCGGGCTTCTCCGCGTCCACCAGTTCGACAAGGTGGAGTTGGTGCGGTACGAGACGCCGGAACGGAGCGTCCAGGCGCTCGAAGAGCTTACCCGCGAAGCCGAGGTTCTTCTGGAGCGCCTGGGGCTTCACTACAGGCGGGTGGTGCTGGCCACGGGCGACCTGGGGTTCAGCGCCGCCAAGACTTACGACCTCGAGGTCTGGGCCCCGGGCGTGGAGCGCTGGCTGGAGGTATCGAGCTGCTCCACTTTCACCGACTACCAGGCGCGGCGGGCAAATCTGCGGTTCCGGCCGGCTCCGGGCGCCAAGCCCGAGTTCGTCCACACCCTCAACGGCTCCGCTCTGGCTCTTCCCAGGGTCGTGGCGGCCCTCCTGGAGACCTACCAGGAGGAGGATGGATCCGTGCGTCTTCCCGGGGTCCTGGAGCCGTACGTCGAGGGGCTCCATCTGGTCCCCTCGGCGTGACGGGCGTGTAGGAGGCTGGAGATGAGAATGGCCAAGTGGCCGGTGGTGCTGGCCACCCTCTTCATTCTCCTTCTGGGTTGGTATCTCCTCTACACCCAGCAGATCGTGCGGGCGCTGCAGGCCGACGCCGAAACGCTCACCGAGATCTACAACGAGGTGCAGGCGGGTCTCACCAGTCCCGACGATAGCCGTGCCGACGACGCGCTGTTTCGGCTTCAGGGGATCATCCTCGAGTCACGGGTCCCCTTCGTGCTGACGGGCCCGGGCGACACGATTCTGGCGGTGCGAAACCTCCCCTTCGAGGCCGATCCCTCCACCCCCGAGGGCCAGGCCCGGATTCGGGAATATGTGCGCCGTCTCGATGCCCGGAATCCCCCTGTAGGCGACCCCTCGACGAGCCAGATCCACTTCGGCGACAGCCCGGAGGTGCGGCGCCTCCGCTGGATCCCCTGGCTCCAGGCGGGGGGACTGCTCCTTACGGTGGCGGTGGGCTTCACCCTCATCCGCGCCCAGCGGCGGGCCGAGAGCGAGCGCGCCTGGACCTCCATGGCCCGGGAGCTGGCGCACCAGTTGGGTACGCCCCTCTCCTCTCTGCAGGGCTGGTTGGAAGTGCTCAAGCTTCCGGAGAAGGAGCGCCCCGGTGCCCTCGGCGAGGGGGAGGTGGCCGACGCCATCGAGCAGGACCTGGATCGGCTCGAGCGCATCAGCCACCGCTTCGAGCTCATCGGACGCGAACCGGAACTGGAGAGCCTCTCCCTGCCCGAGGTGGTGCGGGGGATGGATCGGTACCTGGCGGCGCGCCTCCCCCGCCTGGGGCGGGGGATTACTCTGACGGTGGACCTTCCCGACGACCTGTCCCGCGTGAAGGGGAATGAGGTACTTCTGGTGTGGGCGCTGGAGAATGTGGTGAAGAACGCCCTCGACGCCCTGGCCGGTCGCGGCGGAAAGATCACCATCTACGCCCGGGACACGGGGGACGGATGGGTCAGCCTGCGCATCCGCGACACCGGGCCTGGCGTGAATCCGGAGATCCGGGATCGGATCTTTGATCCCGGGGTGACCACCAAGACCCGGGGGTGGGGCGTGGGCCTCGCCCTGTCCCGGCGCATCGTGGAGGGCGTCCATGGGGGGCGCATCGAACTTCTGGAAGGGATGGAGGGGACGACATTTCAGATCCGACTCCCGGTGGCGGAGGCGTCCTGACTCTGCCGCCGCACCTCGAAGGCCTGAACCCCGAACAGCGGGCGGCCACGGAGCACTTTGAAGGTCCCCTCCTCGTGCTGGCCGGGGCGGGGTCGGGCAAGACCCGGGTGCTCACCGCCCGGGTCTGTCACCTGATCCACGAGCACGGAGTGCCGGCGGAACGCATTCTCGCCGTGACCTTCACCAACAAGGCGGCGGGGGAGATGCGGGAGCGCATCGCCCGTCACCTGGGCGCCGAGCCCGCCGGAATGTGGGTGGGCACATTTCATTCCCTTGGAGCGCGTATTCTGCGGCGGCACGCGGACCGCCTTGGGTGGGACCGATCCTTCAGCATCTTCGACGCGGATCAGAGTCTGCGCCTGGTCAAGAGCGTGCAGGATCAGCTCGGTCTCGATCCCAAGCGCTGGAACCCCAAAGCCATCCGCGCCGAGATGAGCAACGCCAAGAACCAGCTCATTGACGCCGACACTTTCGTGCAGGAAAACGAAGGCTCTTTCGATCTCTTCGTACGCAACGTGGCCAAGGTGTTCCCCGTGTACCAGCAGGCCCTTCGGGACCAGAACGCTTTCGATTTCGACGACCTCCTGGTGAAGCCGGTGGAGCTCTTCGAAGAGCATCCCGCCCTCCTTGAGCGGTACCGGGAGCGTTTCGCGTTCATCCTGGTCGACGAGTATCAGGATACGAACCGGGCCCAGTTCCGCTTCGTGGAGCTGCTGGCTGCGGAGCTGGGCAACCTCATGGTGGTAGGGGACGACGACCAGTCCATCTACCGGTGGCGTGGCGCCGACATTCGCAACATCCTCGATTTCGAGGAGTCCTTTCCCGGGGCGAAGGTGGTGCGCCTGGAGCGGAATTACCGTTCCTCCCGCACCATCCTGGAGGCGGCGAATCACGTCATCGCCGAAAACGTGAGCCGGAAGGGAAAGACACTTCACACCGAGCGGGTCGGCGGGGAGCCCATCTCCCTGGTGGAGACCGCCGACGAGACCGACGAGGCCCGCTGGATCGTCGGGGACATCCGGGAGCGCTTCGCCGGCGACGGAAGTCTGAGCTACAGCTCCTTCGCCATCCTGTACCGGACCAACGCCCAGGCCCGGGCCCTGGAAGACGCCTTCCGCCGCGAGGGGGTCCCCTACCAGGTGGTGGGGAGCGTGCGCTTCTATGAGCGGCGGGAGATCCAGGACGTTCTCGGTTATCTGCGGCTCATCTCCAACCCCCGGGACGAAGTGGCTTTCGACCGGGTGGTGAACTACCCCCGCCGCGGAGTGGGACTGGCTTCCCGGGAACGTCTGGCCCAGTGGGCCCGGCGGGAAGGCCTGACCCTGCTGGAGGCCGCGGCGCGGGCCGACGAAGCGCCCGACGTGCCTGCCGGCGGAGCACGGGGCCTCCAGCGCTTTGCGGATCTCATCCAGCGCTTCAGCCTCCGCGCCGCCCAGGTGCCGGTGGGCGAGCTTCTGGACGCGCTGGTGGAGGAGCTCGATCTGGTCCGGATTCTCCAGGAGGAGGGTCCGGAGGGAGAGGATCGGGCGCGAAACGTGGCCGAGCTCATCTCCGGGGCCATGGACTTCGACGCCCTGCAGACCCCCGGCATCTCGCAGGAGGAGCAAGACGCCTTCACCGAACTGGACCTCTACCTGCAGCAGGTGGCGCTGGTGGCTGACGTGGACCGTCTGGATCCCGACGCCGACACCGTCACCCTCATGACGCTCCACAACGCCAAGGGCCTGGAGTTTCCGGTGGTGTACATCGCCGGGCTGGAGGACGGCCTCTTTCCCCTCAGCCGCGCCTTCGACGAAGCCGAGGCGCTGGAGGAGGAGCGACGCCTTTTCTACGTGGGCATGACCCGCGCCGAGGACAAGCTCACCCTCACCTGGGCCCGGCGCAGGCGAAGGGCGGGGGAGTTCAGCTACGGCGCCCGTTCGTCCTTCCTGGACGCCATTCCCGAGGAGCTTCTGGAGGAGCGGCGCAGCGAACGTCTGGCCCTGGGGGAGCGGGCCGGGTGGCGGGGACGGTCGGGGCCGGGTCGTTCCTCACGGAGCTCGGGGGACTTCGGAGCACCCTCCGGGTCGGATTTCGCCTCGGGAGGTGGGTCCACCAAGGACTACCTTCCCGACGTGGAGAGCGACGCCGCCCTCAACCAGGACACCCCGCGCTTCGTCAAAGGCGAGCGCGTGGTCCATCAGACCTTCGGATCGGGGACGGTGGTGGGGATCAGCGGCTTCGGCCGGGACCTGAAGGTCACGGTGGATTTCGACGACGAGGGACGGAAAAAACTCCTGGTGCGCTACGCCGCCCTGGAGCGTGATTGGCCGTAAGCGCCGTGCCTATCCCGGGAGGGCCCGCCCGGCGGCCCGCCGGGCGGTGATGCCCGCGGCGAACTCGGGGTCGCGGATCCGGAGCCAGTAGCGCAGCGGCTCCCGGGGAAGGGGAAAGAACTCGTCCGCCATCTCCTGGAGCGCGCCCGGGCGGTGGGCCTCGGGATCCGCCAGCGTGCGTCGCCGCACCTTCTTCGCCAGGCGCAGGTTGAGGTCGCCCACCGGGTCGAGGGCGAACGCCGGGGAAGCATGGCGCTCCCCCAGGTAGCCCACCACGTAGTCGAAGGTGCGGGCGAAATAGTCGTCCACCACCGGGTCGGGGAGGTCGAAGCGCGACTTGCGAAGCACCTGCTCGAAGACGCGCTGCCAGCGATCATACCCCTGCATGCGGATCATTCCCCGGAAGATCCGCCGGTTGGTCTGAAAGCTGAACAGGGTACGGCTGAGCACCCGGTCGAAGAGGGCGTCGGCCTCACTGTGGTCATGTTGAACCACCAGGTGTCTCGCCTTGGTCAGGAAGTCTTCGCCCACGTGCATGTCCATGCGGTGCTCCCAGTATGCGTGGCCCAGACCCTGGGTGGTGCTGGTGAGGAGGAGCCGCCGCGGCACGAAGAAGTTGTGGGCGATGGTGTCGGCGGCCAGATGGGCAAGGTAGCCCCACCCCACCGCCTGGAGGGCTTCCGCGTCGGCGGATTCCAGAATCTCCTCGCCCACCGACCAGTTGTGGCAGTGGCGTCCCTCGGGAACGTATTTCTTGGCGAAGGAGATGTCGGCGGCGATCCCCCCGTAGAGAAAGTGGAGAGGGAAGCGCTCCAGGAGGAGTTGCAGCGCCGGCGGAAGGAGGTAGAGGGCGCCCAGCACCGCCTCTCCCACGGCCAGGTGCGTGCCCGGACCCCAGGCCCACGCCGCCTCGGGCACGAGGAAGAGCCAGGTCAGGGCGACGAGAGCAGATGGAAGGAGGCGCACGGCGTGCCGGCGATTCAGTCCTCGTCCGGCTCGGGCGCTGGAGCCGGGATGGGGGAGTCGGGGCCGTACGCGCCCTTCGACCGGGCACGGCTCGAGCCTGCGATGGCCCGTGTGCCCTCCCGCACGCCCCGAACCGTAGCCGCCGTGTCCAGGAAGATGTCCTCCGCCTCGGCCTGCACGACCTCCATGAGAGCGTTGAACTCCTCGATGCGCTCTTCCATCCGGTCCGAAGCCTGCTGGAGGCGGTCGGCCAGGGCCTTTACCGAAGCGTTGAGTCGCGCCACGTCGGTGCGCAGCGCCTGGGTGATGAACTCCACGTTGTCGGAGATGGCTCGGGCCCGGTCCGAGACGGGACCCAGGTTCTGACGAAGGCCGAGGCGGGCCTCCTGAACGGCTCTGCGCGCCTCGGCCAGGGCCCGTGCGGCTACGAGCGCCAGGATCACGACAGCCACGGCCATGATGATGACGGCCACGTCGGCGGCCACCGCGATGCCGTCACGCTGCAGGATCGCGGCGACGGGTTCCCCCGCCGCACTCTGGGCCGAGGCAAGGAGAATGAGCTTCATCATGCAACAAGTCTAATCAGAAAGGCGGGTGAGGAGCCACCCGGGCGCCGGGCTCCGCCGGATGGGGCCCGTGCGTCCCCGCCCGGCCTCGGGCCCGGATCCTTCACAAGACTTCCGGGCGCGGACCCACCGCCTCCCGCTCCGCCTGCCGCCGGTCGCCCTGCGCCAGAGCTTCCTCCACGCCGGGAGAGATCTCCCCCGCCCTGCGAAGGAGGTGGGCCGTCAGGTAGGGGCCCACCACTTCGGAGAGGAGGACGCCGATGACGATGACGGTGAAGAAGGCCCGTTCCCCGTCGACGCCGCCGATCTGGAGACCCGAGTAGGTGAGCACCACAGAGAGGGCCATGGCCAGTGCGATGCCTCCCTGGGGGATGAGGCCCAGGCCGAGGCGACGCGGGACACGAAAGGAGAGGGGGACGGCCGTGACCATCACCGCCGCCGCCGCACCCTTGGACAGGGCCCGGAGGACGGTGTACGCCAGCGCCAGGCCCAGGACCGCCGGGGTGGGCGCGTCCAGCAAGGCACCGGCCACAAGGAGGAAGATCAGGTAGACGGGCTTCTCCCATCGTTCCAGCAGGGCGAAGATCCGACCCCGCTCCGGGTTCAGGTTCGCCACCAGGGCGCCGGCCACCAGAGATACGAAGAGGGGGGAGAGGCCCCACTGGAGTGCGGCGCCGGCGGCGAAGGCGCACATTCCCAGGAGGTAGAGGACCAGCTCCTCTCCGGGGGTGCGCCCGCGGGTGAGCCAGAGGAAGAGCATGCCGAAGACCAGACCCAGCCCCACCGCGACGCCCAGGAGGCTCAGATCCCCTGTGACGCCCACCGCGGCCCCCATGCCTTCCGGACGGTACAGCGCATAGACGACCTGCAGCGCCAGGATTCCCACCCCGGCGTCCAGAGACGCGGTGAAGAAGAGCAGGTCCCGGACCGGTCCCCGCACCAGATAGTTGGATGAAACCGCGGCGATCCCCGCGGGCGTGCTCACCGAAGCGGCTGCGGCGGCGCACAGAAGGAGGGTGCGCGCCACGGGTCCGTCCACATCCATCCCCGCCCGGGCCAATCCCGTGAGGGCCAGCGTCCCCAGGCCCAGGAAGATGCCGAAGGCGAGGACCGCCTGGCCGATCCCCAGGAGATGGTGGCGGAAGGGGAAGTGGCGAAGGTTCTCCAGGTTCAACTGCAGCCCGAAGTGGAACCCGAACCACCCCAGAGCCAGGGCAAGGAAGGGGAAGAGCTGTTGGGTGGCGGTGAGATCCAGAAGGGCCAGTCCCGCGGGGCCCAGAGCGTATCCGAAGATGAGGAAATACGTCCCGGTGCGCAGGAAGAGGCGGGGTCGGGCTCGAACCCGCTCCGTGGAAAAGGAAAAGCGGGCCCCGAGGAGCGCCAGCAGGATCAGAATGAGGGTCCCGAGGAGGGGTGACATAGGGCCGGCTTCCGCCTTTAGATGGGGCGGCGCTCGTCACCGAGTTCCGGCGCGAGCCCCACGACCCGATCCACCGGCAGAGTGAAGAGGATGCCGGTGGCGGGGGAATCCAGGTCGCCGAAAATGTCCTGAAGGAGTTCGATCACAGGGTCCACCAGGTGCTCGGGCACGACGCTGAAAATGGTGCGATTCTGCGGCCGCGAGCCGGAGATCAGCGTCTGCAGCCCTGCGAAGATGGGGATGTCATGCGAGAGGAGGCGGCCCATCCCCTCGCTGTTGATGACGGTGGCTCCCGTCACTCCCAGCTCCAGGAAGCCGGAGAGGATCTCGTCGAGCCGCTCGGGATCATTGATCACGGCGACCAGGAGGCGCGTGGGCGTGGAATCCGTCATGCGTGCTGGTCATCCACCGCTTCGACCAGGTGCATCAACTCCTGCGGGTCCCGCGCTCGAGCCAGGTCGTCCATAAAGCCTTCGTGGCGGGCAAGACGGCAGATGCGGGCCAGAAGCTTCACGTGCTCGCGTTCGTGCCCCGGGGGAGAGAGGAGGATGAAGAAGGTGTTGACCGGGTCCAGGGAGGGACCGCCAAACGGTATGGGTGCGTCGGCGGTGGCGACCCCGATGACCGGCTCCTGGAGGCCGGGGACGGTGGCATGGGGGATGGCGAGGCCGCCTCCCATGACCGTGGGGTGAGCCTGCTCCCTTTCCAGGAGCTTCTCCCCCACCACGTCGGCGCTGGCCACGCCGGCGGCTTCGGCCTGCTCCGCCAACTCGCGTACGATGCCCTCCACGTCCTGGGCATGGAGGTGCCGCACCACGAAATCGGGATTGAGAAACGCTTTCAGTCGCATGGATGTCATCTCTGGAGACAACGGGCGTGGATGGATGGTAGAGGCACCCTGAGGCGGGGTCAAGAAAAGGATGGCACGCAATCTGCACCGAGGAGAAGGGCCGTAGGAGGGCAAACGAGGACCCGCAGGAGGGAGGGAGAAGTGACGCGTCGGTTGCTGGCGAAGGAGAGGTCGGAATATCTTCCGGTGCCCCGGGCCCGAGCCCGCGACCTCACCCCCCGCTTCTCCGAGAACATGGGAACCTTTTTGGTGGAAGGCGGACACCGCCTCCAGGGCCGCATCCGGCCCGCCGGGAACAAGAACGCCGCCCTGCCGTGCCTCGCCGCCACCGTTCTGGCCGACGAGCCCGTCACACTGGAGAACATCCCGCGGATTCGGGACGTCGAGACCTTCATGGAGATCATCGCCTCCCTGGGGGCCGGGGTCCGCTGGGACGGGCCCAACCAGGTCACGGTGGATCCCCGGGGAATCTCGGTGGACGCCATTGATCGGGATCTCGCCTCGCGCATCCGGGCTTCCCTTCTGCTGGCCGGTCCCCTCCTGGCGCGTTTCGGCCACGTGAAGCTCCCGCCTCCCGGCGGCGACGTCATCGGGCGCCGGCGCATGGACACCCACTTTCTGGCCTTCGAAGCGCTGGGCGCCAGGATCGAGACCACACGGGAGGGGTTCGAGCTGTCCTCGTCGGGGCTCAACGGCGCGAACGTCTTCCTCGATGAGCCGTCGGTGACGGGAACCGAAAACGCCGTCATGGCGGCGGTACTGGCCCGGGGACGCACCGAGATCCGCAACGCCGCCGCAGAGCCCCACGTCCAGGACCTGTGCACCTTGCTCAACGGCATGGGAGCCCGCATCCGCGGCGTCGGCACCCACATCCTGGAGATCGAAGGCGTGGAGCGCCTGAACGGCGCCCGCTTCCGGGTAGGGGCGGATCACATCGAGACGGGCTCCTTCATGGGGCTCGCCGCGGTGACGGGGAGCGACCTCACCATCGAAGGAGCGCCGGTGGAGCACCTCCACTCCACCCTCCTGGGCTTTCGCCGTCTCGGCGTGGCGTGCCAGGTGGAGGAATCCGATCTCCACGTCTACGGGAGCCGGGAGGCGGTGATCCAGCAAGACGCCTTCGGCCACGCGCCCAAGGTGGACGACGGGCCCTGGCCGGCGTTTCCGGCGGACCTGACTTCCATCGCCCTGGTGACCGCCACCCAGTGCCGTGGCACGGTCCTGGTCCACGAGAAGATGTTCGAGTCGCGTATGTTCTTCACGGACAAGCTCGTAGCCATGGGCGCCTCAATCATTTTGTGCGATCCGCATCGCGCCGTGGTGGTGGGGCCGACCCCCCTGAAGGCCGCCGTGGTGGAGAGCCCGGACATCCGCGCGGGAATGGCACTCCTCCTGGCGGCTCTGGGGGCCGAGGGCACCAGCGAGATCCGCAACATCCGCCAGATCCAGCGTGGGTACGAGCGTATCGACGAGCGTCTGGCGGCGCTGGGGGCCCGCATCGAGCAGCGCGAGGACTGAGGGAGGTGGGGCGGGAAGGCGGGCCGAATCCGTGCGCCGGGGGCGGGGGTGGTGAAGGCTGCCCTGAAACTCTCTCGGCTCCTCTCCTCGTAGGGCCCCGAAGAGGAGATCTCCAACAACGGGACGAAACGTCATGACGGATGAGAAGAGAAGCGCGCGGGAACGCGTATCCGAGGGGATTCGCCAGGGCATCGGTGTGCTGTCCGCCTTCAAGGACGCCATCGAGGAGACCATCACCGAGGCCCGGGAGCGGGGGGACCTCTCTCCCGAGCGGGCGAAGGAGGTGATGAAGGACGCCCTCCACAAGGCGCAGGAAGCCGCCGAGGGTGCCAAGGAGCGCCTGGATTTCGTGAGCCAGTCGGAGTTCGACGATCTCAGAGGCGTGGTGGACCGCCTCGGGGAGCGGGTGGACGCCCTGGAAACGTGGTTCCGCAAGCAGACGGGGGAAGCGGGCGACGCGGCGGCGGACGCCGCCGGCGAGGCCGGGGACGATTCCGACGACCTGGGGGACTTCGCCGAGCGGGCCGATCCGGGTCCCTCGGACTGAAGATGGGCCCTCGTCCCTTGAGATGAGGGCGGATTTCCCATATACTTAGACCTCGGCAGAGCTGCCCGCAGGGGCGGCTTTTCTCGAAGTGGGGGAGCGGTTCGCCCCCGCTTTTTTATTCGGTGTAGACTGGGTTTTTTGCAACGCGGGAGGGAAGGATGACGGCACATCCCGCCATCGCGACCGAAGAGGTCGAACGCCGCGTGGAAGCGCTGGGCTTCGAGCTCGTGGACCTGCGGTGGGGAGGGAGCCGCAGCCGGCCTCTCCTGCGAATCCGGATCGACCGGATGGATCCGGGGCAGGGCGTGAGCGTGGCCGACTGCGCGACGGTGAGCCGGGCCCTGGAGCCGTGGCTGGATGCGCATCCGGGGATGCCCGAGCGCTATGTGCTCGAGGTGTCTTCTCCGGGTGTGGAGCGTCCGTTGGTGCGGGAGCGGGACTATGAGCGGTTCGCCGGCAGGAAGGTGGCCGTGAAGGGTCATGACGTTCTCGCGGGACGCGCGCGACGCCTGGAGGGCGAGCTTCTCGGGTTGGAGCGCACGGAAGAGGGGTCCGCGGTGCGGTTGCGGCTCCCGGATGGCGACGAGGTCGGGATCCCGCTGGAGGAGATTGCGGGTGCCAACCTCGTTTTCACATGGAAGTAAGAGAGGAAGTATGGCGAATGCTGGCCAGATCGTAGCGGCTTTCCGTGACGTCGCGGAGACCAAGAGCCTCTCCGACGAGGAGATGACGGATCTCGTCAAGGACGGCATCATGGCCGGTCTGGCGCGCATCTACGGACCCAATGTCCGCGCCGAGATCGACATCGACGAGGACACGGGGGAGTTCGACATCGTCGTGCTCAAGAGGGTCGTTGAGGAGGTGGAGGATCCCTCCTGCGAGATCTCCCTGGAAGAGGCGCGCTGGGACGATGAGACCTACGAGGTGGGCGATGTCATGGAAGTTCCCGTGGACTTCGCCGACTTCGGGCGGAACGCCGTCATGGCCGTGAAGCAGCGCATCGTGCAGCGGGTTCGCGAGAATGAGCGGGACCGCATTCGCGACGAGTTCGAGGGCCGGGTCGGAGAACTCCTTTCCGGGGAGGTCCAGCAGATCGAGCGGGGCAAGATCGTGGTGCTGCTCAACCGGGCCCGCGACGCCGACGCCTTAATCCCGTGGAAGGACCAGAACCCCCGCGAGCGCTTCCGCCAGGGCGATCCCATCCGCGCCGTGCTCAAGAAGGTGGAAGAGACGCCCAAGGGACCGCGCCTCATCCTTTCCCGCGCCGACCCCCTCTTCGTGGCCGCCCTCTTCAAGCTGGAGGTCCCCGAGATCTACCAGGGGATCGTGGAAATCAAGGAGATCGCCCGCGAGGTGGGCGGGCGCACCAAGATCGCCGTGTACAGCCGGGACGACTCCATCGACCCCGTAGGCGCCTGCGTCGGGCTGAAGGGTTCCCGGGTCCAGGCGGTGGTCTCGGAGCTGGGCGGTGAGCGCATCGATATCGTGCCGTGGCATCCCGATCCCGAAGTGTTTGCGCGGCGTGCACTGGCTCCGGCCCGGGTGGCCAAGGTGCTGTCCGATCCGGAGCGGCGGGTTATCACCGCCATCGTGGACGAGGACCAGCTCTCGCTGGCCATCGGCCGCAACGGACAGAACGTGCGTCTGGCCTCCCAGCTCATTGGATGGCAGATCGACCTCTACGGCTCCCGTGAATGGCTGGAGCGGGGGGCGGATCTCTCTCTCTTCAACGAGGAGGGGGGAGAGGAGTATGAGACGGCCGATTTCCCCATCAGCGAGCTGGAGATCTCCGAGACCGCTCTGGCGGCTCTGAATGCCGCCGGATATGATACGTTTCTGCAGATTATCGACCTGGAACGCGGGGATTTCCTCGCCATTCCGGGGCTGAGCGAGGAGGATGCGAACCGGCTCCTCCAGCTCATCGACGAGCTGACGGTCATCGAGGAGCCGACGCCCGCGGCGGAGGCGCCGGCAGAGGGCGGTGAGGCCGCAGGAATCTTCGGCCTGACGGGGGACCCGCCGGCCACGGAGGAGGCGGACGCCGTTGCAGGCGAGGGAGCTGCCGCAGGCGAGGTAGAAGCCGCTTCGAAGGAGGTGGAAGCCGCTTCGAAGGAGGAGGAAGCGGCGACTGTAGAAGCGGAGGAGCCCGCCGAGGAAACGGGGGCTTCCGCGGAAGAGGCCGACGCTGAAGCCGCAGCGGTAGCCGAAGAGGATGAAGACGAAGGAGAGGCGTGACGCGCTTCGCCTCCTGGGCCTTGCCCGGCGGGGAGGGGGCGTCGTCATTGGAACCGATGCGTCGCGCGCGGCGCTCAGGGAGGGCCGTGCCAGGCTGGTGCTCGTGGCCGGGGACGCCTCTCCGGTACAGGTTGAAAAAATCAAGCGATTGCTGACGGAACGCTCGGTCCCGCAGGTGATCCTGGGGGATCGAGGCGCGTTGGGCGCCGCAGTGGGAAAAGGGCCCGTGTCGGTGGTCGCCGTTACGGCGGCACCCATGGCTGCCGAATTGGCGAAACGGTTGGGGGCGAAGGCGTCACCCGGCCCTGTGGAGGAATAGCGACAGCATGCAGGTCACAGAGCTAGCCCAGGACCTCAAGGTCGACACCGAGGCGCTTTTGAAGCTCCTCCGCCGGATGGGTGTGCCCGTCCACGACGAAGAGTCGTCCCTCACCGACGGTCAGGTGGCCAAGGTGCTCGCCCGGGTGGAGCGGGAGCGCCGCGCCGGACACAAGTCGGCCGCCGAGGCCATCGAGGCCGCCCTGGAGGAGGCCAAGTCGGCCCCCAAGCGCCGTCGCAGGCGTCGCAGGGCTTCCGAGGAAGAGGAGGCCGCCGCCGAGGAAGCGGCACCGGAGGCCGGTGCAGAAGAGGCTGCGTCCGAGGCCGGCGTCGCGGTGAAAGGCGAAGAAACTGCGGCAGCGGGGGAGGAAGCCGCCGCACAGGGCGCCGAAGCCGGGGTCACGGATGCCGGTGCGCCCGTGGCCGAGGCGGAGGAACCCGGCGCCGAAATGGAAGCGGTCGCATCCCCGGCTGCGCAGGACGAGGAAGGGGCCTCCGAGGGAGCGGAGGCTGCCGCCTCAGCGGAGCCCGGCGAAGGTGAAGCGGGCGGACAGATGGAGGGCGCCGGTGAGACAGAGGTCGCCGCCGAAGCCGAAGCGGGCGCCGAAGCACAGGCCGGCGCCGGGGTTTCCGAGGGTAGTGCGGAGGCGACGGCCGGAGGAGAGGAAGAGGGCGCGGGGGCGGAAGCCGCCGTCAAGCCTCAGCCGGCGCGCCGGGGCGCGCCCGACGGGCCGGTGCGCACCATTCGCAGACCCACCCCCGCCGCCAGCGCCGGCCCGGGAGGGCAGGTGCGGATCCAGGCCGAAGGCTTCACGCCCGACGGCCGGCCCAAGCGGGACCGGAAGAAGGGGAAGAAGCGGCAGCGGGTGGACCGGGACGCGGTCCAGTCCAACGTGGAACGCGTCATGGCCGAGCTCAAGTCCGGAGGGAGCAGGAAGCGCCGGAAGAAGGGCCATCGTCTGTCGGCGGAGGAGCAGGAGATCCAGGAAGAGCAGCACCGCGAGGAAAAAGAGCGGGAGATGCGCACCGTGCGCGTCAACGAGTTCCTGACGGTGGCCGAGTTGGCCGAGCTCATGGACGTGACGCCCACGGAGATCATCGGGTCCGCCTTCAAGAACCTGGGTCTGCTGGTCACCATCAATCAGCGCCTCGACTTCGACCAGATTGAGCTTCTTCTGGAGGAGTTCGGGTTCAAGGCGGCCAAGGAGGAGGCCTACGTCGCCGAGGCCGAGGACGAGGTGGAGGAGGATGCCCCCGAAACCTTGCGGCCGCGGCCGCCGGTGGTCACGGTCATGGGGCACGTGGACCACGGGAAGACGCTCCTTCTCGACCGCATCCGCAAGACCAACGTGGTGGCGGGCGAGGCGGGAGGCATCACCCAGCACATCGGTGCATACCACGTGGAGCTGGAAGACGACCGCAGCATTACCTTCCTGGACACGCCGGGCCACGCCGCCTTCACCGCCATGCGCGCACGAGGCGCCGAGGTCACCGATGTGGTCATCCTCATCGTGGCCGCCGATGACTCGGTCATGCCCCAGACCATCGAGGCCATCAGCCACGCCCGCAGTGCCGGCGTGCCCATGGTGGTGGCCATCAACAAGTGCGACCTGCCCGCCGCCGACCCCATGCGGGTGAAGCAGGAGCTCCTCCAGCACGGCGTCAACGTTGAGGATTTCGGCGGCGACGTCCTGGTCGCCGAGATCTCCGCCAAGACGGGCCAGGGCATCGACGACCTCCTGGAAAAAGTTCTTCTGCAGGCCGAGATGCTGGAGCTGAAGGCCAATCCCGACCGGGACGCTCAGGGCACCGTCATCGAAGCCCAGCTCGACGTGGGGAAGGGTCCCGTGGTCTCGGTGCTGGTGCAGCGCGGAACGCTGCACATAGGTGACTCCTTCCTGGTGGGGATGTACGACGGGCGCGTGCGCGCCATGCTTGACGAGCGGGGCAACCAGGTGCAGGAGGCCGGGCCGGCCATTCCGGTTCAGGTCCTGGGGGCCGCCGGCGTACCCCAGGCCGGGGATCTCTTCCAGGTCATGGAGGCGGCCCGGGCGGCGGAAATCGCCCAGACCCGCCAGCGGCTCGACCGGGAGAAGCAGCTGCGGATCCGGGAGCGGGGCATCAAGCTGGGAGATTTCTCCAAGCTGGTCTCCGAGGGACAGATGTCCACGCTTCCCCTGGTCATCAAGGGCGACGTGGACGGTTCGGTGCAGGCCCTCGCCGACGCCCTGGAGCAGCTCAGCACCGACGAGGTCGGCGTGGAGATCATCCACCGCGGCGTGGGAGCCATCAACGAGTCGGACGTGCTGCTGGCCCAGACCGCCGGCGCCGTGATCCTGGGCTTCAGGGTGCGGCCCCAGACGGCGGCCCGCGTCGAGGCCGAGCGCTCCGGCGTGGAGATAAACGTCTACGATGTCATCTACGAGGCGGTGGACGACGTACGGGCGGCGCTGGAAGGGATGCTCTCGCCTGAGAAGAAGGAGACCATCCAGGGCGCCGCCGAGGTGCGGGAGGTCTTCAAGGTCAGCAAGGTGGGGACCATCGCCGGATGCTACGTCCAGGAGGGCCGCATCGACCGGAAGGGCAGGGCCCGGGTCATCCGCGACGGCATCGTGGTCTACGACGGCGAGATCGCGTCCCTCAAGCGCTTCAAGGACGATGTGAAGGAAGTGCGCGAAGGCTTCGAGTGCGGCATCGGCATCGCCAACTTCAACGATGTGAAGGTGGGCGACATCATCGAATGCTACTCGGTGGAGGAGATCGCCCGGACGCTGGCCGGCACCCGCTGATGCTGGCCTGAACCCGGGAGGAAACGGTGGTGGTCGCGGCACAGACGTGGCGCCTCTCCCTTCCGGGATGCTCTTCCCTCAAGGAGAAGCGTTCGGTGGTGCGTTCCCTCAAGGATCGCCTCCGGCATCGCTTCAACGTCTCGGTTTCCGAAACGGGGGAGCAGGACGTGCATCAGCGCGCCGAGATCACCATCGCCCTGGTGGCCACCGACCGCCGTTTCGCCGAGGAAGTGTTGGACAAGGCCGACCGCCTGGTTCAGGAGTTGGGGCGGGCCGTGATCCTGGATCTCCTCCGGGACTTCTACTGAGGGATCGCACGACCCATGGGCAACCGACTCTTACGTCTCAACGAACAGCTCAAGCGGGAGATCTCCGAGATCCTCCGCACCCGGGTGCGGGATCCCCGGGTGGGGGTGGTGACCGTCACCGGGGTGGAGGTCACACGGGATCTGTCGGTGGCCCGGGTGTACGTGCGCACGCTGGGCGACAAAGCCCAACGCGCCGAGACGCTGGCGGGCGTGAAGGCTGCGGCCCCGTTCATCCGGACGCTTCTCGGCCAGCGGCTCCACGTGCGGAAGATCCCCGAGCTGCGCTTCTCCGAAGACCGCTCGCTGGACCACGCCCAGCGCATCGAGAGCATCCTTCACGAAGTGCTCCCCGAGGGGGCTTCGGAGGGAGGCGCGGGGGAGGAAGGGGAGGGACCGCCTCCGGAGGAAGGCGAAGCGGAGGACGGCGCACCGGAGTTCTTCGGGGGTGATGGAGCGGCCGGTGCCTCCCCGCGAGACACGTGAACGCCGGGCCCCTCGAAGGAATCCTGGCTGTGGACAAGCCGTCGGGGCCCACCTCCCACGACGTCGTGGCCCGGCTGAGACGCCTCCTGGGCGTGCGCCGCATCGGGCACACCGGGACGCTGGACCCCTTCGCCTCGGGCCTTCTCCTTCTCTGCGTAGGTCGGGCAACCCGCCTGGCCGAGTACCTCTCGGGCCGGCCCAAGGGATATGAGGCGGTGGCCCGCCTGGGGCGGGAGACCGACACACTGGACCTGGAAGGGAAGGCGGTCACCGAGTCGGACGCCTGGCGTGGGCTGACGCCGGAAGAAATCGAGGAGGCGCTGGCAGGCTTCCGCGGGGAGATTCTCCAGACCCCCCCCCAGTACTCGGCCAAGAAGGTGGGCGGCGAGGCCATGCACCGGAGGGCCCGCCGCGGCGAGCATGTGGAGCTCGAGCCCGCTTCCGTCACCCTCCACGAACTGACCCTGGTTTCCGTGGATCTTCCCGACGTCACCCTGAAGGTCCACTGCTCCTCGGGGACGTATGTGCGGGCGCTGGCCCGGGACCTGGGCCGGGCGCTGGGGGTAGGGGCGCACCTGACGGCGCTCCGCCGTACCGCCGTGGGCAATGTGGACGTCGCCGCCGCCCTGGAGGGTGGCCTTCTCTTCGATGACGCGGCGGATGCCGCCGCGGTGCAGGCCGCCCTGAAGGCGGCCTGGGTGGATCCTCTGGAGGCCCTGGCCCACCTCCCTGCCGTGAAGGTGGACGCCGCGGCGGTGGAGGAGCTGAGCCGGGGCCGTCCCCTTCCGTGGGATGCGGGAACGAGGGGTGGGGCGGGGGCCGGGGAGCCTGAGACCTTCCTGGCCGTTCACGGGGACCGCCTGGTGGCGGTGGCGGAGAGGCGGGAGGGGCGCCTCCAGCCCCGCAAGGTCCTGGTGGAGCCTTCGGGCGCCGGGGGCATCCCGGTGGGGGCGGGGGAGCGGCCGATGCAATGGGTCGCGGCGAAGGGTGGGGCCGCGTGAGCGACGGACGGCTCCGCTGGGCGTATCCTCCGGGGATTCCCACCGACCGGGGCACGGTGGTCACGGTGGGCACCTTCGACGGGGTGCACCGGGGTCACTGGACGGTCCTTCAGGAGATCCGGGCGCGGGCCCGGGCCACGGACCGCAGAAGCGTCCTGGTGACCTTCGACCCCCATCCTCTGCGGATCGTGCGTCCCGAAGTAGCGCCGAAGCTCCTCACCACCCCTACGGAGAAGAAGGAGATCCTGGCCGAGAGCGGCCTCGACTACGCGGTCTTCATCACCTTCACCGAGGCCCTTTCGCGTTACGAGCCCCGCCGCTTCGTGGAGGAAGTCCTGGTCAGCCGCATGAATGTGGCGGAGCTGGTCATCGGATACGATCACGGGTTCGGGCGGGATCGCTCGGGGGACGCCGACTCCCTGAAGGAGATGGGACGTGAGCTGGGGTTCACCGTGGACGTGGTGCCACCCGTCGAGACGGGAATCGGCCCGGTGTCCTCTTCGCGTATCCGCCAGGCGGTGGAGCGGGGGGACCTGAGTGAGGCGCGGAACTGCCTGGGTCGCCCCTACGCCCTCAGGGGCATCGTGGTCCGCGGGGACGGCCGCGGACGCCATTTGGGATTTCCCACCGCCAATCTGCGGGTGCCCCACGCCGACAAGCTCATTCCGCCCCCCGGGATCTACGCGGTGCGGGGAGTCCTCCGTTTCGGCACCTTTCCCGGCGCCCTGCACCTGGGACCGCGTCCCACCTTTCAGGGCTCTCCGCCTACCATCGAGCTGCACCTCCTGGATTTCGACGGGAACCTGTACGGCGAAGAGGTGCGGGTCGATTTCGTGCACCGCATCCGCGACGTGCGTCCCTTCGCTTCGGTGGCGGCCCTGGTGGAGCAGATGCGGGAGGACGTGGTCGCGGCACGGGCCGCCCTGGACGCTGAATCCTCGTTTGAATAGCTTTAGAGGCTAGTGATTCTGCGAATCGCTTCCCTTGCAGCGTAGACTCCTGAGGAGGCATCAGGCTTTTTCATGACCATCGTAAAAGAAGACATCATCAAGAAGTACCAGCTCCACGAGAACGATCGCGGAAGCGCCCCGGTCCAGATCGCCATCCTGACGGCGCGTATCAACGACCTGCGGGCCCATTTCGACGCCCACAAGAAAGACCACCACAGCCGGCGGGGTCTTCTCAAGATGGTGGGCCGGCGGCGCAGGCTCCTCGAATACCTGCGCCGCACCGACGTGGAGCGTTACCGCGAGCTCATCGCGGATCTTGGACTCCGGCATTAGTCATCTGCGGCGGCACGCCATTCGGGCGGCCGCCGCATTCGTTTCCGCCGATGGACGGATTTCCTCGGACGGGAGACGGCCTTCGATTTTTCGAATGCGCTGCAACACGGGCCATGCTGCGGCATGCCCCCGGCGGCGGTCGCTCTCTCCTCCGGCATCTGTGACCTTCGGCGGGCACCACACCCCGGCTGCGTAAAGGCGGCCGATAACCGAAGTGAGTAGAAAAAAATGATCCAGAGAATGGAGCGGCAGTTCGCCGGGCGGACCCTGTCCCTCGAGACAGGCCGCATGGCGCGACTCGCCCACGGCTCCTGCGTGGTCCAGTTCGGTGAGACGGTCGTGCTCTGCGCCGTGACCGTGCAGGACAACCCCACCCATCTCCCCTTCTTCCCCCTCACGGTGGAATACCGGGAGAAGAGTTACGCCGCCGGCAAGATCCCCGGCGGCTTCTTCAAGCGTGAAGGCCGCCCCGGCGAGAAGGAGATCCTGGCGGCCCGCCAGATCGACCGGCCCATTCGGCCCCTCTTCCCGGACGGCTTCATGCACGAGACGCAGATCGCCTGCTTCGTGCTTTCCGCCGACCAGGAGAACGACGCCGACGTGATTGCGGTCCTGGGCGCCTCGGTGGCGCTCAACATGTCCAAGGTGCCCTTCAACACCCTGGTGGCGGCGGTGCGCATCGGCCGCATCAAGGGGAACTGGGTGCTCAACCCCACCTTCCAGCAACTCGAGTACTCGGACCTGGACATCACCGTGGCTGGCTCGGAGGACGCCATCCTCATGGTGGAAGGTGGAGCCATCGAGGTTTCCGAGGAGGAGATCCTCGAAGGTCTGCAGGTGGCCCACGAAGGGATCAGGGAGCTGGTGGCGCTGCAGAAGGAGTTCATCGGCGACCACAAGATTCCCGACATGGAGTGGACGCCGCAGGAGCCGAATCCTGAGCTCGCGGCCAGGGTGGAAGCCATGGCCGCCGACCGTATCGAAGAGGCCCTCAACCTCACCGATAAGTCGGAGCGCCAGCAGGCCATGGCGGCCATCCGGGAGCACATCCTGGACCAGCTCGTCGAGGAGGATGACGGGTGGGCCGACTATGAGCGTGACGTGAGCGACATCCTGCGCGGGATCGAGAAGCGGACGATGCGGCGCCAGATCCTGGAGCGGGGCGAGCGCGCCGACGGACGCAGCCTGGACGAGGTCCGGCCCATCACCTGCGAGGTAGGGGTGCTCCCCCGCACCCACGGGTCCGCCCTCTTCACCCGGGGACAGACCCAGTCGCTGGGCGTGGTCACGCTGGGAACCTCCCGGGACGAGCAGCGCATCGACTCCATCGACACGCGCGAGGAAGTCACCAAGTCCTTCATGCTCCACTACAACTTCCCGCCCTTCTCGGTGGGCGAGGCCCGTCCCTACCGGGGAACCTCGCGGCGGGAGATCGGACACGGCCATCTGGCGGAGCGGGCCATTCAGCCCCTCCTGCCGCCATACGACGACTTCCCCTATACCATTCGCATCGTCTCGGACATTCTCGAGTCCAACGGCTCGTCGTCCATGGCGACGGTGTGCTCGTCCTCGTTGGCTCTCATGGACGCCGGTGTACCCGTGAAGGCGGCGTGCGCCGGGGTGGCCATGGGCCTCATCAAGGAAGGCGCCGAGGTGGCGGTTCTCACCGACATCCTGGGCCTGGAAGACGCCCTGGGGGACATGGACTTCAAGGTGGCGGGGACCCGGGAGGGCGTGACGTCCATCCAGATGGACATCAAGATCGAGGGTCTCACCGTGGACATTCTCAAGGAGGCGCTGGAGCGGGCCAATAAGGCGCGCATGCACATCCTCGAGATCATGGACCAGACCCTGGACGCGCCCCGCAGCGACCTCTCGGCCTTCGCGCCGCGGATCGTTTCCGTCCAGATCAACCCCTCCAAGATCGGCGAGATCATCGGACCCAAGGGGAAGACGATCCGCGCCATCCAGGAGGAGTCGGGCGCGACCATCGACATCGACGATTCGGGCCTGGTGAAGATCGCCGCCGTCTCCGGCGAGGCGGGAACGCGGGCGCGGGAGATGATCGAGGCCATCGTGCAGGAGCCCGAGGTGGGCCGCATCTACGAGGGTCCGGTGAAGAACACCACCACTTTCGGCGCCTTCGTGGAGATCCTTCCCGGCGTGGAGGGCCTCTGTCACATCTCCGAGCTGCAGGAAGGACGCACGGAGAAGACGGAAGACGTGGTGAAGCGGGGCGACATCGTGCGCGTCAAGCTCCTCTCCATTGACGAGAAGGGGCGCCTGCGGCTTTCCCGGAAGGCTGCTCTGGCCGAGGAAGGGGACCAGGGCTCCGAGGGCGAAGACGCCGCCGCCGCCGAGGTGGAAGCCTGAGGTCGAACTTCACCGAGCGGGTGAACGACGCGGGGCACGGGCATGCGCCCGTGCCCCGCGTTGTACAACTGGTCATGAAGCCCGGTCCTGGCTAGTTTTTTCCATCCGGACCAGCCCTCCCGCATCCAACCCCTACCTGACAACTGGCAAGCGAGATCACCATGCTCATCGGTGTACCTAAGGAGATCAAACCCGACGAATACCGTGTGGCCCTCACCCCGGCCGGCGCGGAGATGCTGACCGAGGCTGGCCATGAGCTCGTCATCGAAACCAACGCGGGTGTGGGAAGCGGATTCACCGACGATTTCTACGAGAAGGCCGGCGCGGAAATCGTCTCCACTTCCGACGAAGTATGGGCCCGGGCCGAGATGATCATGAAGGTGAAGGAGCCCATTCGGCCCGAATGGCCCAAGATCCGTGAGGGGCAGGTCCTCTTCACCTACTTTCACTTCGCCGCCGACGAGGAGCTGACCCGCGCCTTCCTGGATACGGGCGCCGTCGCCATCGCCTACGAGACGGTGGAGCTGGAATCGGGCGAGCTGCCCCTCCTCACCCCCATGTCGGAGGTGGCGGGGCGCATGGCCGTGCAGGAAGGGGCCAAGTACCTGGAGAAGCCTCAGGGTGGCCTGGGCGTGCTCCTGGGCGGCGTTCCGGGCGTGCTTCCTGGAAAGGTCCTGGTTCTCGGCGGGGGCGTCGTGGGAACCAACGCCGCCAAGATGGCCGCGGGGATGGGCGCGCGGGTGAGCATCCTGGACATCAACCTGGATCGCCTGCGCTACCTGGACGACGTCATGCCGGCGAACGTCAACCTCCTTTTCAGCACCCGCTACGCCATCCGCAAGCAGATTGAGGACGCCGATCTCATCGTCGGTGCGGTCCTCATTCCCGGAGCCAAGGCGCCCCACCTCATCGTGCGGGACGATCTGAAGCTGATGCGTCCCGGAACGGTGATCGTGGACGTGGCCGTGGACCAGGGCGGGTGTGTGGAGACCATCAAGCCCACGACCCACCACGACCCTGTGTACGTGGTGGACGACGTCATCCACTACGCCGTGGCCAACATGCCCGGCGGCGTGCCCCGCACCAGCACCCTGGCGCTGACCAACGCCACGCTCCCCTACGCCCTGGCCCTGGCAGGCAAGGGATGGCAGCGGGCGTGCCTGGAGGATCGGGCCCTCAAGCTGGGTGTGAATGCCGTGGCGGGGAAGGTGACGTATCCCGGCGTAGCCGAGGCCTTCGGGATGGAGCTCCACGACGTGGACGGGATTCTCTCCTCCAGCGTCCAGGTGTGATGCCGGAAGAGATGCAAGACGGGTCCTCCGGGGGCGGGGGGGCGGGGCCCCCCCCCCCCGGGGGGTTGAAACGCCCGCACCCCCAAAAC
>JBHHWB010000038.1:0-34333 GCA_046756305.1 Gemmatimonadota bacterium
ATGCTGGGTGTGACGGGATGCACCATGGTGGGGACGGGGGCGCCGCCGACGGCGAAGCCGGCTACGGAACGGGCCGCCGGGTCGGGTTCCGACACCCGCTCCGGGTCGGGTTCGCAGATTCGCCGGGATCCGCCGGATTTCCGCCAGGACCGGCCTCCGGAGGGGGCGGACTCCGTAGATCTGGCCTCCATACCCGATGCCGAGCCCCGGCCCGAAGCCCGCAGCGCATCGGGAAACGGCCCGGAATATGAGGTGTTCGGGCGGCGGTACCGTGTTCTGCCCACGGCGGAGGGTTACGTAGAGGAGGGTGTGGCCTCCTGGTACGGCGCCGAGTTCCAGGGGAGAAGCACGGCCAGCGGGGAGCCCTTCGACCCGTTTGCCATGTCGGCGGCGCACCGGACGCTTCCTCTGCCGACCTATGCAGAGGTCACGAACCTGCAAAACGGGCGCCGGGTGGTGGTGCGCATCAACGACCGGGGGCCGTTTCACGGCGGGCGTCTTATCGACCTTTCCTACGCCGCAGCCTGGAGACTGGGTATGGTGGATGCGGGCACGGTCCGCGTGCGTGTGCGGGCCCTCGTGGGCCCGCCGGAGCCTTCCGGACCTTCTCGTGGATTTCCGCACCCGTAAGGTCCGGGAGACGAAGGGGCCGGGGGAGAAGCGTCGGGAGACGTACGTGGGGCCGCGGGGAAAGGGGCGGGGTTCCGTTGGGCCGGTGGGGAGCCCCATTCTCGTATGCGGCCTGCGGCGCCGTCCTGAGTTTACATAATATATATTATACGAAGAAAAGCGCGGCGCGCGGCCGAGGGGGGCGCAGTACCGAAAAAGAGCGCAAACATTGGGTCGTTGAGGGGTGTTGCGGTTGAGAAGGGGCGCTTCAGGGGCCTCGAGGGGGCCGCCTCAGGGCATGATGTTGCGCAGCAGGCGGGTCATGGCATAGAGGCCGATGGCCGTTCCCAGGACACTGGTGACGTACGCCGTAAAGATGGAGATGCGGGCGCCCAGGGCCCATCCCACGGCACCGCCCGCCGTCATCCCGATGAAGTTCATGATGCCCTTCATGGTCCTGCCTCCCGGGTGGCCGGATCAGGCCGCCTTTTGTGCCCTCTCGCGGACTTCTGCGAGGCGCATCTCGAAGATTCCCCGGAGCGGATCTTCCTGGTCCATGCTCGCCAGAAGGCGCTCGTAGAGTTGGGCCGCGCCCGCGGGATCGCCGTGGTTGGCGCGCAGGCGGGCCGCCGCGGCAAGGGCGTCCCGGACCTGGAAGTCCAGGTCGGCGCGGTCCGCGATGCGCAGATAGAGATCTACGGCGTCCTCCCACCGGTCTTCCTGCTCATAGGCCGTGGCCAGAAGGGCCGCCGCCTGAAGCTCAAGGGGCGACCGGGGCCTGGATCCCAAGGGCTCCAACACCACCACGGCCTGATCGGGTGAGCCCGTTTCCAGATAAATCTGTCCCAGGAGGAGCCGGGCTTCGTCCGCGTAAGGCGTGTTCCCGAAGCGCTGTAGGAAGGTGGCGAGCTGGTCCTTCGCGCTCGCCATGTCCTGAAGGGCGAGGGTCTGGTGGATCTGCTCCAGCTCATTGCCCGCCTGCTGCGTCAGCGACTCGCGGTAATTCCCGTAATAGATCCAACCGGCGACGAGAACGACCGCCACGACCACCACCACCGTGATCAGAGTCTGGTTCGACCGCGCCCAGCCTGAGAATTCGAGGGTCTTGGCGATGAAGAGATCGTCGGGGTCCTCTCCCTGGACCTGTTTGCGGCGGCGCGAGACCGGGTGTCGCTTCGTCATTCGGAACTTCCGGGTGGAATCGGAGTGGAGTTTCGCGGTATTGTGGAGCTTTGAAAGCTAGACCTGGGGGGAATCGGGGTCAACGGACGTCTCTCCCCTTCCCCGGGGATCGTGGTACCCTGCCAGCGCCCACAGTTCCTCGGGTCTGGACACCACCAGATGATTGTCGGCGTCGGTGCGCAGAACCCCCTCGTAGAGCCAGTCATTGAGAAGGGTGGTCACGGTGGCCCGGTGGGCCCGGGAGAGATCGGCCAGGACCTGATGGGTCGGGCGCACCGAGAGGGCGATCCCCCGTCCCACCCGCTCTCCGCAGCGGTGCGCGAGGTCCAGGAGGACGTCGGCGAGGCGCTGGGCGGCGGAGGGGCCGCTGGTGCCTCCCTGGGCATGGCGCAGGCGGTGGAGCTCCCGTTCCACCCCCTCCAGATACGCGTCCAGCGTCCTGCGGGCGGTCTTGAGTCCCTGGAGGACCCGGTCCCGGGGAAGCGGCTGGACCAGGGCGCGCGTGCCGGCGACGGCCCCGTAGCGCCGCACACCGCCGGTGAGGGCCTCGTCTCCGAAAATTTCCCAGGGCAGGGCCACCGCTACGGTGCGGGCCCTCCTCCCCTTCTCCATAGCCGGAAGGACGAGGCGGACGAACCCCTCGCGCACGAGGAAGACCTCGTCGGCGGGATTCCCCGATTCGTAGAGCGCTTGCCCTTTGAGCAACGCATTGTGTGGTGCGTTGCGCACCAGACGGTAGAGCTTTCGATCCCGGGCAGGTTCCAGGCGGTACGGCATGGCGCCTCAGGCCCCGGCGCGGGCGGGGCGGGACGCAGGAGAGGAGAGATGGGCCCCCGCCCGCACCGCCAGAGCCACCGCTACGGCGATGACGGGGAGGGTGCTCAGGGTGGCGGCGCGCGGGCCTACCACGTCGGCCAGCGCTCCCGTGGCCATGACGCCGAGGGAACCGGCGGCCCACGCCAGGCCCATGACGATGCCGGAGCCTACCGCCGCGCCCCTTGGAAGGAGTTCCTGGGCCGTGACCACGATGGGCGGAAGGGATGCCATGGCCAGGAAGCCGGCAGCCCCGGCCGCCACCAGCGCGCCGGACGACCCGGGCGCCAGTCCCACCGCCGCCAGGTGCGCCGGCAGGGCCAGCCCGCAGATGAGGATGAGAAGGGTCCGCCGGTCCATACGGTCGGCCAGGTATCCACCGGTGAGGGTACCGCCCGCCTGAGCAGCCAGGTAGATGCTGAGGGCGACGGCGCCCACGGCCTCCGAGCCGCCGGTGCGGGCGACGATGATGGGTTCCATGGTGAGGAACGATCTTTGGGCGAAGGCCATGATGGCGCTGATCCCGAAGATCATTCCCAGGGGGCCGGTGAGGTTGCGCGCCACCTCACCCGGGGTGGGAGGCGGGTGGGCGGAACGGCCCTGAGGGGTTCGGCTTTCCGGTAGCGTGAGGAAGAGGAAGGGCGTCAGGATCAGGACCGGGAGCGCAGCGACCCACAGCCCTTGCAGGCCCCGCCACTGGACCAGGGCTACGGCGACGAGGGGCCCGAGCGCGTAGCCCGCGCTCCCTCCGAAAGAGAAGATGGAAAGGCGTAGACCCACCCGCCCCCCATCGCCGATGCGGGCGGCGTAGGAAGCGCCGGGCGGGTGAAAGGCGGCGCTCCCCAGGCCCGCCAGAATGAGCAGAGCCAGGAGAGTCCAGAAGGTCGGCGCCCACCCCATGAAAGAGATGAAGACGCCGGAGACGAGGGGGCCGGCCACAAGGAAGCGGCGCCTTCCCAGGTGGTCCGCCAGGTATCCCAGGAAGGGCTGGAGGAGCGAAGTGGAGAGGCTGAACGTCATGGCCACGGTGGCCGCCAGGGCGATGGAGAGGCCCAACTTGTCCATGAGGCGGGGCAGCAGCGGCGGGAGGAACGCCGCATAGGCATCGTTTACGGCGTGGGCTGCGGCCACGACACCGGCAATGCGCGCGGGGGATACGGGGGAAGGATTCATCGCCGCGGATCCGGAGGTGGGCGGCGACGGTGAAGCGGTAACCATGGGTCGAAGGATAATGCTCCCGACCCGCCTTTACCACTCTGCCCGCGGCCCTCGGGAACGCGCTCTGGCGCGATGGGTGCCGGGGCCCGACCTTCCAGAATTCAGCATCGGTTCACCGGGCCCGGCAGAGCGGGTCCACAACCCGGGAGCATGAGCTTTGGGGCCTTCACCTGTGTCGGGGTCGCCACCACGGCGGCAGAGGAGATCGTCTCAATCATCTCAACGGGCATTCTTGGGCCGGCCTTCGTTTCCGGCGGTCCTGGTGACCCTGACGGCCCTCTCCGGCCTGTCCCTCCTGTCTGCCTGTGGGCCGACGGGCGAAGCCGGTCGGAATCGCGACGAAGTGGACGCCGCCGTCATCTTCCCCGCCACGAACCGGCCCGATGTGCGCGGCACCCGCGGGGCCGTCTCGGCGGGACATCCCCTGGCGGCGCGCGCCGGCATGGCGGTCCTGGAGGAGGGCGGCAACGCCGTGGACGCCGCGGTGGCCATGGCGGCGGTTCTCGCGGTGGTGCGCCCCCACATGAACGGGGTGGGAGGCGACGCCTTCGTTCTTGTACGCGAGGGACGAAGCGGAAAGGTCTTCGCGCTCAACGGAAGCGGCCGGGCGGGAGCGCTGGCGACGCCCGAATTCTTCACCCGCCGCGGGCTGAAGCGCATTCCCGAACGCGGAGCGCTGTCGGTGAGCGTGCCCGGCGCCGTAGCGGCCTGGGTGGACGTGCACGAGCGATTCGGCACTCTTCCCCTGCCCCGCCTCCTCGGCCCCGCCATCGCCTATGCCCGGGACGGCTTTCCCGTCTCCTCGCGCCTGGCGGCGGATTTCGCCGCCCAGGGGGAGCCCCTCAACGACGCCGGTAGGGCCCTCTACCTTCCCGGGGGAGCGTCTCCGCCGGTGGGCTCCCTCCTCCGGAATCCAGCTCTTGCCCGCACCCTCGAGCGCATCGCCGCGCGGGGTAAAGAGGGCTTCTATCGCGGACCCGTGGCTCGACGCCTGGCCCGATTCCTGGAAGCAGAAGGAGGCTACCTGCGGGCGGAGGACTTCGCGGAGCACACCTCCACCTGGGTGGAGCCCCTCACGGGAAGCTATCTGGGACACGCGTTCTACGTCCTTGGGCCCAACACGCAGGGCGTCGCCCAGCTTCAGCTCTTTGCCATGGCGAAGGAGAGGGGCCTGGCAGGCATGGGGCACAACACGGCGCCCTATCTGCATACCCTCATCGAACTGAAGAAGCTGGCGTTCGCCGACCGGGACCGCTGGGTCGCGGATCCGGAGATGGCGTCCGTTCCCGTGGACGCGCTCCTGGACTCGGCGTATCTGGCCCGGCGTGCGGCGTTGGTGGATCCTGCCCACGCCGCCGCGGAGGTGGCGCCGGGGATCGGGGAGCCGCTCCCTCCCTCCGAAGAGACCGACGATTCCGGGGACACGGTCTACCTCACCGCAGTGGACGCCGACGGCAACGCGGTGAGCTGGATCCAATCCCTCTACGCCGGCTTCGGATCCGGCCTTTTCGAACCGGAAACGGGGGTCATGCTCCAGAACCGGGGCGCCCTCTTCACGCTGCAGGAGGGCCACCCCAACCGCATCGCTCCCGGGAAGCGACCGTACCACACCCTTACGCCCCTGCTGGCGCTCAATGGTGATGGCTCCCTTGCCTTCACTCTGGGGACGCCGGGAGGGGACAGTCAGACCCAGTCCCTTCTCCAGATCGTGAACAACCTCCTCCTCTTCGGCATGACGCCCCAGGAGGCCGTGGAGGCCCCGCGCTTCCGTTCCTATCCGGGTCTGCGGGTGGCGGTGGAGGACCGCATCGCGCCCCGGGTGGTGACGGCCCTGGAGAAGCTGGGCCACGACGTGCGCCGGGTCCACGGATGGACGGCCACCTTCGGCGGTGCCCAGATGATCCGGGTGGAGCCCGGCTTCGGAACCCTCACCGTGGCGTCGGACCCCCGGCGCGAAGCCTATGGAGTCGCTTACTGATGGAACGCACCTTCACACTTCTCGGAACGCTCTTCGCTCTGACCGGGGTGGCTCTGGGCGCCTTCGGAGCCCACGGACTGCGGGGATCTGTGACCGACGCGGATCTGGCCGTCTTCGAAACCGGCGTGCGCTACCAGATGTACCACGCTCTCGCCCTCTTCGCCGTGGCGTGGATGCACACCCGGGGGGCGTCGGGCGCCGTCGCCGTGGGCGGATGGCTCCTGGTAGCGGGGATGGTGGTCTTCTCCGGGTCGCTGTACCTCCTGGTCTTCACGGGACAGCGCTGGCTGGGTGCCGTCACTCCTCTGGGCGGGCTCTCTCTTCTTGCCGGATGGGCTCTCCTGGCCTGGGGCGCCTGGAAGGGGTAGGCGGGGCCGTTTGGCAGGTCCGCCTCATCCGGAGGGTTCGGGCCGGGCGGACGGGGTCCCGCCGGCCGCATCCATCCTTCTCCTCACTCGAGAGGCGGGCGGTGCGCTCATCGAGGTGAATCCCGAGGCGACCCCCCTCTCGAGCGATGCCCGGGCGTCTCTGCGGGGGACGGCGGCGGAGCTTCTTCCCCGTCTGCTCGAGGAGGGGCCAGCGCCCCGGTGAGAAGGGTGGTGGAAACGCGGCGGAAACCCCCCGCCGCGGTCGGCGTATTTCAGAACTCGGGGGCGCGCCTTGGGGTAAAGTTATGGATGGGTACGCGTGCTCCCCCGATGTGTGCAACCGATGCGGCGACGGTGTAGCTTTGAAAGAAGAATGCCCCTTCAGCTTCCTTACCCCACGGCCTCCATGCCCATGAGATCTTTCTCCCGCTTTCCCGCCGCTCTTGTTCTCCTGGGCTTCCTGTCCGCATGCGGAGGCAGTGACGAGCCCACCGCACCTCAGGTCGCCTCGGTGGAGGTCAGCCCCGGGAGTTCCACCCTTTCGGCCATCGGCGCTTCGGTGCAGCTCACCGCCACGGCGCGCGACGCGAGCGGAAAGGTGGTGTCAGGGCAGTCGGTGAGCTGGAGCAGCAGTGACGCTTCGGTGGCGTCGGTGTCCACGTCAGGCCTGGTCACGGCGGTGGCGCCGGGAACGGCGGCCGTCACGGCGAGGGTTCAGGGCGTGGCGGGATCGGCCGTCATCACGGTCACCGAGCCGCCGGCATCGTGCTCGGACCCGCTGCAGATCTCCCTTTCGGCGGGACAGTACGAGGTGTTGGACGCCCAGAGCTGCTTCGTCCTCCCGTCGGGCGCCAGCGGCGACCGCTACCGGGTGGCCGTGACCCGTCCCACGGAGGTGGAAAACGCCTCCGACGTGGTGGACATGACCCTCTCCGTGACGGGCCTCGGGATCAGCGGTGCGCCTCCCGCCCCGGCTTCGGCTCCCGGGCTCCGGCGCGGCATGGCGCCCATCCCGGGGCTGAACCCGGAGGCGCTTCGCCGTTCCATTGCCGTAGCCGAGGCCACCGAGGCGTTCCATCGGCAGCTTCGAGAGCGGGAGGCGGCCATGGTGCAGGCCCTGGGCGGGAGGGGGTTCCTCCCCACTGCGCGCCCCGACCTTCGGCTGCGTACTCCGCAGCGGGCCGCGTCGCCTCAGAAGATCCAGATCGATCCGGCCACCCCTTCCGACTGTAAGACGGGTGCCGGCAACCTGGTGACGGGGATCCTCATTGGTGAGAACGACGATCTGGCCATCTATCAGGATTCGGCCCAGAACGCCACCTCGCCCCTCACGGCGGGTGAGGCACAGGAGATGACCCACTACTACACTGCCTACGCCAAGGACATGATCCGGGACTACTTCGGCGAGGTTCCGGACATCGACAACAACGGGAAGGTCGTCGTGTTCGCCTCCCCGGTGGTGACGGGACAAACGGCGGCCTTCGTGTGGAGCGGCGACTTTTATTCCAAGGAAGCGTGTCCGGCGTCCAATGAGAAGGAGCTGATCTTCTTCAGTTCCAGCCTCATCCAGAACATGGGGAAGGCGGACCCGACGTGGCAGGCTCTGGAGACGCTGGCCCACGAGATGAAGCACGTGGTCTCTCTGTACAACCGCATCGCCGCCAGTATCGCCGCCAACGCTTCCCGATTCCATCCCTCCTGGATCGAGGAAGGCACGGCGGAGATCGCCGGAGAGATGTCCTCCCGTATCGCCTGGGCCGCTACCGGCGGGCCGGCGGTGGGCGCCCAGGTCACGCTCAACGATTTCGCGAACTCAGGCGACAGGCCCACCAAGGAGAACTACGGGGTCCTCCTGCGCATGGCCCGCACCGTGTGGTATCTCGCCAGCCAGCCCAACGGGCTGGTGGTGAGCCCCAACGGGGCCATGGAAGGAAACAGCATCTACGGGAGCGGGTGGCATTTCCACCGTTGGCTGGGTGATGCCTACGGGAACGCGGCTACCCCCATGGGGGACGCACCGTTCTTCCACGCCCTCAACGATTCCACTGCCGGCATGGGGACCCAGGGTCTCCTGGAGCAGACGGGAAAGACCTTCCATGAACTCTTCGAGGAGTTCGTGGTGGCGGTGAATCTCCACGGCACCGGCGCCCCGCCCTTCGAGCGGGGGTTCGCGACCTATGACTTCATCACCGCCACCGACGTGCTGGTGGATCAGCCCACCGGCACCTATCCCTGGCCGGTGACCACGACGGCCTCGGGGCCGTCCGCCTCATTCCAGACCGCCGAGTTCACCGGGAAGATCGGCCCGTCGGGGATCCGTATCCACGACTTCGTTTCCAACGGGACGGGGACGGGTGCGCAGATCTCGGTGGACATGAACGCCCCCGGGAACATCATCGTGGTGCGGATCCGATGAGGATGAGGCCCTCACTCCCGCGGATGGCCGTGTCCATGCCCTCGGTCCACCGCAGGGATTCCACCCGCAGGGTGTCGCGGGCGGTGAGGACCGCCACCACGGGGCGCGATCCCAGCACCGCCTTAAGCTCCAGGGCGGTCACCGAGTCGGGCGGCAGAAGGCGGGTGGGGCGGCCGGTGTGCAGGAGGACCAGGGTGGGCTGGGAGGCCAGCACGTAGGCGTCGGGCGGGGCGTCGTTGTCCAGCCAGCGGATGAGGTCCGAGCGGACCCACCGCGCCGTGGAAGCCCCCCTTCCCTCCCTGCGGACATCGTGAAGGAAGCGCATGGCGTCCCACCCCGAAAGCAGCACCCACACCGTTGCCATACTCACGGCGGCGGCACGCACCGGGCCCACGTGATTCTCCACGACCCGAGCCAGCGAGAGTGCCGCTAGAACTGCAAGGGGAAGGACGGCGGGGGCCCACGGCACAGCCAGGGATCCCTTTGCCGGTCCCGGACCGAGAGAGGCGGCCACGGCCAGGCTGAGAGCCAGAACGAGGGCCGCCGGACGCGCCCGCTGAGCCAGGAGATCCGGAGCCTGGGGAGCGTACCAGGGCGTGTTGGGAGAGACCCGCGACGTGGTGGCCGCGTCCCATCGGAGGAGAAGAAGGAGCCCCGCGAGCACACCCGCGCCGGCCACGAGGCCAGCGGCACCCGGGAGCCCGGCTCCCGCCCACCGCAGGATCCCCGCCACCGTGGGGACCAGACCGCCCAGAACACTTCCCCGCTCCAGAAGGGCGGGCGGTGTGGGGATGCCGGGGGTGAAGGGGCCCGTCAGGAGGAAGAAGGCCGCCGGGACCGCAGCCGCCACGGCGTGCCGGGCGGGGGAGCGGAACTCACCTCGGCTCATGAGCGGCCAGAGGATCGCGGCCGCCACGGCGCCGGCGCCCACGGGGTGAACGAGCCAGGCCAGAGCGGCGGCGGCCCCATACGCCGGGGCCCAGCGGGGTCGATACGTCATGAGCCCCAACTGGAGCCCCACCACGGCGGTGACGAGGAGTTCGGGACCCACGGTGGTCCCCTCCCCCACCACAAGGGGAGACACCATGAGGAGAAGGCCGGCGAGCACGGCGCCTCCCGATCCGGCGGCGCCCCCCGCCACCCACGCCGCGGTAAGGACTACGGCAGCCAGGGTCAGGGCCAGGTACCAGAGTGCCGCTACATGGGTGCGAAGACCGCTGCGGATCATGCGGGAGAGGACCCAGGGCACGGCCACGCTGCGGTCGGAGAGGCCGGCGATGTCGCCGGGACCGTTCCACGGGGCGATGGGAACCACGGCGGGGGCGTCCACCGACATGGCTTCGGCTGCGTAGAAGGTGAGGATCCCGTCGGCGTCCACCGCCGGCAGGAGCCAGGACTGGTTTCCCCACAGAACGGAAAAGGCGGCAATGAGGGCGAGAAAGAGGCCCACGTTGACCCCACGGCTGGCGGGGCTGGGTGGAAGGGGGTTGGGAGCGTCGGTGGGCCCGGCGTCACTCATGGGCGGCTCGCAGCAAGGGGAAGTGCCCCCACCAGGACTCGAACCTGGGGCCTACTGCTTAGGAGGCAGTCGCTCTATCCACCTGAGCTATGGGGGCGTGGACTGAGAAGATGGCGAGTCGGCCCAGCCTCGTCCACCTTGGAGGCGCCGGCTCGAGGACGCCGGGCGAACGGCGCCCCCCGGGCGGCCGGGCCTCAGAACTCGGGCGCGGGGTCGTCTTCGGCCCGTCTCCCCGCCAGGTACCCCACACAATAGGCCCGCAGGGTGGCCTCGAAGCGGTCCATCTCCGGCGTGGTGCGCAGCCCCGCTTCGCCTCTCACTTTGAGAGCCTCGGCGAGCTTGCTCACCTTGGTGATGAGGTCAGCCAGATAGGGGTCCACCGCGGCCGTCAGGTCCTCGGGGCTCAGGCGGGGATCGTCGCCGATGCCAGTGACCACCACCTCGTCGGGGTCGATCTCCTCGCTCTCCGATGCTACCCCCGGCCCGGGCTCCCGGTGAGGGATGGGCTCGTCGGGGGAGATGAAGGCGTCGTCGCCAGCCCCCACCTCGTGGCGAACCACTGGCTCGTCGGGGGAGATAAAGGCGTCGTCGGGGACTCCGCTCCGTTCCGGCAGCGGCTCGTCAGGGGAAATGAAGGCGCCGTCCAACTCGGCAGGTGGTGTGCGCCGCGACGTACGCACCGGAATGCGCCGCGTACCCGGCGGAAAGGCCGGAGGCGGAAGGCGGGACGGCGACCGGCCGTCGCCCGACGGCGCGGATCCCTGGGGGGACGAATCGTGATCGACGCTCATGCCATGGCTCCCGATGAGGGGGTGTCCTGGGGCCGCGGCCGTCGTACTTCAGGGGCGGCGGCGGCTTCCCCGGCCAATATAGGGGTCCTGGCGCACGCGAAACAAACGTTCTCTAAAGGGCGAAGCGGATCAGCACGAACCCCGCCACCAGAAGGATGGCGAAGAGGGTCGCCAGAAGGTCGAAATAGCGATCGATGAAGCGGGCGATGGGCGGTCCAAAGCGGTAGATGAGTCCCGCAACGAGGAAGAAGCGGAGCCCCCGGCTCAGGGCGGACGCCACCACGAAGACTCCCAGGTTGATGGAAAAGACCCCGGCGGACAGGGTGAACACCTTGTAGGGGATGGGCGTGAGCCCTGCCAGGAAAATGGCCCAGAAGTCGAAATCGTCGTAGAGGACCCGGACCCGCTCGAAGGCTTCGGGCGTGACGCCGGGAACGTAGGCGTAGAACCAGTCCTGCACGAGATGCCACGCCCCGGCTCCGATCCCGTACCCGATGAGCCCTCCCACCACCGAGGCCGCCGCCGCCATGGCCGCAAAGCGCAGGGAGCGTTTGGGTCTGCCGAGACAGAGGGCCACGAGGAGGGGATCGGGGGGGATGGGGAAGAAAGAGGATTCAGCCAGGGCGAGGAGCGCCAGCGCCGGCATACCATAGGGCGTGTGGGCCCAGTGGAGTACCCAGTCGTAGAGGCGGCGCAGCCATCCGGGCCGCACGTGGCCGTGGGCCGTGGCTCCGACGTGGTCGAGACGCCCCTCCTCGGGCACCTCCGTCATTGGCCTGCCTCCGACTTCCAGGCGAAGCGGCCCAGGAGGGGGACGAAGGTGCACTCGCCGCCGACCACTTCCTCGTGGATGACGGAGCCCTCTTTGCGCACCATGAGCAGGTCCTGGGATTCCCGGGTGCCCACGGGGATGAGCATGCGGCCCCCGTCGGCGAGCTGGTCCACCAGCGCCTTGGGGATGGACGGGGACGAGGCCGAAACGACCACCACCTCGAAGGGCGCGTACTTGCGCCACCCGATGGTGCCGTCGCCCACCATGAGTGCCACGTTGCGAAGCTCCATACGGTCCAGGGCCCTGCGGGCGCGCTGGGAAAGTTCGCGTACACGCTCCACCGAATAGACCCGGTCGGCCATGAGGGCCAGGAGCGCCGTCAGATAGCCGCTTCCCGTGCCGATCTCCAGAACCTTCTCATCCGCGGTGGGCTTGAGGAGGGTCAGATAATACGCCTGCAGGGAGGGCTGAGAGGCGGTCTGGCCGTACCCGATGGGGATGGGGGCGTCCTCGTACGCCCGGGGCCATACGCCCTCAGGGAGAAAGAGGTGGCGCGGCACCTGATCGAAGAGGTGCAGAACCTCCAGATCGTCCACCCCTCGGGAACGGATGTCCTCGATGAGCTTGCGGCGGTACCCGACGAAGCGGGTATCCTCTAGAGGGACAGATTCCACGAGCGCACTTCCTCGAGCAGGTCGTAGTTGGTGAGATCCAGATGGAGGGGAGTGACGGAGATGAACCCGTCGCGCACGGCCTGGAAGTCCGAATCCGGGGGACCCTCCCAGTGGGCCACCCCCCCGCCGATCCAGAAGTATTCCTTGCCCGAGGGATCCCTGGCCCGGGTGATGGACTCGGCGTACCGGCGACGCCCCAGCGAGGTGATGCGAATCCCCTTCACCTCATCCGGAGAGACCGGGGGAAGGTTCACGTTGAAGAGGGTGTGGTCGGGAAAGGGCGTTCCAGACATGAGCCCCTCAAGGAGGGCGCGCACAGGCGCCTCCCACCCCTCGAGCTCCTCGGAACGGTCGCCCGTATAGCTCAAGGCTACCGAGGGGATGCCGATGACCGTGGCTTCCATGGCGGCGGCCACGGTTCCCGAGTAGAGGACGTCCTCGCCCATGTTGGGTCCGTGATTGATTCCCGACACGCACAGGTCCGGGCGCCGGTCCAGGAGCTGATTCACGGCCAGGATCACGCAGTCGGTGGGCGTGCCGTCCACGATCCAGGCGCCGTCGGTGGTGCGCCGCGCGCGCAGCGGGTGGTGGAGCGTCAGGGAATGGCTCGTGGCGCTCTGTTCCCGGTCCGGTGCCACGACAGTGACCGAGCCCAGGGTTCTGACCGCCCCGGCGAGCACACCGATGCCCGTGGCCAGGTAACCGTCGTCGTTGGTGCAGAGAATATTCATGAAACCCCGTGGGGTCCGCGCGATGACTTCATTCTTCTCCGTAGGGTTCTCCAGGGGTGAGCGCGCGGCGGATCTCCTCCAGCTCCGCCTTCATTCCGGCCAGGAATTCGGGCGTGAGAACCTCCTGTCTGCTCTCCTCCAGTTCCCCGGAGCGCTTCATTTCCCGAAGGCGCTTGCGGGCGCCTTCGATGGTGTACTTCTCTTCGTATAGGAGGTGCTTGACCAGAAGGATCAGCTCGATCTCCTTGGGGCGAAAGACCCGGTTGCCCGCCCGATTCTTGGTGGGGTTGAGGATGTCGAACTGGGTTTCCCAGTAGCGGAGGACGTGCGGTTTGAGACCGGTGAGGTCACACACCTCCCCGATGGAGTAATACGCCTTCTTCGCGATGGATTCTTCCATCCTTCGTTCACCTCCCTTGCGGCGCCCCGACGGATCGTTCCGACGGGGACCTTCCAACGGTCAGGACCACTCTTCCGGTTTCGGGTCCCGCATCATGAGGGTGCGCAGCGCCTCGCGGGGGCTGCGTCCCTCATGAACGATGGCGTAGACCTGCTCGGCGATGGGCATCTCCACCCCGGTGCGGCGGGCCAGCTCGTGGACCGCCTCGGCCGTCTTCACGCCCTCGGCCACCGCCTTCATGTCGTGGAGGATGTCTTCCAGGGCTTCCCCCTTCCCCAGGCGGTAGCCCACCGTGCGGTTGCGGCTCAGCGAGCCGGTGCAGGTGAGGACGAGATCGCCCATGCCCGCCAGCCCTGAAAACGTAGCCTTGTTGGCGCCCAGAGCGACCCCCAGGCGTGTCATCTCGGCCAGGCCCCGGGTGATGAGGGCGGCGAGGGTATTGTGGCCGAAGCCCAGTCCGGCCGCCACGCCCGCCGCCAGAGCCATGACGTTCTTCAGCGCGCCGCCCAGCTCCACCCCCACCACATCGGGATTGGTATAGACCCGGAAGTATTCGGTCTGAAAGATCTCCTGGACCCGGCGGGCCGCATCATCCCGCCCGCTGGCGGCCACCACGGCGGTGGGTTCCTCGCGGGCCACTTCGGCGGCGAAGGAAGGACCGCTCAGGACGGAAAAACGCTCCATGACCACGGCCGGGAGGACCGACGCCAGCACTTCGTCCATGCGGCGCAGGGTGGCGAGCTCGATGCCTTTGGAGGCGCTCACCACGAGGCACTCCGCGTCCAGGTAGGGCGCCGCCTCTCCCATGACGCGTCCCACGAACTGGGACGGACTCACCGAGAGGACCACCTCGGCCCCGGAGACGGCTTCGGCCAGGTCGGTGGTGGCGGTGAGCTCATCCGGGAGGAGGATGCCTTCCAGGTAGGGATTGCGGTGGTCGTTGTTCACCGCCCAGGCCACCGCGTCCTCGTAGGACCAGAGGACGACCTCGTGCCCTTTCTTGGCCAGGAGCGCCGCCAGCGCCGTCCCCCAGCTTCCCGCACCGACGACCCCGGCCCGCACCGTCATGCCTTCTTCCCGAAACGGTTCTCCTCCCCGCGGAGGAGACGGCGGATGTTGGAGCGGTGGGCCCACACGATGAGGGCGGCCATGAAGGCCGTGAACCCCACCACCGCATCCCCTCCCGAATGGGGTGTGAGCCAGACCAGCGGCACGAGGGATACGGCCGCCGCCATGGAGCCCAGGGAGACGTAGCGGGTGGTGAAGGTCACCGCCGCCCAGATGACGAATCCGCCCAGAACGGCCCAGGGGGCCAGAGCAAGGAAGACGCCCGTGCTGGTGGCCACCCCCTTCCCTCCTTTGAAGCCCACCCAGAGAGAAAACATGTGGCCGAGAATGGCCATGACGCCGAAGGCAAGCGTCCACGAAAGGGCGGCGCCGGTGATGCGGGGGAAGAACCAGACCGGGATGAACCCCTTGGCTATGTCTACCGCCATGACCGGGATGGCCCACTTGAGGCCCAGGATCCGAAAGGTATTGGTCGCGCCCAGGTTTCCCGACCCGTGCTCCCGCAGATCCATCCCATGGAAGACCTTCCCCACCCAGTAGCTGGTGGGGGTGGCCCCGAGGAGATAGGAGAGCGCCAGAAGGAGGTAGTTCACGTGTCGCGGCTGCTGCGGAGACGGATACGCAACGGGCATCCCAGGAAGGTCCAGCGTTCCCGAAACCCGTTATGGATGTAGCGAATGTAGTGCTCGGGCACCGCTTTGGGATAGTTGGCGAAGATGGTGAAGGTGGGCGGGCGCACCGCCACCTGCGTGGCGTACTTGAGCTTGACCGGCCGTCCCCGGTGATGGGGCGGGGGCTGGCGGCGAAGCAGGGCCTGCAGCACCTCGTTCACCTCGGCCGTGTCGATGCGCCGCTCCCGCTCGGCCTCCACCTCGAGAATCAGATCCAGGGTGCGCCGGAGGCGCTGGCCCGTGAGGGCCGACGCGAAGAGGATGGGTACCCACTTGAGGAAGGGGACCCGGGCCCGCACCCGCTTCTCCCAATCCGGTGCCGTTTTCGTTTCCTTCTCCACCAGATCCCACTTGTTGGCCACCACGACCAGCCCTGCGCCGGCCTCCCACGCCCCTTCGGCGATGCGGATGTCCTGGTGGTGGAGCTCTTCGGTGGCGTCTACCAGGAGAACGCAGACATCGGCCTGGCGCACCACCCTCTCGGTGCGCAGGGTGGAGTAGTACTCCACCGAGTCCTTGATGCGGCTCTGTCGGCGCAGGCCGGCCGTGTCCACGAAGATGAGCTGCCGGCCGTGGTAGCGGAGCGGCGTGTCTACGGGGTCGCGGGTCGTGCCCGCCACCTCGCTCACCACGACGCGCTCCTCTCCGAAGAGGCGGTTGATGAATGAAGATTTCCCCACGTTGGGCTTGCCCACCACGGCCACGCGGATGGCTCCCCCTGCTTCTTCCACCTCCTGGGGCTCGGGAAGAACCTCCAGGAGGCGGTCCAGAAGGTCGCCGGATCCCTTTCCGGAGACGGCGCTTACGGGAATCGGCTCACCCATGCCCAGCGACCAGAAGTCCAGGTAGCTGGGGTCGTCGGGGAGCCGGTCCACCTTGTTCGCCACGAGGAGGACCGGCTTGTCCGCCCGGCGCAGGATCTCGGCGAGCTGCTCATCCAGGGGGTGGGGGCCGGAGCGGCTGTCCACCAGGAAGAGGATGGCGTCGGCCTCCTCCACGGCGGTGAGGGCCTGTCTGCGCACGGCCTGGTCCAGGGGCTCGTCGCTCCCCTCGATGACGCCGCCCGTGTCCACCAGGAAGAAGCTGCGCCCCGCCCAGTCGGCCCGGGCGAAATTGCGGTCGCGGGTGACGCCGGGGCGGTCGTCCACGATGGCCAGGCGCTGACCGATGACGCGATTGAAGAAGGTGGACTTTCCCACGTTGGGGCGGCCCACGACGGCGACGACGGGGAGGCGGGCTTCGGTCACAGGGCGCGGAGTCCTTCCGTGACCTCATACGCCGTCACCACCCGCGCCGGTGACATGCGCGCCTCCAGCTCCTCCCTGGGGAGGGAATCGATGAAGAGCCCTTCGCCGTTGACGGCTTCAGCGGGGAGCATGACCACATCTCCCTCCCGAGCCTCGGCCAGGGACCTCGCGATGTCTTGTCCCGCAAGGAGCCCGGCCACCGTCACCGACTCCCCGAAGAAGTCGTTGCGCACCGCCACCACCTCCACCTCCGCCCCGGTGGCGTGGGCCAGGCGCTCCCGGCGGGCCTGGAGGAAGGGATCCATGGATCTCCCGGTCACCAGGCGCAGGCGCCGCCCCTCCAGGCGGGGCACTCCGGGCAGGCCGGCCTCGAAGCCGTCGACGAAGCGCCGCACCGCCCCCACCCCGTTCTCGTAGAGGGCACCCTCGTCGTAGTAGGGGGCTTCGGGGATGGGCCGGCCCGCAATGAGGTAGAGCTCGTCGGCGGCGTAACACCATCCCAGGCCGCGTTCCCGCAGGGCGCGCTCCCGGGCCGCGTCTACCTGGTCGATGGCCCGGCCCGCTTCGGCGGGGGTGAGGGGGCGTACCGGGCGGTTGAGGTTGTAGCGGGTCAGGCCCACCGGAACCACGGAAAGGGAGGCGATGCCGGGGCCCAGACGCCACAGGTCTTCCATGGTGCGGTCCAGGTGTTCCCCATCGTTCCACTCGGGACAGAGGACCACCTGGGTGTGGATCTCCAGGCCGCCCTCCAGGAGCGTGCGGAGCTGGTCCAGGATCAGGCCGGCGCGCCGATTGACCAGGAGCCGCTCCCGTACCTCGGGCTCGGTGGCGTGGACGCTGACATAAAGGGGGCTGAGGCGCTGGTCCACCAAACGCCGGAGGCCCCTGGGTCCCAGGTTGGTGAGGGTGACGTAGCTCCCGTAGGTGAAGGAGAGGCGGAAGTCGTCGTCCCGCAGCCAGAGGGAGTCGCGGACGCCCTCGGGGTTCCCGTCGATGAAGCAAAACACGCACTTGTTTCCGCATTCCCGGATGGTGTCGGGGGCGGGCACGATTCCTACCGGTTCCCCCGGATCCCGGTCGATTTCCAGGACCCTGGTTTCCCCCTCCGGGGACACGCACTCGATCTCCAGATCCAGATCGGCCAGGAGGAAGGTGAGATCGATGCCGTCGCGCACCGGTTCGCCGTTGATACGCACGATGCGCGAGCCGATCTCGAGATTCAGCTCTTCGGCGATGCTGCCGGCTTCGATTTCTGCGATGCGCACCACGGTGGTATCCGGTCGGGTCGAAAGGGGCTTTCGGGGGACGGTGTCGTCGGCACAAAGCTAACGGCGCCGCCGGAGCCCCTCAATTTGCCGTACCTTGCCATCTTGTCGGCCGGCGGCGGGGCCCACACCTTTCCGGGCCCGAAGTATCGAACCCCGGCCCCTCCCCGAACGACGCTCTTGTCCTTTCCATCTCCTTTCGCACGTGGCGCCGCAGCCCGCCGCGGCCTGGTCCTGTCCGGTCTGGTCCTGACGGCTCTGGTGGGGTGCGAAACGGCCGAGGTGGTGGTCGACCGGTACAGGGACCTCACACCCCACGAGGCGTATCTTCGCGGCCTGTACGAATCGGGTCTGGCGGAAACGGCACTGGCCCGGGATTGGATCGCCGCCGCCCGGGCCGCCGCCGCCGCGCCGGTTCCCGTGGGCCTTCCCTTCCGGGAAGAGGCGCTCGTCACCCCGGAAAAGCCCCGGGCGGTGGCGTATCGCGTCGAGGTCGGGCGCGGCAGGCGCCTGGTGGTGGAGGTATCCCGGTCGGGTGCCGACCCGGCCCGCGTCTTCGTGGACGTCTTCCGCATCCCGGAGGACGATGAGAACCCCCTGCGGCCCGTGGCCTCGGGGGATACCCTTCCCGCCCGCCTGGAATATGAGCCCTGGCGGGGCGGGTCATTCCTGGTCCGGGTTCAGCCCGAGCTTCTGCGGGGCGGGGTCTACACCGTGACGCTGCGCCTGGAGGCCCAGCTCGAGTTCCCGGTGGCCGGATTGGACGTGAGCGCCATCCGGAGCGTCTTCGGAGCTCCCCGGGAGGGTGGACGCAGGACCCATCACGGGGTGGACATCTTCGCGCTCCGCGGGACGCCCGTCCTGGCGGCGGCGCGGGGCGTCATCCGGGACGTAGACATCACGAGACTGGGTGGCAAGGTGGTGTGGCTCTACGATCCGGCGCGTCGCGCCAGCCTTTACTACGCCCACCTGGACAGCCAGGCGGTGACGCCGGGCGCGCGAGTGAATCCCGGAGATACGGTGGGCTTCGTGGGGAACACGGGGAACGCCCGCACCACGCCGCCCCACCTGCACTTCGGGCTCTACCGCAGGGGTGAGGGCCCCGTGGACCCCACCCCCTTCATTCGCCGGCCCCGCGGCCGGGTCGCTCTGAAGCCCCGCGGCGGCGACCATCTGGGGGCATGGGTCCGCGTGCGTGAGGAAGGTATACGCCTGCGGGCGGGGCCTTCCCGGCGAACTGCGGTTCTGAAGGAGCTCGATCCGGCCACTCCCGTGCGGGTCCTGGGCGGCGCCGGACCGTGGTTCCGGGTGGCCCTTTCCGACGGCCTCCAGGGGTATGTAGCGGCCAGGCTGACGGAGGAGGCCCCGGCGGCGACGGGAGCGGCGGTTTCGTCAGCGAGCCCAGACGGCCTGGATTCGTACTGAGAAGCCGGCCGCTTCCAACTCCGCTCTTTCCCACGCCAGGGTGTTGTTGGCGCCGTCTTCAGCCAGGAGGGTGGTGAGATCCCACCACCCCGGGTCGGAATTTGCGGGGATGGTGAGGAACCCCTTCCACAGCCCGGACCGGGGGGTGCCTTCCACCCGGGTGAAGGTGGCCAGCCCCGTGATGGAAGCTCCGCCCGGGCCGGTGAAGTGGGCCACTGCGGCGAGGACGCCGGAACCCGCGTCCTCGAAGCGGGCGGTCAGGGTCACCGGTCCCGCCCGGTTGAGCACGCTTACCCGAGTCGGGGAGGCGGTGAGCTCGGTCACCCGGGGGGGCACCGTGTCCGCGGCCACCGAGACTACGGCGACTCCGGTCGCGCCGGCGAATTCGGTGGCCAGCAGCCGCGCGAGGACCAGAGCGCTCCCTGCTCCGGTTCCGGTCGCCCTCCCTCGCGCGTCCACCCGCACCACGCCGGGATCGGCGCTCTCCCAGGCCACCTCCCCTGCGGACAGAGCTCGGTTCGGGGAGTCCTCAAGAAACGCCTGCAGCGTAACGGTGTCGCCTACGTGGGTGAGGCGGGCGGTGCTGGGAGTGATGACGAGGCGCACGCCGGGAGGGGCGGCCGTGGGGCCGTCGCCGCACCCTCCCAGGAAGAGCGCGGCCAGGAGGACCGCCCCCGGGGGGAGGCGCCGGAACGGAAGAGATGAAGCGCACACGCCTCACAAACGCGGGGCGGCGGCGGGAAGGTTCCCGCCGCCGCACCTGTTCCGCCTACCTCAGAGCGGGCGACCGGGCTCGAACCGGCGACCCTCAGCTTGGGAAGCTGATGCTCTACCAACTGAGCTACGCCCGCGTGTGTGGGAAAATGTACTTTTCCCCGGTGGGGAATCAAGCGCGGGCGGCCCCCACCCGGGAACCGCCCGCGCCCTTGCTCCGTGAATCTGCGGAGGGAGGGCTACATGTGGCTTACGGTGTACTTGTAGCCTCCCACCTGCTGGGTGGAGCTGAACTCCACTTCGAACACTTCGCTCATGTCCTTCTCCGGCGCGGTCAGGGTGTGGGTGGCCGTACCGATCTCGTTGCCGTCCGTGTCGTAGAAGGTGAAGTCGATCTTGATGGGGGTGCCCGGTTCGAGCTTCTTGTTGGTGAGGCTGCCCGTGACCACCCCGCCGCCCCCGGGGAAACGCTGCATTTGCAGGTTGTCCATGGTCACGTCCAGGCTCTCGATCTTCATCACGAGTTCCCGGGCGCGATCCTCATCGCCCTCCTGGTTCACCGCCTGGGCGAGAATCAGGTAGGCGTTCTGGTTGTTGGGGTCCAGCTCGATCCAGCGCTCGGCTGCGGGCGGGATCTCGGCGTACATGGAGTCGATCTGGAGGGAGCGGGTCCACATCTCGATGGCGTCGCGGTCCATGGGGCTCACCTCGGCGGCCTTCCCGAAGGCCTTGGCCGCCTTGTCGTACGCCTCTCCCTGATAGTATCCCACGCCGATGGCGTAGTAGTCCATCTCGCTGAGGGCCGGCATGGTCATGAGGCTGTCGTAGACCTGGAAGGCCTCGTCCTCCCGGTCGAGCTGAACCAGAATCGTCGCCAGGTTCCGCTTGATGAGGATGTCGTCCGGATGCTCGGCCGCCAGCTTCCTGAAGGCCTCGGCGGCTTCCTCGAGGCGTCCGGCGTCGGCCAGGATCTGGGCGCGGGTGAGGGGGATGTTGGCTGCCTGCTCCTTCCAGTCGGCCACGGTGGCCGAATCCATCTCAGCGGCTTTGTCGGACTCGATGATGGCCATGGCCCGGTCCAGATTCTCCAGCGCCTTGTCGTGCTGACGGAGCTGGGCGTAAATCTGGCCCAGGGTGATCATGACCTCGGGACGCGCCTGGTAGATGGCGTTGGCCTTTTCGAAGATCTTGGCCGCTTCCTCATACTGGCCGCTGTTCACCAGGGGAATGGCTTCCTGGTAGAGATGAATCCAGGTCCGTTCCCGGATGGGCTCGATCTCAAACTGGTAGATGGGGCGGAGCTCCTCGGCCTTGTCGAAGAACTTCCCGGCGGCCTCGTAATCCTCCTGGCCCAGCGCGGCCATGGCGGCGAGACGCCACCCCAGCGGGTTGGTGGAGTCGGCGGCGATGGCCTCTTCGGCAGCCTTGCGGGCCTGCTCGTAGAGGGCCTTGGCCTGCGTCTCGTCTTCGGTCTTCTCGGCGTCGTCCAGCGCCCGCTGGGCGGCGCGCGTGAAATTGTCCTGACGGGGACGTTCGCCCTGAGCCAAGGTCTTGGCACCCGGGACCACCGCCGGTGCGGCGGAAGCGCCGCCCGAGGTGCCACCCGAAGCACAGCCGGCGGCCCCGAGGGCCAGCGCCATGATCAGGGAAAGTCCGATACGGATCTTCATCCGGAGATCCTCCATTGGGTCATACGTGAGAGGGGTAGACCAGATAAGTTAGAAACGGCACAAATGCGGGTCAAACCCGTCCAGGGACCCGGGCCTTCAGGCGGATCCCTCCAGGGCCTGATCCAGCCGGCGCAGCGCCTCTTTCCGACCGATGGCAGCAAGAATCTTGCCAATATCCGGACCCGTTTCCGAGCCGATGAGGGCGGTGCGAAGGGGATGGAAGAGCCTGCGTCCCTTGACCCCCGCCCTCGCCCCGGCTTCTCGCACGGCGGCTCCCAGTGCGCCGTCTGTCCAAGGCTCCGCCCGCTCCAGGACGTCACGCACGGCCTGGAGCGCCGTGCGCGCCAGGGGGTCCGCCGCCGCCCTCCGCCGTAGGCGAAGGAGCTCCTCCGTCTCCGGGGGAAAGAGGAGGGGGAGGTGACGGTTGATGTCTCCGTAGGTGGAAAGGCGCGAGCGGAGGGCGTCCACCACCTCCCGGGGGTGCGCTAAGGCTTGAGGAAAGCGATCCCCGTCCACGAAGGGCACGACATGGTCCGTGAGCTCTTCCAGGGGCTCCCTGGCGATGTGCTGGGCGCTAAGCCAGCGGAGCTTCTCCGGATCCATCTGGGTATCGCTGCGTCCCACCCGTTCCAGGGAGACGGCGGCGATGAGCTGCTCGGGGGTGAGGACCTCCTTCTCCTCGGGGTGGGACCAGCCCAGGAGGGAGACATAGTTCACGATGGCGTGGGGGGGGAACCCCTCGTCCCTCAGATCTTCCACGGAAGCGGATCCTTCCCGCTTGGAAAGCTTGCGGCCGTCGGGTCCCAGGACCGTGGGAAGGTGGGCGAAGACGGGCGGCTCCCGGTCCAACGCCTGGAAGAGAAGGACCTGTTTGGGGGTGTTGGAAAGGTGCCCTACCCCTCGAATGACGTGGGTGATCTCCATCTCCGCGTCGTCGGCCACCACCGCAAAGTTGTAGGTGGGGCGTCCGTCCCGGCGCAGGAGAATGAAATCGTCGAGATCCGCCGCCGGCACCCGGACGGTGCCGAAGACCTGATCCACCACCACCACCTCCCCCAGGCCCTCGGGAAGAGCGAAGCGGTACGCGGCGCTTCTCCCCTCCGCCTCCAGGGCGGCGCGGGCAGCGTCGTCAAGATTTCGGCAGCGACCGTCGTAGCGGTGCACGGTCCGTCCCCCCTTCCCCACCTGCGCCATGGCTTCCAGTTCTTCGTCGGTGCAGTAGCAGGGGTAGGCCCGCCCCCGGGTGCGGAGTTCCTCGAGAGCGGCACGGTAGACCCGGTCGCGCCCGCTCTGACGATACGGGGCGTGGGGCCCGCCCACGTCGGGCCCCTCGTCCCACGTCAGCCCCAGCCAGCGCAGGTCCTCCATGAGTGCGGCCTCTCCGCCCTCCACGTTGCGCTCCACGTCGGTATCCTCGACGCGCAGAATGAAGGCTCCCCCGTGGTGCCGGGCGAAGAGCCAGTTGAAGACGGCCGCGCGGACGTTGCCCAGGTGCAGGCGTCCCGTGGGGCTGGGGGCGAAACGGGTGCGTACGGTCATGGATGGGGTTTCCTCAACGTCCCAGGTAGGTCAGGATCCTGCTGGCCAGCACCTCGGAGAAGCCGGGCAGTCGGGCGATCTCTTCCTTGGTGGCTGCCCGTACACCCTTCACCGATCCGAATCTGCGCAGGAGCTGCTGCTGGCGCCGCGGGCCCACCCCGGGGATCTCTCCCAGCTCGGACCGGAGCGTGCGCTTCCCCCGCAGCTTCCGATTGTAGCGCACGGCGAAGCGATGTGCCTCGTTACGGATGCGTTGAAGAAGGTGGAGCGCCCGGTCTCTCCGGTCCAGGGTGACGGGTTCGCTTCGGCCCGGGAGGAAGACCTCTTCCTCGCGCTTGGCCAGGGCCGCCACGGCCACGTCGGAGAGACCGAGGGTGGCAAGGGCCTCCAGGGCGGCACCCAGTTGGCCCTTTCCGCCATCCATCACAGCCAGGTCGGGGAGGGGCTCGCCCTCCTCCCCGAGGCGGCGGAAGTAGCGGCCCACGGCTTCGGCCATGGACCGATAGTCGTCGTTTCCCCAGTCGCCCTGGATGCGCATGTGGCGGTACCCGCTCCTCCGGGGTTCTCCGTTGTCGAACAGGACCGCGCTGGCGACCGTCTCACTTCCCTGCAGGTGGGAGACGTCGAAGCAGACCATGCGCCGGGGAACCACCTTCAGGTCCAGTGCTTCCTGAAGGGAGAAGAGGGCTTCCTCGGCCCGGTCCCCGGCGTAGGAGAGGGCGGCCACCTGATCCTCCAGAAGATGGCGTGCGTTGTCTTCCGCCAGATCCACGAGCCTTCGCTTCTCGCCCCGCTGCGGCGAACGCACCTGCACCCGCCGTCCGGCCTGCTCCGAGAGGACGTCGGCCAGGACCTCCTGGTCGGGAGCGGAGGCGGGAAGAAGGACCTCCCGGGGAAGATCGGCGGCGCGGGTCGCGCCGCTCCCCAGGTAGTAGCGGGAAAGGAGGGTGCGAAGCAGCTCGGGTTCGTCCTCGTCCTCGATTTCCGAGAAGCGGACCGAGTCCCGCCCCAGGAGCATCCCGGAGCGGATGCGCAGCACCACGCCCGAGGCGATGCTTCCATCCCGGGCCAGCCCCACCACGTCCAGGTCCCCCCCCCGGGTGCGCTGGACCCGCTGCTCCGCCGCCAGGGCGTCCAGCCCCCGGGTGACGTCGCGCAGACGGGCCGCCTGTTCGAAGTCGAGGGCCTGAGCCGCCGCGTGCATGCGGGCCTCCATCTCCCGGCGAAGGAGCTCCGTATCTCCCTCCAGGATGTGGAGGATCTCCCGGATCATGTCGCCGTACTCCTCCCGGCTCTGCAGGCCCACGCAGGGAGCCTTGCACCGTCCGATGTGGTAGTCGAGACACGGACGCTCCGGCGCCTCCCCGGGGAGGTCGTACCGGCAGGAACGCACCGTGTGGAGGCGCTTGATGACCTCCAGGGCCTGTCGCATGGCGCCGACGCGGGTAAAGGGGCCGAAATACCGGGAGCCGTCGTTGACGACACGCCGGGTCACCAGGACACGGGGGAAGGGCTCGGTGACCGTCACCTTGATATAGGGATACCGCTTGTCGTCTCGGAGGAGAATGTTGAAGCGCGGCTTGTGGACCTTGATGAGATTGGCCTCGAGGATCAGCGCCTCCCCCTCGCTTCCCACCACGATGGTTTCCACGGAATCGATCTGGCGCACCAACTCCCGGGTCTTGGGCGTGCGGGAGGACTCGGCGCGGAAGTAGCTTCGCACCCGTGGCCGGAGGGACTTGGCCTTTCCCACGTACAGGACCACGCCCCGGGCGTCTCGAAAGAGATAGACGCCGGGCTTGGTGGAGAGAGAGGCGAGGGTGTCGGGGTCTACGGGCACGGATCCTACGGAGACGGGTGCCGGGACAAACCGTTCAGGCCCATAAGTCGGGCTACGGCCAGATACACTACCCCGGAGGGGATGAGCGTTTCCACGGCCACCAGGGCGGGATGGGCCGGAGGAAGGAGGAGCTGTAGCGCTACGGCCGTTGCGGCGGCCAGGGACGCCGCCAGGAAGATGGAGAGGAGGGGACGCAACGCCGGGCCGTGGGGCCCGAGGGAGCGTGCCAGGGCGTGGCGGAGGAGCGCGTATTCCATCCAGGCGCCCAGGGTGGTGCCCAGTGCGAGCCCGGCGGCGCCGAGCCGGAGGCGCTGGAAGCCCACCTGATCCAGAGGGATCATAAGCGCGACGCCCGCCAGCGCGGAGACCCCCACCCTTAGGGTCGCGATGCGCGCCGGCGTCGCCGTGTCGCGCAGGGCGTAGAAGGCCGAGGAGAGGACACGGGAGCGGGCCGAGGCCACCAGGCCCAGGGAGTACCCTCCCAGCACGCCCCAGGTGATGAGCGTCTGGGTTTCTCCGAAGGCGCCCGTCTGGTAGAGGGCCCCCACCACCACGTCGCCCACGGCCAGGTACACCAGGGCCGAAGGAATGAGGAAGAAGGAGACGCGTTCCAGCGCACCCGAGACCCGGCGGGCGAGGATCTCCACCTCCTCTCTGCGCATCCGGGAAAGCTCGGGGAGCTCCGAGGCGGCCACGCTCATCCCGAAAAGGGAGATGGGGAGGATGTAGAAGGTCTGGGCATATCCCATGACGGCCACGGCGCCGTCGGCCAGCGTCGCGGCCAGGATCAGGTCCACCCATCCGCTCAGGTTCACCACGCCCCGGGCCGCCACCACGGGCCAGAAGTTCCGGATCGCCTCGGCGACGCCGTGGACCCGGCGACCCAGGGAGAGGCGGAACCCCTTCAGGTATCGCATGACGAAGGGGAGCTGCACGGCGAATTGGAGAAAGCCGCCCACCAGGGCCCCCCATGCCAGGGCCACCACCAGATCGCGCTGCCCCATGCCCAGGTAGGCGCCCCCGGCGATCATGGCGGCGATCATGGCCAGGTTCCAGATGACCGGAGCTACGTAGGAGATGAAGAAGCGGCGGTGGCTGTTGAGGATCCCCAGCGCCCACGCGCTCACCACCAGCACGCCCGTCATGGGGAAGAGGATGCGCACAAGCGTCACGGTGAGGGCCTGCTTCTCGGTGTCCCACTCGAAGAAGAAGAGCTTCACGAGCCACGGAGCCAGGAGGATGCCCCCCAGGACCAGGGCGGCCGCCACCGTCACCAGGATGCCCAGGGCCGCGCCGGCAAAGCGGCCGGCGTCCTCCTCCCGGCCCTCCTGAAGGAGCTCCGCATAGACGGGAATGAGGGAGGCGGAAAGGGTCCCCTCCCCCAGGAGGTTCTGGATGACGTTGGGGAGGCGCAGCGCGGCTCTCCAGGCGTCGGCTACCGGCGACGTTCCGAAGTAATAGGCGAAGACCCGGTCCCGGAGGAAGCCGAAGAGACGGCTGAGGAAGATTCCCGCCCCGACGTGGGCCGCGGCGCGCCCGCCCCGAACCGGCCCCGGCGCCTCCCGGGAGGCCGGCTCCGGCGTCCGCCCGGGTTCAGCCGTGGTCTTCACCCGGAGGGAGCGCACCGGGGGCGGGTCGCTCCTCCAGAAGCTTCTGGAGGAAGGCGCTCTCTTCGTCGAGGCGGCTTACCTCGGCGGAAAGCCGCTCGATCTCCGACTCGAGATAGGCGATGCGCTCCGCTGTGAGATCCTGGGGATACTCCAGGCCGCGCCGTTCCAGCCGCGACGCCAGGGCCCGTCCCACCTGGGAATCGAGGACGATGGCCAGGAGGGGAATCAGGACCACCAGAACCAGGATCAGTTGGAGAATCATAGGGCGAAGTTAGGGTATGCCGTGGCGGAAGATCAACGGAGGCGCCCGCCGATGACTTCCGGGTTCGCGCCCCTCCGCTCTGGATACGCGTCTCGAGGGGGGAAGCTTCATGAACCCACGTCCACGGTGAACTCCTCCTGAAGTGCATCAAGAAACGCGCCACCGAACCTGAAAAGGTAGTAGAAGGGGTTCAGGACCCGCTCCTGGGGTTTGCCGTCGGGGTACAGGTGGTGCTGGGCCTTCTCCAACTGGCTCAGGGCGATCTCGCTCCGGCGCTTCACTGCGTGCACGACCTTCTTCTCCAGATCGTTGATGGCGTCGAAGGCGTGGCTCCGGACGTGCTGGACCGGCCCCTTCAGCGTCGGATCGATGGCCTGGACCTCCTTCTGGACGGCGGCGACTCCGTCGGCCACCGCTCCCCGCAGCGCACCCAGGGCCTGGCGCACCTCCGGCGGGACCTCCTCGCGGGCGATCTCGGAGGCGATCTCATGGAAGGGGCGGTGAAGGTCTTCCACCTCCAGTCCGAACTTGACCAGTACCTTGCGGATCTTGCCTTCCAGGACGGTCACGGAAAAGCGGGGGTGCACCACGGGCATCTCCATGGCGAATGCCCGGAAATAGTCGCCAATCTGGGCGAAATAGGCCGCTTCCCCGGGTCCCGCCACGTACGCAAGGGTGGGAAAGACGTGGCTCTCCACCACGGGACGGAGGAAGACGTTGGGGCTCAGCACCGCCGGGTCCGCTACGGCGCGAGCCCGGATCTCGTCGCCGCTGAGCCGGGTTTCCGAGCCGCTCAGGCGGAAACGTCCCTCTCCGTGGCGATAGATTCGTTGCCGCCGTCCGTCCTCTTCCAGGAAGAGGTTTACACCTTCTTCCATGAGGGTCACCTGATGCGGGTAGCCGGCTGCGGTGAGCGCCTTCCCCGTCCGGGCCAGGACCTCCTCCAGCTCCCGGGAACGCTCCAACTCCTGGAAGAGCAACTCCTGGGAGGCGAGCTTGACCACAGGGTGAGCCGCGTCGGTGAAGTAGAGTCCCCGGGGGCCCAGAAGCGCTTCCATGACGCCGTGGAACGCCTCGGCCAGTGTCCTTCCCGGGACGAAGTTTTCGTGAAGCAGCTTTATGTAAGGACCACTAAAATCCGACGACGGAAGAAGTTGTAGAAATTCATCGCGGAGGAGTCCCACCTCTTCCGGCATGGGGATGCGGTGCAGGGATCGGGCGTGTTCCGGGTCGGGGTGAGGGAGGCGGAAGGCATGGGGTTCGTTGTCGGCGCCCAGGATCACCGTGTGATCGGCCTCGTCCCAGTCGTGATCTTCGGATCCCACCCAGAAGACGGGGAGCACCGGGCGCTCCAGCGCCCGCTCCAGGGTATTGGCCAGAGAGACGACGGTGAGCGCCTTGTAGATGTTGTACAGCGGCCCGCCGAAGAGGGCGGGCTGCTGGCCTGTCGTCACCATGTATCCGCCGCGCTCGATCCACTCTTCAAGGCGCTGCGCATCGCCGCCTGTTGGAAGGATGAGGGCGCGGGCCGCCTCCTCCCGGCGTTCCCGGGTGTCGAAGCGCCCATCCACCTCGGCTGCCTTCTCCACATAACTTTCCATGGCGGCGAAGTGCCTGGCGTAGAACGCCATGGCCCGCTTTTCGGCCTCGAGGTAGTCGCGCACCAGGGGGCTGCCTTGGGGATACCCTACGATGAGGTCCGGCTTCCGGGCTTCTGCGCCCAAGGTCACGCTCCTTTGTGGTACGGTTCGTTGCGCAGGATCGTCCCTGCCCGATAAAGCTGCTCGGCCAGGATCAGGCGGGCCATCTCATGGGGCAAGGTCATGGGCGAAAGGGAAAGGGTTGCCGAAGCCCGCCGGGAGACCTCCGGGGCCACTCCGTAGGCGCCGCCGATGACGAAGGTGACGTCCCCTTTCCCGTATACGGCCCCCTCGTCGAGAACTCGGGCCAGGTCCCGCGACGACATCCCCTTCCCTTCCCTGGTCAGGAGGATCACCCGGGAGGCTCGCGGAAGCGCCCGCAGGATGCGGTCGGCTTCGGCCCGGCGGACCGCGTCGGGGGATGGCTTCCCGCCTCCCGAGCCCCCTTCCACCTCCACCCACTCCACCTTCCAGTAGCGGGAAGCCCGAGCTTCGTACTCCGCTACCGCGTCGGTCAGAGGGGGGCGTACCCGCCCGACAGCCACCACCCGTATCTTCACGCGCGTCCTCTTGTCGTCAGGGATCGGCCTGCACGCGGCACGGTCCTTCCCAGGATCAAACCCTCCAGGCTCGCGCGGCCTTCCAGCCATTCCAGCGTCTGAATCAGGACCCTCGTACCGGAGAGGAGTTCCGCCCAGGGGAGAAGCTTGACGGCATCTTTCTCGGTGACCACCAGGGGGCGGCCCGCCGCGCGCTTCAGCATCCGCCGCACATCCCGCGGGCGGTACTCGTGGTGATCGGGGAACGCCATGAGTTCGCACGCCTCACTTGTGAGGTCTTCCACGTGCCGGAGCACGGCCTGGGGCCGGGCCAAGCCCGCTGCCGCCAGCACCGGCCCCCGGGGGGGCGCCGCCGGTTCGCCCAGAAGGGTCTTCCACCCTCCCGGCACGAAGCGGAGCATCGCCGTCTCGAGATGGGGAAAACGCGCCGCAATCCAGTCGCGGAGTCGAGGGAGGGACGCGGATCCGTGCGGGGTGCGCGCCGTCAGGACGACGGCGTGGGCCCGCTCCAGCGCATCGAGAGGTTCCCGGTAGGGACCGGCGGGGAGGAGGCGCCAGGGGTGGATGGGATCTTCGGCGGCCAGGAGGACCACGTCCACGTCCCGGACCAGGTTCCTGTGCTGGAACCCGTCGTCGAGGATGGCGGTGTCGGCGCCGGCCCGCAGCGCCTTGCGCGCCGCGGCCACGCGATTCTTTCCCGCCAGGACGGAGGTGGTGGGGCTCCAGCGCCGGTGAAGGAGGATCTCGTCCCGCCCGTACCCCCGGGTGAGGACGGCCGGGGTATGACCGGCCCCTTCCAGGGTGCGGGCCATCCAGGCGACGAAGGGGGTCTTCCCCGTTCCGCCCACCGCCAGGTTGCCCACGGAGAGAACCCGGAGGCCGGGCACCCGTTCCCCCTCCTCCGCCGCGTCCCCGCGGCGCAGGCGGCGGGCGACCCCGGCGGCGTAGAGACGTTCAGCGGGGAGGGCGGCGGCGCGAAAGAAGCGCCCCATGAGGCCGCCGCCGCCGTGCCAGACGCGCCACACCCACGCCTCAAGGCGGGTCTTCATGGCGCCGCCGTGTGGGGGAGGATCCTCATGACGCCGGGTCGGACCCGAGGTGGTCGGTGAGCCCGTTCAGGATGCGCTCCAGGTCCCGGCGAAGCGCCTCCATCTCCTGCGTGGAAGCGTCTACCGGGACGCGGAGAGGGGGAGCATAGGCGATGCGGATCCGGGAGAAGGGCCACGGGACCATGAAGCGGTCCCAACTGCGGAAGCGCCATGCTCCGGACGCACCGGCGGCCATGGGGATGAGTGGGAGTCCCGTTACCTGAGCCAGGGTCAGGGCACCGGGCTTGCACACCCGGGGAGGGCCCGTGGGCCCGTCGGGCGTGAGGGCCAGGTCCCGGCCCTCACCTGCGGCCCGCATCATCCCGCGCAGGCCGCGGGCCCCTCCCCGCGTGCTGGATCCGCGTACGACCCCGAACCCGTTGCGCTCCAGGACCCGGGTGACGTATTCCCCATCGGTGTGGTCGCTCACCAGGACCACGATGCCCTCCTCCCGGTGGTAATGGATGAGGGGGAGGAGCTGGGCGTGCCAGAACACGAAGATCACCGGTTCGCCGCGGCGCCGAAACTGCAGATAATGTTCCGCGCCGCTGCGCTCCACGCGGGTGGAGGTGAAGAGCCCCCCCACCAGCCCGGCGCCCAGGACGCCCGCCGTCTCGAAGCGAAGCTCGCTCACCGGACTTCCTCCACACCTTCGTCCGTCGCGCCACCTTCCGTCTGCTCCAGGCCGTCGCGGACGCTTCCCCGTCCGGCGCCGTACCCAGCATCCCCCCTCTCCGCCGCCAGGATCTCGACGGCCATGGCCGCCACCCGGTCGGCCGCACCGGGATCACCCAGAGAGTCGGATACCCTCCCTAGGGCGCGGAGCTGTCGGTGGCGTTGGGGACTCTCCGGGTCCAGGAGGGGTCGCACGTGCCGGGCCAGTTCAACCGGCTCGACGCGGTCCTGGAGGAGTTCAGGCATGATGCGCTCGCCAGCCAGAAGGTTGGGAAGCGCCACGTGGTCCACGCGCACCAGAAGGCGGGCCAGGGCCCAGGTGAGGCCGTCGGTCCGGTAGGCCACCACCGCGGGGGTCCCGGCGAGCGCCGCCTCCAGGGTGGAGGTTCCCGCCTTCAGGAGGGCGGCCCGGGCGTGGGCCAGGAGCGCCGGCCCGTCATCTACGCAGCGCACCTGCCCCACGGGGGCGCTTCCGGCTGCGGCCGCCGAGGTGAGGACGAACCCGGGCGCAGAGACGGCGCAGGCCGCGCGCTCCAGCATCGCCGGGGCCACACCCGGCGCCCGGGCCATGACCACCTGCAGGTCGGGGCGGTCCGCCCGCAGAAGGGCGGCCGCACCCAGGAAGGGTTCGAGGTGCGCCTTCACCTCCTGGGACCGGGAGCCGGGAAAGAGGGCCAGGACGGGGCGCCCGGGATCCAGCTTCCAGACGCGACAGAAGGCCTCCCGATCCGGCGGGTCCGGGCGGTCCAGGAGGGGATGGCCCACGAAACGCGCGTCGGCGCCGTAGCGGGCGAGAAACGCCTCCTCGAAGGGGAGCACCACGGCCACGGAGCGGACCCGGCGCGCCAGCGCGCGCGCCCTGTATCGCCGCCAGGCCCACACCTTCGGCGCGATGTACCAGAGAACGGGAATCCCCAGGCCGTGGGCGTCCCGCAGGACGCGCATGTTGAAGCCGGCGTAATCCACCGGGATCACCAGGTCCACGGATCCCGATGCGAGGCGCGCGCGGAGGCGGCGCCGCAGGCGGTGGAAGGCGCCCAGGCGGGAGAAAACGGCGCCGAATCCCATGACGGCCAGATCGTCCAACGTCGCCAGGAGCTCCACCCCCTCGCCCGCCAGCGCCGGCCCCCCCATGCCCGTGAGTCTCGCCCCGGGGAAGCGTTTCTTCAGGGCGCGGGCCACAGCCGCGGCGTGGGCATCTCCGGAAGCCTCTCCCGCCAGGATGAGGATCCCCGGCGCACCGGTCATGGCTCGGGAGCCCGCCTCAGAACCGCCAACCCAGGTACCAGATCAGGACCAGGGTGAGGATGAGGAGGGCGAGAAGGCGACCCACCGGCATACCTTTGCGGGCGTCGATATACGTCTTCTTTCGCCGCTGTCGCGCTCGGATCAGTGACATAGCAGCCTTCCCTCAGGTCGTGACGCCGCGCTCGCTGGCCCGGATGAACTCGAGGAGGTGGAGAACCTCGGGGATCTGGGGCACGTCGTCCGCGGCGCGCAGCATGGCCTGCGTCAGATTGAGCTTCGAGTTGAACAGGATCCGGTAGGCCCGCTTCAGCGCACTGCGCACCTCCTCGCTGAAGCCTCTGCGATCCAGTCCCACAGCGTTGAGGCCGAGGAGGCGGGGGGGATTACCCGCGGCCCTGCAGTACGGGGGAATGTCCTGGGCGATCCTGGATCCGCCCCCCACGAAGGCGTGGGCGCCGATGCGCACGAACTGGTGGATGGGGGTCAGGCCGCCCACGATGGCCCAATCCTCGATGAGGACGTGTCCCCCCATGTTCACCGAATTGGCGAGGATCACGTGATTGCCCAGTTCACAGTCGTGCGCCACATGGGTATAGGCCATGAGGAGACAGTCGGATCCCACCACGGTGCGGCCGGTGGCCGCCGTCCCGCGGTTGAGGGTGGCGAACTCCCGTACGACGGTGCGATCCCCTACCTCCAGGAACGTTTCCTCTCCCAGGTACTTGAGGTCCTGGGGATCCGTGCCCAGCACGGCGCCGTTGAAGATCCTGCAGTCCTCACCAATATGCGTGTCCCGCTCAACGAGCACGCGGGGACCCACCTCGGTGCCGTCTCCCACCCTCACCCCGGGTCCGATGAGGGCCCAGGGGCCGACGGTCACGCCTTCCCCCAACTCCGCGCCGGGATCCACCAGCGCGGTGGGGTGGATGACCGTGGCGCCGCGGGCGCCCAGGGTGGTTTCGTTCACCGGTCCATGATCCGGGCCATGAGTTCCGCTTCGGCAACCAGGGCGTCCTCCACGAAGGCCTTCCCCTTCATGCGGCAGATCCCGCGCCGGAACTGCAGCATTTCCAGTTCGAAGACCAGGGTGTCTCCGGGGGTGACGGGTCTGCGCCACTTCACCTGATCCAGAGACATGAAGTACACCACCTTGTCCTCGGGCTTCTCCACCGCGTCCATGAGGAGGAGGCCCCCGGCCTGGGCCATGGCCTCTACGATGAGCACGCCGGGCATGATGGGATGGCCCGGGTAGTGTCCCTGGAAGAAAGGCTCGTTGATGGTGACGTTCTTGATGCCGACGATCCGCTTCCCCGACTCGAAATGCACGATGCGGTCCACCAGGAGCATGGGATAGCGGTGGGGGAGGTACTCCATGATGCGGGCCGTGTCCACCAGTGCTTCCCGTCCGCCCCGGCGGGCCTTCTCGGCCATGGCCCGGGCCAGGGTCACATTCCCTGCGTGGCTCGGGCGGTCCGCCACGATATGGGCCCGGACCCGGGCGCCCAGGAGGGCCAGGTCGCCCAGGATGTCGCCCACCTTGTGACGGAGGAATTCGTCGGGGAAGCGCAGGTCTTCGTTGAGGAATCCCTGGGAGCCCAACACCACCGTGTTCTCGAGGGCGGCACCCAGGGCCAGGCCGCGGGCGCGGAGCTCCTCCCACTCGTCCTCGAAGCCGAAGGTCCGCGCCGGTGCGATCTCTCCGGCGAAGCTCTCGGGTGAGACGGAAAAAGAACCGTACTGACGGCCGATGGCCGGATGGGGGAAATCGATGGTGGCGGAGATCCGCAGCTCCCCTGCCGGGGCAGCCACATACGATTCTTCATTCTTCGCCTCCACCGCCACCGGGGCGTGCAGCGTGAGGAGGGGGGCGTCGCCCTCCTGATCCACGATGCCCGCCTCCTTCACCGCCTGAACGAAATCCAGGAAGGATCCGTCACGGATGGCCACCTCCTCTCCCTCCACGTCCACGTAGGCGTTGTCCACCAGCGTCCCGGCGAGAGCCGCCAGAACGTGTTCCACCGTGCGCACCCGCGTCTCCCCCCGTCCCAGGGTCGTGCCGTGGTCGGTGGACACGACATGGTCGAGGCGGGCGGGGAGCTCGTCGGATCCGTCCAGATCGGTGCGGCGGAAAACGATTCCCGTGCCCTCCGGTGCCGGGCGAAGGGTGACGCGCGAAGCCGCGCCTGTGTGTACGCCCGTTCCTTCCAACGTGGCTTCGGCGCCGATCGTGTGCTGTCGTTCCGGGTTCATGGAGGCCGGGGTTGAGGTGGCGTGGTCCCTACCTGTCGTGGATCCTGCAAGCTAATGGGTTGGAGGGGCGGTCCATAGTGGAAAACCCGT
>JBHHWB010000039.1:0-34089 GCA_046756305.1 Gemmatimonadota bacterium
TGGGGCCGTGGCGTCCCCAACGCGGCCCGCTGCATGACTCGGACAGGCTCCTAGGTCGTTCCTGACGGCACTTGCCTGGACGGTCCTCCCCTTCGGGGGTGGGCCGTTTTTCTTGTTGCCCGCGGGTGTGGCGGCCAGGGGACGGCGGCGCCCGGTGCCCGGTCCGTCCGGCCTCAGGCGCTCCGGCGCAGGAAGAGTTCTTCCAGATGCTCCCACGCCTCCAGGGACGCGACACCGAGATGGGTCCAGGCGAAGGAAATGAGGAGCCGGTTCCACCCCCGCACGGTGCGCACTTCGCTGGGCGTCAGGCGCGTCAGGTGCACCATGGCCCGGCAGAAGTTGCCGTCAGAGGTGAAGCCCATGCGTGACGCGACCTGGGCCACGGTGAGGCGGCGGTCCGCCAGGGCGTAGGCGCTGGCCATCATACGGAACCAACGCAGGTAGGTGGAGGGGCTGGGAAGCCCCCGCCGCCGGAAGCGCGCCTTGAGGGCGCCCCGGGAGATGCCGCACGCCTCGGCCACCGGGAAGAGGTCGGTGTAGTGGGAGGGGAACTCCAGCACGCGTCGCGCGAAGCCTCGGAAGGCCGGCGGCAGGGGCGCGCCGGCCGCCCGACTCAGATCCGCCAAAGTCCGGTCTACCCACGTGATGTTGGTGGCGCGCTGCTCCACAAGGTGGGTGAGACGCCGGGTCAAGTACTCGACTCGAGGCTGCGGAATCTCGGCGTCGAGGCGTACCCGGTCCCAGCGGGCGAGGGTGGCGTGCCGCAGGACCAGCGAGGGGACGTCATCGAGGTACGGCACCCATGGAGAAGGCGGCGGGTCTTCCTTGAAGTAGACGGCCAGCCGGGGGTACCCCACCTCCAGGGCGTTCAGCGCCAACTCGGGATCCCACACCACATCTTCCTCGGAGTGCGCCGCGCGCAGGAGCGCCGCCCGCAGGTGAGGGTCTGTGATGTAGGCCACGATCATGATCTAGGAGCCTGTCCGAGTAATGCAGCAGCCCGCGTTGGGGACGCCACGGCCCCAGGCCGTAGGCGACGACTGGAAGGCATAGCCCGGGCTACGTCGAGAGGAGCCAACGACCGGGATGGGGCCGTGCCGCCCCAACCCACGAGCAGGCAAGATGATCTCCGTCATGGCGTTGGGCGCAGGGGTGTTGCGGACTCATGCGTCGTCTCTCCTCCTTGCCGTAGCTACAGCTACGACGCGTCGTCGTTCCTACCATGAGCACACGCAGGACCCCTGCGTGCGCGGCCCACTCCATGACTCGGACAGGCTCCTAGGCTTCCCGGACATGCGAGATGCGAAAATGAAGCTGTCGGGAGTTCCATCTACAACATGGGCCCAAGGGCAAAGTCCACGCCAGGGTTTCGTTCCCGGCGCGCAGCTTTCCCCGGCACGCCGCCGGAGGGGGCTTCGGCACCGGGCGCCCCGCAGCGTCGCCCTGCCGGTCCTCAGAGAGGGAGGGGCACCGGCTGGTCTCCGGACCAGTCGTAAAAGCCCTGTCCCGTCTTCCGCCCGTAACGCCCCAGGGCCACGATGCGCTTCAGGAGGGGCGGCGGGGCGTAGCGCGCTTCGCGGTATTCCTCGAACATGATCTCGCTGATGCGGTAGAGCGTGTCGATGCCTACGAAATCGCACAGCAGGAACGGACCCATGGGGTACCCGCACCCCAGTTTCATCCCCGTGTCGATGTCCTCGATGCTGGCCACGCCGCGCTCGAGCTGGCGAATGGCGTCGAGCATGTAGGGCACCAGGAGGAGGTTCACCACGAAACCCGAGTTGTCCTTGGCGGCGATGGGTACCTTCCCCAGGGCTTTGGCGAAGGCAAAGGCCCGGTCGAAGGTCTCATCGCTGGTGGCGATGGTGCGCACCACCTCCACCAGCTTCATCACCGGAACGGGGTTGAAGAAGTGCAGCCCCACGAAGCGATCGGGCCGCGAGGTAGCCGCCGCCATATCAGTGATGGTGAGGGAGCTGGTGTTGGAGGCGAAGATGGTCTTCTCTCCGCACAGGTCGTCCAGCGCGCCGAAGAGCTCGTTCTTGGCGTCGGGATCCTCCACGATGGCCTCGATGACCAGATCACATCCGGCCAGATCCTCCACCGAGGTGGTGAAGGAAAGGCGGCTCCACGCCGCGTCCCGGTCCTCGGCGGTGAGCTTTTCCTTCTTCACCGCCCGATCCATGGAGGAGCGGATGCGGTCCTGCCCTGCCTGGAGGAGCTCGTCGTTCACCTCCCGGACCACGACGTCGAATCCACTCTTGGCCGCCACCTCGGCGATGCCGCTGCCCATGAGACCGCAGCCGACTACGCCAACCGTCTTGATCTCCACTGAGAATCTCCTTCCTGAATTGAGTTCATGGATTACACCTCTTCTTCATCCGCTCCCAGAATGTCGCGGGCCACTCCGTGGAACTGACGCCGCACCCACCGTCGCCAGGAGGGAGGTGGCGGCTCCAGCGATTCTCCCAGTTCCAGGGCGTCCAGAATCCCCTCGACCTCCGCCTGTACCTCCAGGAGCTTCCGCTTATGGGAGCGACCGACCAGGTAGGTGATTCCTCCGCCCACCGTGCCCGCGACCACCGCGCCCACGCTCACCGCAGCCACCAGGGGCCACACGGCCGCCAGGGCGATCCCCGCAGGAACGCCCACCCCCAGCCCCACCACGCCGGCGCCCAGGGCGCCGCCGGCCATGCTGTCGCCGCGGGTTCCGGGATCCACGCGCACCTCCAGGAGTGTGGTTCCCGGATCCGTCGGGTGTAGGGCCACCTCGACGGAACGGGCCGACGCCACGTAGTACTTGCGGGAGGTGAAGCTGGCGGCCCTGGCGATCTGGGAGGCCCAATCCAGGGCCGGCCGGTATTGAAGCACGCTGTGGGTCTTTCGCACGCGCTGGAGGAAGCGCGTCGCCGTGAAGAAGTCGTCGAGCTCCCTGGCCAACGCTTCCGGCGTGCCCGGCACCACCCGCACCGCCGTCACGGTGGTGGGACCGAAGACGCGATCCACGACCCCCGGTTTGCCGGCCCGCATCTCCGCCATGGCCCGGCGCACGTGGGCTTCGCTCAGCCCCACCTCGCGCGCGATGCGGATCACTTCCCCTTCGCTCAGCTCCCCGCTACGGGCGTCTCCGTCGGACATGGCGAGCTCGGCGGCGCGGCGGATCACCGCGTCGAACTCGCTCCGCGTCAGACCTCTGCCGGGTTGATCGCTCACGCACGTCTACGGCGTCAAAACGCTTCCACGACCACGGCGCCGCCCTGCCCTCCGCCGATGCAGGCCGATCCCAGGCCGTAGCGCTTGCCGCGCCGGCGCAGCTCGTGGAGGAGGTGCACCGTGATGCGGGCGCCCGAGGCGGCGAGAGGATGCGTCAGGGCGATGGCTCCGCCGTTCACGTTGGTGCGTTCCGGATCGAGTCCCAGCTCCTTTTCCACCGCCATGTACTGGGGCGCGAAGGCCTCGTTCACCTCCACCAGATCCATGTCCTCCAGCTTCATCCCGGCCTTCTCCAGCGCCCTGCGGGCAGCGGGGGCGGGACCGATTCCCATGATGTGGGGGTCCACGCCCACGAAGGCCCACGAGACCAGACGGCCGATGGGCTCGAATCCGTTCTCCTTCGCCCACTCCGCGTCGGCCACCACCGCCGCCGCCGCTCCATCTCCGATGCCGCTGGCGTTCCCGGCCGTCACCAGGCCGTCCTTACGGAAGTAGGGCCGCAGGCGCGCCAGATCCTCCAGGGTGGTGTCCGCCCGCATGTGCTCATCGGCGGCGTACGTCTTTTCGCCCTTGCGGGTCTTGAGGGTGATGGGAGCGATCTCCGCCTCGAAGTACCCCTTGTCCCAGGCCTCCTTGGCGCGCTGCTGGGAGCGCAGCGCCACCTGGTCCGCCTCCTCCCGGGTCACCCCGTACCGGGTGGCCAGCTCTTCGGCGGTGTGCGCCATGGTGAGGTCACAGTTGGTATCCAGGAGCGACTCCCACAGAACATCCTCGAAGTACTTGCTCGCGTCCCCCAGGCGGAGTTGGCCCCAGCGCGCGCCGCGCACGACGTGGGGCGCCTGGCTCATGGACTCGGCCCCCCCCGTCAGGCAGACGCGGGCTTCCCCCAGGAGAATCTCCTTGGCCCCCTGGACGATGGCCTCGAAGCCGGAGCCGCACAGCCGATTCACCGTCAGGGCCCCGCGCTCCTCGGGAATCCCCACCCGCAGGCCCACGTGCCGCGCCAGGTACAGGGCGTCGGCCGACGTCTGGAGGGCGTTGCCGAAAAAGGTGTGGTCGATCTGATCCGGGGCGATTCCCGCCGCCTCCAGCGCCGCCGATCCGGCGAATACGCCGAGGTCGGTGGCCGAAAAATCCCTCAGCGATCCACCGAAGGTCCCGAACCCGGTGCGCTTGCCCGATAGAAAGACAACATCGCCCGCTTGTCCCTGAGTGCTCATCTGTTCGCCCGCAGTGAAGTGAAAAGGAACGGTAGGAGAGGGTCGGGCCTCCTGTACCCCTCGGGGGCCGTCCGGTTCACATACGTCGGGGTTCACATGCGCCGCGGCTCACATACGTTGGGGCCGCCGCGGGGCAGACGACGGACGCGGGGCATCCCCGCCGCCCCCCGGATCCGAAGTGCCCGCGCCGCGTCCCTGCCCGGAAGGGACCGGGCCGCGATCACGCTCGGAAGGGGCGGGGCGCACACCTCCGCCCCGCCGCGCCGCCAGGGCGAGCCCCAGAAGGATCAGCATGACGGTGGGCACCAGGACATCGCCCACCCACAGGGTCATCACGCCCGTGTTTCCGTCATGGGTGTTTCCCGTGAGGCGCCAGTCCCACAGGTGCACCATGGCGGCGCCGTACAGAAAGATGGCCTTGCCCACCACGGTGGCGATCCACAGCCCGTCCCGGATCCAGAAGGCGAGAAGGGCCAGCACGGCGAAGGCGAGATGGTACGCCGCCAGCTCCAACTGGAAGGGGCTCCCGGCACGCCACCCGATGAAGGCGGCCACCTCGTCGGCCCGCAGGGTATGGCCCAGGAAGCTCCACACGCCACCCACGCCGATCCAGAAGAGAATCACCCACAGAAGAAGGACCTCCCAGAGCGTCCTCCGCGACCCCAGACGGGTTACCACCCGGTGGTGCATCCATCCCCCGACCAGCGGCAGGAGGAGGAAGACGGGCCCGCCCAGGATGAATCGGCCGAAAAATCCGGTCCCGCAGATGCGCAGGGCAAGGAGGGCCTCGCCTCCCACTCCCCGCTCCCTGGGCCTCCACGGACCTTCGTCCTCGGGGGAAGCGGCGCCCAGGGTGAGGACGAGAAGGATGCCGGTGAGCATGGCCGGCACGTACTCGGCGCGGGCGCCCAGGTACGCCATCCAGCCCAGGAGAAGCGCGGCCAGGAGGGCCGCGCTTCCACGGCGGAAGCGCCGAATCAGGAGGCCGACGCCGGCCGCCAGATGAAGTGCCGCCAGCATCCACGTGAGCGCCGTTGGAACACGCGGCTCGACGTCGAGAAGGACCGGCGGACCCCCACCCCGTGCCAGGGCCCACGCCGAAAGGAGCGAGGCACCGGCGACCAGGAGCCGCAGGAAGATCCGCATCACCAGGCGCCGGTCCCACTCCAGCTCCTGGAGGGAAACGCCCATGCCCTTCATGCGGCGCACGGCCCCGCCCGGCGCCGCCGGCCCGCTCCGCCCTCTTCGAACGGGATGCGGACCCGGGAGTCCGCAGCCCGCCCCGGCATTACACGAACTCCTCGGCCGGCTTCTCCTTGAGATACTGGCGGAAGGTCTGCTTGTTGTGGGCCCTCATGTACGCCTCTTCCGGGGTGATCTGATCCGACATGAGGTACTCGAGGATGTGCTGGTCCAGGAGCTGCATCCCGTCCTTCTTCCCCGTCTGGATCATGGAGGGGATCTGATGGATCTTGTTCTCCCGGATGAGGTTGGAGATGGCCGAGGTGCCCACCATGATCTCCTGGGCCGCCCGCCGCCCCTTCCCGTCCTTGGTGCGAAGGAGCACCTGCGCCACGACGCCCTTCAACGACTCGGCCAACATGGCGCGGATCTGCTCCTGCTGGTCCGCCGGAAAGACGTCGATGATGCGGTCCACCGTCTTGGGAGCCGAGCTCGTATGAAGGGTCCCGAACACCAGGTGGCCTGTCTCAGCCGCCGTGATGCCCAGCTCGATGGTCTCCCGATCGCGCATCTCTCCCACCAGGATCACGTCGGGGTCCTCGCGCAGCGCGGCGCGCAGGGCGTTGGCAAAGCTCTGCGTGTTGGTGCCGATCTCCCGCTGGTTCACCAGGCACTTCTTGTTGGGGTGGGTGAACTCGATGGGATCTTCGATGGTGAGGATGTGGTCGGCGCGGGTTTCGTTGATGAGGTCCACCATGGCCGCCAGCGTCGTGCTCTTCCCCGAACCCGTGGGCCCGGTGACCAGAACCAGCCCCTTGGTGAGCATACACATTTTGCGGATGGCGTCGGGGAGCCCCAACTGGTCCGCCGTGAGAATCTTGGCGGGAATGGTGCGCATGACCGCACCCAACCCCTTGCGCTGCCAGAAGACGTTGACGCGAAAGCGCGCCAGCCCCTCGATCTCGTAGGCGAAGTCGAAGTCGAGTTGGTCGAGGAAGCGCATGCGCCATTCCTCTTCCATGATCTCGTAGATCAGGGTCTCCATGTCCTTGTTGCTCAGCTCGCGGAACTTGATCCGCTGCATATGCCCGTGGACACGCATGACCGGCGGCGACCCCGTGGTGAGGTGGAGGTCCGACCCTCCCTGCTCCACAAGCACTTTGAGAAACTGATCGATCTGGGCCATCGTTCTTGATCTTCCCTTTCGTCAGTCCGTGATCAGACGTGAAGCGGTTCGAGGGACCACTCGAGGTGTTTGCCCTCTTCACCGGCCACGTGCAGCTCCCAGCGGATCCCCGCCTCGTACGCGGCTCTCCGGTCTTCCTCATTGGGCCACAGGAGGAAGGCCACGGCGGCGACGTCCAGGGCCGTGGCCGCCCAGTCCTCCTCATTTCCGGTGAGGTCCACCGTGACCACATCGAAGTGAAACGCCCTCAGCGTTTCCAGCTCCTCGGCCCACCGCTTCGGATCCTTGGGCATCTGGAGGCTGAACGCCTCTTCCGCGGCTTCCTGGTCCTCGGCGTTGATGTAGATGCTGCGCCAGGAGTGATCCAGGAGGAGGGTGGGCAGGTGGGGGAGGATGTGGTGGCCCAGAGCATCGGGCTCGGACGTCACCACGAAGCGGGCCGACCCGGACCGGGCCAGCAGCCGGATCTCCGCCAGGATGCTGGGCGGCGGCAGGGGAAAGCGCTCCTGGAGCTTCGACCACTCGTGGATGGGGCGGAAGAGGAACTCCTTGCCCGACTCGTCCGACAGGTAACGCACCTCCACCGGCGTCACCAGGCCCTCCCGGTTCACCGTCCCCTCCCAGCGGGCTCGTTCCTTCCTGCCGACGGCTTCCTTGGGCGGCGGCGAAAGGAGCTTCTCCAGCTCCGTTTCCCACAGCCCGTCGAGAAGGCGGCGGCGGATGGTCCCGGCGTCCTCCCACCAGGCCCACGACCGGTGGGCGCGTGTGGAGATCCCGAAGCGGCTCGCGCCGGCTTCGAGCGCCTTGCCGAAAGCCTCGTTCAGGCGCACGGGGGAGGCCCGAATGCCGTCCTCCACCGTCTCTTCCTGCGCGTAGACCTGGCGAATGAGCTCCCGGATCTTGGCGGGAGACGCCAGCGCCAGCTCGATCTGCAGTCCGGTGCGTGCCGCCAGCTCGTCCACCGCCGCCGTCTGCAGGGGCGACTCCACCACCACGGTGAGGGACTCGCCGGTGCGGAGGATGGGAAGGGTGAGGTGGGCCAGGGCCCACTCGGGCGAGACCATGGCCGTGGCGTCGGGATCCACCGCGTCCGCCTCGGGGAATACGTAGGGAAGATCGAACTGGGATGCGATCCCCCACTCCAGTTCCTCCTGACTCACGATGCCGCATGCCAGGAGCGCCTCACCGAAGTACCCCCCGTGGTCGCGCTGGTACTCCAACGCCCGCTCCACGTCTGCCTCGCTGATGCGGCCGGAACTCATGAGGATCTGACCGATGGTGCGTCGTTCCGCCATGTCGAGCTTTCCGTTTCAGGATGCGTTCAATCTCCAGAGGTCGCGGCCGCCGCATACCGATCGGCGATCCACGCCCCCACTTCGTCCGTCTTCAGGCCGCCTCCCAGGTCGGGAGTGGTCTGTCCCGCGGCGATGGACGCCGCCACGCTCTGCTCCACCCGCTCGGCGGCCTCAGGCTGCTCCAGGTGCTCCAGAAGGAGCGCCACGCAGCGGATGGCGCCGATAGGGTTGGCCTTCCCCTCTCCGGCGATGTCCGGAGCGGATCCGTGCACCGGCTCGAAGAGGGCAAACTTCCCGGGATGGAGGTTGGCCGAAGGCGCCAGCCCCAGGCCTCCCGTCAGCTCCGCGGCCAGGTCGCTGAGGATGTCCCCGAAGAGGTTGGAGGTCACCAGCACCCCGTAGTTCTCGGGACGTCGCACCAGATCCATGGCCATGGCGTCCACATACATAGTCTTCCGCGCTACTTCGGGGTAGGTTTTTCCCACGTCCTCGAAGACCTCCCGCCACAGCCCGCCTGCGTGGCGCATGGCGTTGGCCTTGTCCACCAGGGTCACGTCGGGGCGCCCCCGGGCCCGGGCGAAGTCGAAGGCGGCGCGCACGATTCGCTCCACCCCCAGGTAGGAATTGATATCTTCTTCGACGGCGATCTCGTGGGGGGTTCCCTTTCTGAATCGCCCCCCCACGCCCGTGTACAGCCCCTCGGTGTTCTCCCGGAAGACCTCAAGACGCAGCGGCACCTTCACCCGCTTGAGAGGGGAAAGCTCGGGAGCGAGAAGCACACAGGGGCGAAAGTTCACGTATAGATCCAGGCGGAATCGCATCCCCAGAAGGATGTCCCGGGCGTGCTCGTTCCCCGGAACCCGCGGATCACCCAGAGCGCCCAGGAGCGCTGCGTCGTGTTCCTCGGAGATCTCCCGGAACTCGTCGTCGGTGATGGTGATCCCCTCGCGCAGGAAGCGGTCGGCTCCCAGTTGATCCCATTGGGAGATCTCCAGGTCCAGCCCCTCCACCTCCGTGACCCGCTCCAACACGCGGCGTGCGGCGCCCATCACCTCGGGTCCGATGCCGTCTCCTGGGATCAGGGCGATGCGTGGCATGAAGGCTTGGGTTCAGGGGGAGGAAAAAGGAGCCAGCCCGCCGCCGTCGCTGCGTCACGGGTCCGACGGACAGATTAAGGAACGGACCGCACGATCACCAGTCCGCGGGCGCTTCCGCTGTTGCCCTCCACGATGAAGGGATAGCGGCCCGCGGGCGCGCCGTCCCACATGACCACGAAGCGGGACCCGCGGCTCAGGAGGGGCGGCGAGGCGTCCTGCCGCGAACGCACGAGAAAAGTACGGGCCTTGGCCGGGAGGCTGTCCAGGAGGAAGCGGACCTCGTGGACCCTCCCGTCGCCCGATTCGAAGGACACATAGTCGGTGGGAGAGATTTCCACCCGCTCCGGGATCGCCCGTTCGACGGCCCCTCCCTCAAGCAGGACACGATGCACCCGGTCTGCATCGGTGAGGCCCAGCGCGGCCTTCAACTCCTCGTCGGGACGGAGATGGTCGGGCGCGGCCGGGCGGCCGCACGCCGCAAGGAGGAGGGAGGCGAAGAGGAGGAGTGGCGGAATGCGGCGCGCGGCCATGAAGACCTGGTGCGCCTCGGAGCGGAGCCGCACCGCCCCCGCCGTCTGCCTCAGAGCTGTGCTTCGGCCCCGCACGAAATGCAGAACCGCCAGCCCGGCTCCAGCTCCTCGCCGCAGGAAGGACAGGGGATGAGCCGCACGTCCGTTCCGCAGAAGGGGCAGAAACGCAGGTCCTCCCGCTCAGGAAGCTCGGCGCGGCACCACCGGCACACCCGACGCTCCTCCCCGGTCCGTTCCTCCCCGGCCAAGGGCGCGGGCGCCCTTTCCGCTCCGTCACCCACGGCCGCCTCCTCGCCTGCCACCGTCTCGTGGTCCACCGCCGCCTCCTCGGCCGACTCGGCCTCATCACCCGACACCGCCTCATCACCCGACACCGCCTCTTCGCCCGCCTCCGCGTCCGCCGGCTCTCCCTCGTCCATGGGCCTCACAGCTTCCGCCGGCGGCGGCGGCGGTGGCGGCGCCTCACCCACGGAGGACGCCCCATCCCCCTCGGGAGCCAGATCTCCCACGGGGACGGTTTCTTCCGGCGCGTCGGCGGCGGCTTCAACGGATATCGCCTCGGCGAAAGGCGCATCGCGGGAAGTTGTTCCCGATGAGGCCTGGGAATCGGGGGTAAGGAACTCGGGCTGCAGCCCTCCCACCGGGGGTGTCGGCACCGGCCCCGATTCCGTCCGCTGCAGCCGCACGTCAAGCGCAGCGTATTCGCGGTACAGGCCCGTGTTGGGATTGGGGCTCGCCAGCTCTTCCCGGATATGGGAAATGGCGTGGCTCGACTCCAGGCTGAGGTATCCCCCCTCCCCCGCAAGGAGGCGAAGCAGGGCATCCTCGTAATCGCCGTTCATCTCCACACCGATGACGTCGCGGTGCGTAGCGTAGGGCACCAGCGTCTGATAGATCTCCGCCACGGTAAAGGGACCGTGCAGGTACTCGGAGCGGGTCCGCCGGATCTCCTCCACCAGGGCCGCGTGAAAGCGGGCCAGAACGTCATCCATGCGCATCGTTCTCCGGGCGGCCGCCACCATTCTCCCCCTTCGGCTCACCGGATTCGGGCTCGTCGCCGGCCCTGTGGATCAGGCCCGCCGCCACCGCCGCCTTCAGAAAGGCTTCGGGGTCGGTAAAGGGAATCTCCACACCGCTCTGCTCATGCCACCGCTCGGCGAGGCGCCGCATGTAATGGGTGACCGTCTCGTGGGAAAAGCCGGCCTGGTCCCGCATCTGGCGCACGATCTCGTACCACGTGCCCCGCAGCAGATGTCCGTCGGCGAGACGGATGGCATGGGGACCGGCCTCCCCGGGACCCTGCCGCTCGAAGAGTTCGAGCTGGCTGGGATCGAAGGCGGGTCCCGCCGGGTTGAGCACCGCCTGGTTCTCTACCTCGGCCAGCAGGCGGTCCACCGGGTCTTCCAGATCTTCCATCTCCCGGAGCCGCTCTTCCCACGGGGTCAGACGCGCATCCCCTGGCTCCAGGTGCCACAGGGCGCGCTTCAGCTCCATGAGCCGCCACACCGCCAGCGGGTCCCAGTGCTCCTGGGGCGGAACCCGCTCGAACTCGCGCAGGGCCCCCTCCCAGTCGCCCCGCTCGTAAAGGAGATGGCCCAGGTAGATGCGAGCCTCATGGAGATCCGGATCCAGGCGCAGCGCCCGCCGGATCTGCCGGCCGGCACCCACCTCGTCTCCCAGGCGGTGGAGCGCGTACCCCAGGGCCGCGGCCGCTTCGGCGCTGTCGGGCCGCGCAGCCGCAGCCTTGGCGAAGACGTCCCGGCACTGGGCGTAGAGACCTTCGCGGTAGAGGGCCCGCCCCATGGTGAGCATGAGATCCATATCCTGATCGAATCCCATGGCAGTCACATGAGAGAAGAGGCCCAGGGCACGCTCCTTCTCGCCGAAGCGAAGCAGCGTCTCGCCCAGCCCCACCAGGGCATCTTCGTGGGCGGGATCCAGGACCGCGGCCTGCTCGAAGGCCCGCCGCGCCCAGGCATACTCCTCCCGGGCCAGGCGCGCATAGCCGAGGCCCACGTACAGCTCCACTGCGTTGGGATACAGGGAGAGGCCCTCCTTGAGCATCTCGAGGGCCCCTTCGTAGTCCCCATCATTGTAGAGCTTGTGCGCCTGCTCGTCGTATTCCTCAGAACTGAGGAAACGTTCCGGCATGTATCGTCCTCCTTGCCACGCACGGGATGGGGCGCGCCGCATCGGGTGGCGGCACTTGCTCTATACTAACCCACGCTCCGGGGCGGTACCACCCTGTTTTCGGGACGATTCCGGAATGTCTGCCCTCCTCAGCGTCATTCTCCTCGATGGAGTCTTCTCGAAGTCCGAAGAAGCGAGCGGCATCTGGTGAAGAATTCGGGCGAGGAACCTGTCTCTTCCCCGACGGTCTCCGCATCCACCTTGTTCGTCCGAAAGCCCCGTCCTACCTTCGCTTTCGCGCCGTGAGATCCTGCCGTGAGATCCTTCGGATTCGCCATCCCGACATCGGAGGCGACTGGGAGCGCACCCGGTCGCTTGATTATGTTGCGCGTCCCACTCCTTCTCCTCATCCTCTCCGCCGCGGCGTGCGCCTCACCCACGGAGACCGGTCGCGAGGAGGAGCCTCCCCGCCCAGTGCCCTGCACCGCAGCCAATGCCTTGTGCGCCGAGCGCGTTCCCGTCGGGCCGTCCATCTTTCTCCCGGTCTTCAGCACCCATTCCGTCCTGAAGGGTGACACCTCCGTCACGCGAGGATTGATCGTCATCCACGGAACGAACCGCAATGCCGACGACTATTTCGAGAGTGGCTTTCTGGCGGCGGCAGAGGCGGGTGAGCTGGAACGCACCGTGGTGGTGGCCCCCCACTTTCAGACGCGGATGGACGGTCCTGCGGAGGATGAGCCATACTGGACCCATCAAGGCTGGAAGCGGGGGAACCTCTCCCAGAGTGCCCCTCCTTCTGCCCGGCGAAGTTCCTGTGCCGCGCTGGACAGCGTGGTGGCGCACCTGGCGGACCGGACGCGCTTCCCCGCGCTTACGGAGATCGTCGTGACCGGGCACTCGGCTGGCGGTCAGGTGGTGCACCGCTACGCCGCTACGAGCCGTGTCCCCGAGCGCCATCCCCAGCACCTCTTCCGCTACGTAGTGGCCAACCCGTCCACATACCTCTACGTGCGGCCGGAGCGGGCCGTGGCCGACACCTTCGCGGTGCCCGACACCACCACGTGCCCCGACTACGACGACTGGCATTACGGGCTCCGCAACCGCAACACATACGCCGGAGCGCTGGAAGCCGACAGCATCGTGGCGCAGTTGGTCCGCCGTGATGTGCGCATCCTCCTCGGCGATGCCGATTCCCTCTCAGCGAACCTGGACACCTCCTGCGGCGCCATGCTCCAGGGCCCCTATCGCTTCGCGAGGGGGCGGAGGCTGGTGCGGTTCATGGATGTCTTCTTCGAGGCCCGACATCATCATAAGGAAATGGTCGTGCCTGGCGTGGGCCACTCGAGCCGGCAGATGTGGCTGTCGGAGGTGGGACGGGAGGCCCTCTTCGGCCACGGAGGGGCCGGATCGTTCGAGGGCGATCTTCAACCCTTCCCGTAGGCGATCCCGCACAAAGGGCACACCAGGTTCTTCTCGGCCCGCACCAGGCGCTGACCCGGCCCGTGGCGGGGACAATGGGGATCCACCCCCGCCTTCTGCATCTCCTTGACCTTCCTGCGATCTGTACGCGTCGCCTTGGGAATGGCCAGTTGATAGCGCAGCGACGAGACGCTGCACTCCAGGAAGAGGACGGCCGAACCATCGTCGGCGGCGCGCACGCCCAGGGGGATCAGGAATCCCCCGTTGGGTGAGGGGATCCGTGCCCCGCTGTAGTAGAATTTGAGGAGCTGCTTGGGGTTTTCCAGCGTCATGGTTTCGACGACCACACCCTCCTCCTCCCGCTGCTTCCGAACCTTCGTCATGGCGCCTCTTTTCTACCCACGGCGTTGGAACAGGTACGCTGAATCCTCCAGGCGGGACCCCCCGCGCGTATTCACGGCGAAGCGGGCGCCGGCCCAGATGGCGGCGGCCCCGAACTCGCCCTTCTTGTTCACAGCATAGTAGTTCACGTTGAAGGCGGGACGGCCGTCTTCGTCGAGAAGGCGATCCTCCACCGTCCAGTGAACGATGCGGCGCAGCGCCTCGAGACATGCATCGGTGGGATGCATGCCCTGACGCATGAACTCCATGACGGAGTGGGCGCCGCACGTCTTGATGACCGCCTCGCCACGCCCGGTGGATCCCGCCGCACCCACATCGTTGTCGCAGTACATCCCGGCGCCGATGATGGGCGAATCCCCCACGCGGCCCGGGATCTTATACGCCAGGCCCGAGGTGGTCGTGACCGAGGAAAGGTCTCCCTCGCTGTTGATGATGCTGCAGTTGATGGTGCCCTGGGGACGAAATCCGTCGTGGGAATCGAGAAGTCCGTCTCCGAAGTCCTCGGGGCCGCGCATGGCCCCGATGGGCTCGCCCGACTCCCGGGGAGTGAGATAGTCGTCCCGGTCGCTGAGCTGGGCCCGCCACTCCACCCACCTGCGTCGCGCCTCGTCGGTGAGGAGGTTCTCCACCTTGTGGCCCATGGAGACAGCGAAACGCTGCGCCCCCTCCCCCACCAGGAGGTGGTGGTCGGTGTATCGCATCACGTCCAGCGCCACCAACGAGGGTCGTTTGATCCCTTCCAGGGCCGCCACGGCCCCGGCGCCTCGTGTAGGGCCGTGCATGAGGGAAGAGTCGAGCTGCACCACGCCGTCGGCGTTGGGAAGCCCACCGTATCCCACCGACATGTCCTTGGGATCCTCCTCCACCAGGTTGACGCCATGCACCACCGCCTCGATGGTGGTGGCGCCGCCGTCCAGCTCGGCCATGGCGCGCTCCACGGCCCTGAGCCCGTTTCCGGAAGCGATGCACACGGGCTCCACCCGACCTCGGAGCACGGAGGGAGCCGCCGCCAGGTTCCGGGGGAAGACGCCCAGGGCGGCGCCGGCTCCGGCTCCCGCCGTGGTGCGGATGAAGTCGCGCCTTGTGCTCATGGGGAAGCTCCCGATTCCGGAGAAAATTTGGCCCGAAGTATACGCCGCAAAGCGGGAAAAGGCCACCGATTACGCGAAAAAGTGCAGTAATCCGGCGTCGGGTGCGAAAAAAAGGCGGGGAGACCCGTAAGGCTCCCCGTTCCTTCGCCGCTCTTTGTGATGCGCCCGGGACCGGTTAGGCTACGGTCACGTCCTCGGTGGCGTCGGCCGTGGTGGAGTCGGCCGGAGTCACGCTTCCGCGGGAGATGGCGGGCTGGCAGAACCGCATGCCGATGTCGTGAAGCTGATGAAGATCGGCATCGGTGAGGTCGGGATACCGCTCCCCGAGGTACTCGATGGTCTCGTCCATCCAGTGCTTCTGGTCGTCCAGGGCCGCCTCGAGGACGCCACAACGGTTGATATGACTGAATAGCTCGTCACGAGCTCTATCCATGAGCTTCTCTTTGCCCAAGATCGCCTCCGTCTATGTTTGTGGGCGCGCGTCTCACGCGCTCGATTCGTACAGATGGGTTTCAGCCCGGTAACCTAATGGAGAACGGACCTGTTGGAAACCGATGACACAGCCCGGGACACGGTGGATCCGGTGGCCCTGGAGGTCTTTCGCCACCTGTTCACCGCCCTGGCCGAGGAGATGGGCGCTGCCCTGAAGCGGGCCTCCTTCTCGCCCAATATCAAGGAGCGGCGGGATTATTCCTGTGCCCTTTTCGCCCCCGACGCCTCGGCGGTGGCCCTGGGAGACCACATGCCGGTGCACCTGGGCGCCATGCCCATGAGCGTGCAGACGGCCCTCGAAGAGCTGGGCACACTGGCGCCGGGGGACATCGTCGCCCTCAACGACCCCTTCCGGGGCGGCACCCACCTCCCCGACATCACCCTCATCTCGGCGGTGTACGAGGCGGACGCGGCGGAGGACGATGCTGCGGGGGCGGGCAGCGGCGCGATCCTCGGCGGCGATGCCACGGAACTCGGCAGCGATGCCACGGAACGGGGCGGCGATGCCACGGAACTCGGCGGACGCCCTGCCGCCGGCAGGCTCCTGGGATTCGTGGCGTCCCGGGCCCACCACTCCGACGTGGGCGGTATGAGCCCCGGCTCCATGCCCCTGGCCCGGGAGATCTATCAGGAGGGGCTGCGCATTCCGCCGGTGAAGGTCTATGAGCGGGGAGCGCTGAACCGGGGCGTGTGGGACCTCCTCCTCGCCAACGTGCGCACGCCGGTGGAACGGGCGGGGGACCTGGACGCCCAGGTGGCCGCCCTCCATACGGGCGCCGTCCGCCTCCGGGAGATCGTCGGGCGGCGGGGCGCCGAAGAGACCCTCGCCGCCATGAAGGCGCTGGTAGGCTACGCTGACCGCCTGGTGGGAGCGGGGCTGGAGCGGATCCCGGCGGGGCGCTACACCGCCCGGGACGTCATGGAGAGCGACGGGTTTGGAACGGGCCCCGTGCCCATCCAGGTGACGCTGGAACGGGACGCCAAGGGGCTCATCATCGACTTCGAAGGTACCTCGCCCCAGGTGCCCGGCGGCATCAACGCCGTGGCGGCCATCACCCAGTCGGCGTGCCGGTACGTGGTCCGTTGCGTCGTGGAAGCCCTCCTGGGCGAGGAGCTGCCCGCCGGAGGGGGCTCCATGTCCTCGGTGCGGATCCGTCTGCCCGAGGGCTCGCTGGTCAACGCCTCCCTGCCCGCTTCCGTCGCCGCGGGAAATGTGGAGACCAGCCAGCGCATCACCGATGTCCTCTTCCTGGCCTTCGGCGAGGCGCTTCCCCATCTCATCCCCGCCCTCTCCCAGGGGACCATGAACAACACCACCGTGGGAGGCGTGGATCCGCGCACCGGCCAGGTCTTCGCCTACTACGAAACGGTGGGAGGCGGGATGGGGGCGGGGCCCCAGGGAGACGGTCTCTCGGGGGTGCACGTCCACATGTCCAACTCCCTTAACACGCCGGTGGAAGCCCTGGAGCACGCCTATCCCTTCCGCATCACCCGCTATGAGATCCGTCGCGACAGCGGGGGTACCGGAGTCCACCGCGGGGGAGACGGGCTGCGCCGGGATCTACAGATCCTCACCGAGGCGCGGGTTGCCCTCCTCACCGAGCGCAGGGCGGTGGCGCCCGCCGGAGCCCGGGGCGGAGCGGCGGGCGCGCCGGGAGAAAACGTCCTCATCCGCGACGGTGAGGAGAAAACCCTGCCCGCCAAGACGACCCTTGAGGTCCAGGCGGGAGACATCATCAGCATCCGCTCGCCGGGAGGCGGCGGGTGGGGAACGCCCTGACCGAGCGTCACACCATGCAGCTTCTTCTCGCGACCCTGTGCGAACACGCCGAACTGCGTCCCGACGGGCGCCTCGACATCCACGGCGCCTTTTACGACCTGGCCGCTCCCGGTTTCCCCGCCAAGCAGGACCGGATGGTTCTGGCCATGGTGGTGGAGTGGGACCCCGGGGACGAAGGCCGCTACCGCTTCCGGGTGGAACTCATGGGTGAGGGGGCCGCCAAGCCATCGGTGACGGTGGAAGGCCACACCGACGTCTCCCGGCGGGAGGCCGACGACCGGCCGGCCCGCACGTATCTCATCATGCCCATGGAAGACATCATCTTCCCCCAGCCGGGAATGTACCGCATGAAGGTGGAGATGAAGGGACGTGTCGCCCAGGGGCCGACCCTCCACCTCTGGGAGACGCCGGAGGCGGACGCGGAGCGCTGAGGAGCGGCCATGTCCTCCGACGCCCCCTCCCTTCCCTCCCCGTACCGAATCGTCCGGGCGGGCGAGGTGCGGGGGTTCGCCGTGGAGGCGTTCGCCGATGCGGTGGAAGCCATCCTGGCCTCGGGAAAGACGCTCTCGGCGTGGGCCGCCGAAAGCGGCCACCGGCCCGAGGAGCGGGGGCGCGGCGGCGTCTACCGGGTCGCACCCCCGGTGGGTCGCCGCAGCCCTGCTCCCGGCACCTTCGATCCCACCCACACCACCGGCGCACGCACGTCCGACAACGCCGCCGCCCGCACCGCCTCGCGCTGGGTCGTGCGCCGCTACCTCCGGGGGGGCATGGTCTCCCTCTTTCTCGCAGACCGCTACCTGGCTCTCGGCACCCCGCGTCCCTGGGCGGAAGCGGCGGCTTCGGCCCTGGCCCGGGAGCGGGGCATCGCCACGCCGCCGGTGGTGGCCGGAGCCGTCTATCCCGCCGGACTCTTCTACCGGGCCGATCTGGTCACCCTGGAGGTCGCCGGGGCCGTGGAATTGGCCCGCCTCCTCTTTCCCTCGCCCCCGCCCGAGCCGGAGGGCGCCGCCGTGCTGGAAGCGGTGGGCTGCACGGTGACGAGGCTGGCGCAGGCGGGCGTGCTCCATGCGGACCTCAACGCCACCAACGTCCTGGTGGTACTTCCCGGAGGGGGTGCGGGCAGCGAAGGACCCGAGACCCCCTCCGCCTCCGCCTCCGCACCGCGCGTACAGGTGGTGGACCTGGACCGCTGCCGCATCCTCCCCGCGGACAGCCGTGGGATCGGCGATGGGGACGGCCTTGGCGGGAGGAGGGAGGCCGGTCGCCGACGGATGCACCGCCGCCTCCGCCGATCCCTCCACAAGCTGGAAAACCGCCACCATGCACGCCTGCCCGAGTGGGCGTGGGCCGCCCTGGCCCGCGGCGTGGAAGGGGGTGCGCGGTGGTGAGCCCTCCTCGGGAGATCTGCATCGTCATGCTCTCGGCCATCGGCGACGCCGTCCACGTCCTCCCGGTGGTCAACGCTCTGAAGCGCGCCTGGCCCGAAACGCGCATCACCTGGATCATCCAACCCGTACCCTACCAGCTCGTGAAGGGACACCCCGCGGTGGACGAGTTCATCGTCTTCAACCGCATCCGGGGGATGCGGGGGTGGGAGGGATTCCGGGAGGCGGCCGAGACCCTCAAGGGCCGCCGCTTCGACCTCCTCCTGGGACTCCAGGTCTACCTGAAGGCGGGCATCCTCACCCACCTCACCAACGCACGCGTCAAGCTGGGCTTCGACCGGGCGCGGGCGCGCGATCTCCAGTGGCTCTTCACCAACGCCCGCATCCCATCCCATCCCCCCCAGCATGTGCAGGATCAGTACTTCGAGTTCCTGCGCCTGCTGGGTGTGAATCCCGAGCCGGTGGAGTGGCGCATCGAGTTCACGGAGGGGGAGCGGCAGGATCAGCGCGCCTTCTTCGAGGAGCTGGACGCCCCCGCGTGCGCCATGGTGGTGGCCACGAGCCAGCGGGAGAAGAACTGGTCGCCCGAGGGGTACGCCCGGGTCCTGGAGGAGGTGGAACGCACCCACGGGCTGCGTCCCGTTCTGGTGGGCGGACCGGCGCCCCTGGAGCGGGCCCTGGCCGACGAGGTGCTGGCCCGCACCTCCGCCACGGTGGTGGATGCGCTGGGAGACGACGTGCGGCGCGTCGCCTGGCTCCTGGAGGGAAGCGCCCTCGCCATCAGCCCCGACACGGGGCCCCTCCACATCAGCCGTGCCGTGGGAACGCCGGTGGTGGGCCTCTACGGCTACACGAACCCGAAACGGGTGGGGCCGTACCGGGCCTTCCAGGATCTGGTGGTGGACGGCTACGCCGCGTATCCCGGAGAGGACTACCCCGTCTCGCCCGAGTACCGGGACGGGATGAAGCGCATCACCCCCGAGCGGGTCCTGGAGAAGGTGGCGCTGGCGCTGAAACGGTATCCGCCGGAGAGGCGCGTCAGGTCAGCCACCACTTGAGAACGAGGACGGCGAACCCGGCCAGCGTACCCAGGGCCGCCTCCCACTCCCGGTAGCGGAGGTATCCCTTCCAGGTGAAACCCCGAGGCTCGGCGGAGGAGCCGCCGCCCGACCCCTCCCGGCCCGCAGCGTAGGGGGTAAGCCGCGGCAGAAAGGCAGGGACGCGCGTGCGGTAGGCGCGAAAAGCGTCGCCGAAAAGCTCCTCCAGCTCCCGGGTCTCAGCCCGGATGGTCCAGCCGTACACTCCCGCGAAGAAAAGGAAAAAAAGGACCACGAAGAGGGGAACGCCCCCCGCCACCGCCACCCCCGTGCCCAGGAGGAAGCTGCCCAGGTAGAGGGGACTGCGGGTGAAGGCGTAGGGCCCCTGGGTGGTGAGCTCGCGCTCCTTGCGGATGGTTCCGGCGGCCCACGCCCGCAGCAGGAGTCCGGCCAGCGCCGGCAGGGCGCCCAGGAGGATGCTCCAGGGCGTGGGGCGCGCATACCAGAAAAAGGGGAGGATGAGGAGCCAGACGCCCCTGAGCCGCAGCACCCGAAGGTTTACGGCCATGGCCCTGCCTTACCGCTCCGGATCGTCCGTTCCCACCTTGGCCTCAGCGCCCACACGGGCCAGCGTTGCTGCGCGCGCATCGGGGTGGAGGGGAAGCCCTTCCCGGATGTCGCGAAGGTGGAGTGTGATGGACCCCACCACCGGAATCTCCGAGCGCAGGTAAACCAACAGACGCCGCTCGTCATCGGTGAAGTGAAGTTCGGCGTTCCCGCCCTCGCTGAAGAGGCCCTTGGTGCGGATCAGGGGCTGCACCACGATGGTCTCGAAGGTCCCGGCGGGCACCTCGCGCCGATCCTTGCGCACCACCTTCACCACCACCGGGTTGCCCGTGGATTTGAAGTAGCGGTTGTAGGTGTAGGTCTTGCCCACCTCCAGCGGCAGCGTCCGCAGGAAGTAGAGGAAGCCCACGTCGTCCAGGGGGAGAAGGGATCCCAGAGGGCCCGAATCGTCGTTGTCCTCCCGCACCCAAACGCGCCGCTCGGGATACATCTCGTAGTGGCGGAACGATTTGTAGTTCACTTCGTGGATCTTCTGGATGAAGCGCCACGACTGGAGGGTGGAGATGTCGAACCAGGACTGGAACTCGTCGTTCACCTTGGCAAAGAGGGCGCCGCCGCGGATGGACAGGGTGGCAGCGTAGCTGGGCCGGCCGCGGACCGTGTCCACCCCGTTGACGCTCATGAAGGCCTCCCCCACCGAAAAAACCCCCAGCTTCACCTTGTACTCCAGCCTCTCGCCGGGCCCGAAGGGCACCGGGACGGCGCGCGCGTCGGGCGGGAGGGTCACCGAGTCGGCGAACTGCTGCGCCGCAGCGGAGACGATGGTGTCCCGGGCCGCCGCATCCGCCGACGCGATGGTGTCCCGGGCGGGGATCGTATCCGTGACTCCGGCGCCGCTCACCAGCGCCAGGGAGAGAAGGAGCGCAGAGGTCATGAGCCGGACGCCTGGGCCCCCGACTCCCACCCCGTCCCCCTGAGCTTGAAGAGGGCGAGAAGGGTGGCAAGGGGCCGGAAGCGGGAGGGCCGAAGCTGCAGCTCGGGGCGGGGGGAGGTGGGCGCCTCGGTGATGCGGCGGGCGTGGGGCACGAGGCGCTTCAGCAGCTCCACGTTGGCCGCCCACCCCTCGGTGTGGAGGAGGCGCTCCCCGGCCGGCAGGTCGCGCAGCGCCTTCTTCAGGACGATGATCCGGTACGCTCGCATCCCGTTGAGGGGATCCGAGACGGGGGCGCTGCGCAACGTCCGTCCTAGAGCGAACCTCGCCAGTTTTCGCACCCAGGAGACCCCCCGGGGCGCCGGATGCTCACCGTCGTAGCCGGCCGACCCGGCCACGATGTCAGCGCCCCCCTCCAACGCCTTCACCAGCGTGACGATGTCCTCGGGGTTCTCGGTGAAGTCGGCCTGGAGCACCACCGCCGCATCCCGTTTTGGGTAGTCGGCCAGCCCCACCGCTTCGTGGAGGAGGCGTTCCACGGCGGCGGCATACCCCATGCGCTGCTTGGCGCGGATCACCGTCAGGGGGAGCTTTCCCCGATATCGGTCCAGGACCTGGGCGGTGTCGTCGGTGGAGGCGTCGTCGAGAACCAGGAGTCGGTAATCCCGCCCGAACTCGCCCAGCACCTTCCTCACCTTCCAGAGGAGGACACCGACGGTTTCGGCCTCGTTATGCGTCGGAATGCAGATGTAGATCACAGCGGCACCAGGTCCGGATGTGAGTCAGATTGCAGGCTTCGCGTCGGACTTCGGGTCAAAATGAAGGCCGGAGCAATGAGGATCCGCACATCACCAGGCTCCCGCCTCCGGCTCCGACCCTGGGCTTATACAGCGTCCCCGGGGCCCGGTTCCTGCCCGGGCCGGGTCTTCCACCGCCGGTGCTGCCAGAAGTACTGCTCGGGGTGGGCCCGCACAGCCTCCTCCAGGGCCTCCATGTAGGCAAGGGTGATGCGGCGCACCTGCTCCTCCGTCGCCTCCCTCGTGGATCGGGCGCTCCCCACCTCCCGGGGCGCCTCCAGGCGCCGCAGCACCATGCGATACCGGGGGCGGCGCCCCTCCTCGCGCAGGGGGAAAGCCAGGAAGAGGGGCGCTCCGGTGCGCAGAGCGAAGAGGGCCGGACCCCGGGCCGTCGCCGCCTCCTTGCCGAAGAAGGGCACGAAAATCCCCCCCCGGTGCATATTCTGATCCCCGGCCAACGCCACCACCCTCCCCCGGCGCAGGGCGCGCAGGACCAGCGGCGGCGCCTCGCTGAACTCCATGGTCCCCACGCCCAGGCGGCGGCGGGCCTCCATGAGCACCCGGTCGAAGCGCGGGTTCCCCATGCGCTTCACCACCACGTCCAGGGGCACACCCCGGGCCGCCAGGAGTGCCGCGCCGATTTCCCAGTTGCCCAGGTGCGCCGCGGCCAGGATCGCCCCCTTCCCCCCGGCCAGAGCCTCTTCAAGGGCCTCCATCCCTTCCACCGTGGTGCGCGCCCGGATCTCTTCGGCGGACATGGACGCCATGCGCAGCAGCACGGCGGCCTCCCGGCCCAGGTGAAGGTAGGACGCCCGGGCCACCCGCCGGCGCCAGGCGGGCGGGCGCTCGGGAAAGGCCAGCGCCAGGTGGGCGTCCACATCGAGGCGGCGGATACGCGCCACCATGCCCGCCACCCATCCCAGTCCCCCGCCCAGCGCCTGCGCCGCCGGCTCGGGAAGCAGGCGAACGGCCCCCTGGGCCACCCGGAAGCCGGCATACTCCACCGCGTTGCGGACGGGCCCGCGGCTCATCGCTCCCCGGGCCCGGGGCCCATGCCGGAGCCCAAACCGGGCCCCGGCCCGGGCACCGGACCGACGCCCGCCCTCGGAGCGGACCCTTCGTGGCCGCCGGCGAACTGGAGATCGAAGAGGCGGCGGTAGAGGCCGGCCGACTCCAGGAGCTCCTCGTGGGTCCCCGTCTCCCGGATGCGTCCCTCCTCCAGGACCACGATGCGGTCGGCGCGCTGCACCGTCGAAAGGCGGTGGGCGATGACGAAGACGGTGCGCCCTTCCATGAGACGCGCCATGGCGCTCCGGATCAGAACCTCCGATTCGGTGTCCAGGGCGCTGGTGGCCTCATCGAGAATCAGGATGGGGGCATCCCGCAGGAGGGCGCGGGCGACGGCGATGCGCTGGCGCTCTCCGCCGGAGAGCTCGACCCCCCGCTCCCCCACCACCGTGTCGTAGCCCCGGGGCAGCCGCTGGATGAAGTCGTGGGCGTGGGCGGTCCGGGCCGCAGCCTCCACCTCGGCGTCCGTGGCGTCGGGTCTCCCGTAGGCGATATTGGCTCGCACCGTGTCGTGGAAGAGGATGGTGTCCTGGGAAACGATGGCCATGTGGGCCCGCAGGTCGCCCAGACGGATGTCCCGCACGTCCACCCCGTCGATGGTGATGCGTCCCTCGTCCGCCTCGAAGAAGCGCGCCAGGAGATCCACCAGAGTGGACTTGCCCGCCCCCGACGGACCCACCAGTGCGGTGACGCTCCCCCGAGGCGCCGTGAAGGACACGCCGCGCAGCACCGGCTCGCCGCTGCGGTACGCAAAGGTGACGTCCCGAAAGGCCACGGCGTCGCCCAGTCCGGGCCACGGCCCGGCGCCGGGCCGATCCCGGATCTCGGCTGGAGCGTCCAGGAACTCGAAGATGCGCTCCGCCGCCACCAGTCCCGGCTGGGCCACAGCGGGGAACTTGGCCAGGTTCTTCACCGGGCGGTACAGCTTGAGGGAGAGGCCCAGGAAGCCTACGAAGGCGGCGCCGGACACCTCGCCGCCCACCACCAGGCGGGCGCCGTACCAGAGAAGGATCACGGTACCCACCGCCGCCAGCATCTCCGTCATGGGCGCCGCCAGGGCGCGGGCCCACTCGGCGCGGAGATAGTGGCGAAAGTGCTCTCCCGTGAGACGCCGGAACCGCTTCCGCTCCCGCTCCTCGGCGGCGGCGGATTTGACCAGGCGGATCCCCGCCAGCGTCTCCTGGATGTGGGCGTTCACCTCGCCGCCCAGGTGGAGGACCCGGGTGTCCCGCCTGCGGAGCACGCCGACCAGCGGCCCCCAGATGATCATGGCGCCGGGGATGACCACGAAGGCCGCCGCCGTCAACTTCCATGAGATGAGCATCATCGCCGCTACGGCCGTGGCGAACTCGAAGAGCGACGCCAGGAGCTTGGATAGCTCGGCGGTGACCAGGGTGCGGAGCTGCTCCACCTCCGTGGTGAGGCGGCTCACGATCTGGCCCATGCGCACCCTCCCGAAGAAGGCCAGATCCAGCTCCACCAGGTGATCGTACACCCGACGCCTCAGATCCCGGCTCACCCCCTGCTCCGCCCGCGCCACCAGGTAGATGCGGATGAACTGAAAGACGTTCTTCACCAGGAAGACGGCAAGGATGAGGACGATGATGCGCTGGATGGCCGTCAGGGGATCGCCCTGCAGATCCACCCAGCGATACACGGTGGCGTCCAGAAGGCGGTCCATGGCGCTGGGGCCCGCGGGCCGCGCCGCCGCTCCGCTCACGAAGAGGGCGTCCATGAAAGGGATGAGGAGGACGTAGACCCCGGCGTCGAGCACCGCAAAGACGAAGGTGGCAACCACCGCCGCCGCCAGAACCGGCGCGTGGGGTCCAAGGAAGGAGAGGACGCGCAGAAAGGTGCGCATGACGGCGCCCCCGGGCCTCAGACGGAGCGAGGCGTCAGGCAGGCCACCGGCACGATCATCTCCTCGGGGCTGATCCCGCCGTGGAGGAAGGAGTTGCGATAGCGTGCCTGATACTCGCGCAGCTTGGTGGGATAGACGAAGAAGTGATCTTCCAGCGCCACCAGGTAGGACATGCCAAGGCCTCCCGGAGGGAGGCGCAGGGCCTGGGCGTCGGCGGTGGCGAAGGCGGTGGAAGGATCCTCGGCGCGCAGATCCTGCCCGAACTTGTAGCGCAGGTTGCTGGTGGCGTCACGGCGTGCGAAGACAGTGGCCGGCCGCTGGCAGAGGATGGAGCCGTGGTCCGTGGTCAGGACCACCTTACTTCCGCCCCGAGCCGCTTCGCGCAGGACCTGGAAGGCGGTGGAGCGCTCAAACCAGGCCCGCGTGAGCCCCCGCAACGCCGCCTCGTCCTTGGCCACCTCCATGAGGATGGGCGATTCGGAGCGTCCGTGGGTCATGAGATCCACGAAGTTGAAGACCATGGCCACCACGGTGCGGGGCTTCTTCATGGCCGACCGCACCCGTGCCCGCACCTGATCTCCCGCCCGGTCGGTAAAGATCTTCTCGTAGTGGATGGGCACGTCCCATCCGGTGAGCCGCTTGAGTTGCTCCGCCAGGAGCTTGTCCTCGAAGGCGTTCAAGCTCCCTTCGTCGTCGGAGGCGTCCCACCACCCGGGGTGGCCGGCGGCGATGTCGTCGGGAAACATCCCCGAAAAGATGGCGTTGCGCGCATAGGGCGTGGCCGTGGGGAGAATGGAGTAGTGGTAGTTCTCCTCGATCTCGAAGTACTCGGAAAGGAGGGGCACGATGGTGCGCCACTGATCCATGCGCATGCAGTCCAGCACCACAAAGAAGACGGGCTGCTCTCCCAGGCGCGGCACCAGAAAGTCCCGCACCAGGTCCACCGAAAGGCGGGGCCGGTCCCCCTCGCCCCGCATCCAGCGCGGGTAGTTGTCCACCACCCACGTGCCGAACTCACGCCGCAGGTCGGTCATGAGCGATTGAACCGTATCGAGAAGCCCCCGCTCCCCGGCCCGCTCCAGGGCGATGTGCCAGTCGGAGAGCTCGCCGTAGACCCGGGCGAACTCCTCCGGAGTGGCGGCGTCGTGGGCACGGCGGGTGAGCTTGGGGAAGCGGGCGGCGAAATCCTGGGCCGCCTGCTGGCGGCGGATGGAGGGGCCCTCCAGGATGCGCGTCACCACCGAGAGCACCTGGCGCGGGCTGGTGGGCTTGACCAGGTAGTCGTCCACCCTGCGCCCGATGGCCTCGGTCATGATGTGGTCCTCTTCCGACTTGGTCACCATGACCACCCGGGCGTTGGGGTCGTGGCGGCGCAGAATCTCCAGCACCTCCAGGCCGGTGCGTCCGGGCATCTGCTCGTCCAGGAGGACAAGGTCGTAGGGGTGGGTGCGCAGGAGCGTGAGCGCGTCGTCTCCGTTGGAGATGGCGTCCACGTGGTATCCCCGGGCCTGGAGGAAGAGGAGATGCGGCCGCAGGAGGTCGATCTCGTCGTCCACCCACAGGATGCGCTTGCCCCCGGGGAGGGCGTCACCACGAGCAGGGTGTGTTTCGGTTTTCTGAGTCATGCAGGAGAAGCTACAGGGCGGAACCGGCCTTGGATACGCCTTCCGCGTCCGATTGGGTCCCTCGGAAGAGGACGGTGAGGCGCTCGCGGAGCTCATCCCGCACCGAGCGGAAGGCCTCCATCTCCTCTTCGGGGCTGGCGCCGGCGCCAGCGGGATCGGGCAGCCCCCAGTGGACGCGCCAGGCTTTGCCCAGCCACGCCGGGCAGACCTCTTCGGCGCAGAGGGTGACGACGGCGTCCACGTCCGGGTCCACCTCGTCGGTGCCCTTGGAGCGCTGACGGGTGATGTCCACGCCCACCTCCGCCAGAGCCCGGACGGCCTGGGGTCGGACCCGGGTGGGTTCGGATCCCGCCGAGGAGATCTTCACCTCCACCGGCGCCAAAGCGCGGGCCAGCCCTTCGCCCATCTGGCTGCGCGCCGAGTTGGCGACACAGAGAAAGAGGATGTGGCGGGGGGCGAGGGCGCGCAGGACGGCGGCCTCGAGGAGCCAGGAGGGCGGCGGGGCGCCGAAAGCGAAGAGATCCACCCCCGCCGCCTCCGCGCGGGGCGGAGCATCGGCGTCCCCTGCGGGAGCAACCTCCACCTCCGCCCGGAGTTCCGGCGCAACCTCGCCGGCCACGGCTCGAAGCCGGGAAGCGACCTCGCGAGCTTCGGGATGTTCAGAAACCAGCACGCGGAGGAAGGACGGCGAATCCTTTGCGGTCATGACCTCGGCGAGGGTGCCTCGGGCTCCGGCGCCGCAGGTCCGGATTCCACGGCGCCTGGCCCGGTGCGCCGGATCTCGACACGCCACAGCTCGGGGCCCTCTTCCAGGTAGATCCACTCGAAGACCCCCGGCCGTTCTCCCTGGAATTGGTAACGGAGCGGCAGCGGGTCATGATCGTTGAGGAGGACAAACGCCTCCCCCGGCTCCAACGCGTCGAAGGTTTCAAAGATGACGGGATGCTTATCTCGAGGCGGAAGGACCCGCACGTCCAGCACCGGCAGCGCTTCCGCTCTGCGGATGATGACGCGCACCAGACCGTCCTCCTCCTGGCGAACCGCGTACTGAAACCCACGGCCCTCCAGTTCGGGAAGAAGGAAACGGGGAACCCGGCTGTTGAGTTGCACCAGGGTGTGGTCCTCCTCCATCCCCTCCAGGAATTCCAGGGTGCGCACCATGGGCTCGGGGGGTTCGAGTCCCCTTACGTCCAGAACGTGGATGTCTCCGGGCTCGGGCCGGGGCGATCCGCAGTTGGGAAGGCGCTTGCCTGCCTTCCCCCCGACCTCGGAAGCGCGACCGCCGTGGGCATCCTCTGCGAGGCTGCTCCCCTCCGCGGCCTCGGACCGGTAGAACCAGACCCGGAAGTCTTCTTCACCCAACTTCTCCGTCCAGTGCTGAAATCCCTCCCGGGCCATCACAGCGTAAAGAGGCCGGGGCTGAAATAGGGTCCGCAGCCGCAGAATACCGTCCTGGGCCAACGCCTGCCGGGCGTGCATGATGCGATCAAAGGGCTCCCGCCCCGCCCGCAGATCCGACCGCACGTCCAGATCCAGGAACCGACTCCCGTCCACCCCCTGGAGTTCGGTGGGTTTTACCGCTGTTTCCATGCCTCTTCCTCGATCATTTCCGGGTTCCAACGTGGCTCCCAGACCAGTTCGGGTTCAACGCGTTCGATGCCCGGCACCGCCAGGGCAGCCTCCGTCACACCGCGCACGATGACCCCCTGCAGCGGGCAACCCGGCGTCGTGAGGGTAAACCGCACCCTGGCCGTGCCCTCCTCGATCTCCACCTCGTACACCAGACCCAGGGTGACGATATCGAGGCCCACTTCGGGATCGATGACCGCCCGCAGGGCCTCGCGCACCGTGCGCGGGTCCGGTGCGGCCGCCGCCTCATTCACGCCGGCCTCCTCCGCGACAGAAGGATCATCTGGACACTCTCAATCATGACACCCGCCAGGAAGAAGATCGATCCAATCCGAACGACCCTCCCCGAACCCAGCCAGGTGCCGCTCACCAAGCCCACGGCGCCGAGGACCAGGAGCTGCGCGGCTGTTCCCGCCCACCTGGACGAGAAGAGCTCCGCCACGCGGGGGACGGGCTGCCGACCCGCCAGGGGTCCGAAGCGGTGATACCATACCAGAAAAGGAATGATCTTGTAATAGTGGGCCGCGATGAAGAGGGCGATGCCCAGGATCACGGTGAGCACATAGGCCGTCGCCGCCCGGGGATGATGAAACCCCACCCCCAGAAGCGCGGCCCCGGACGCCGCCCCGATGCCCAGAAGCATGAGGGATGCACCCGCCAAGCGCATTCCAACATCCAGGTCCGGACGCTTGCGGTGACGGTAGAACGCCCGAGCCTGCAGGAGGAAGGCGACTACACCGGCCAGCATCGCCGCCCCGGGCACCAGGCGCGCCCAACGGGAGGGTACGTGGTGAAGACTGAAGAGCCCGAGTACGCCTGCGGCGAGAAGGCCCACCGCGAACCGCCCCAACCGCTCCTCGGCTCCGTGGCTCAGCAGGAACATGGGGAGGAGACGGTGGGCCACGCCCACCATCACCAGGAGAACCCAGCCCGCCAGAGCAACGTGCAGGTGCGTCGCCAGCGCTACGGGCCGGGCCGCCGCCATGAAGGGCCATCGGAGATTCGCGGCCAGGGCTCCGCCGATGACCAGAGTCAGAAGGAGAAAGCCCGCGGCGAAAGCCAAGGCCCACCAGGTGAGATCACGGCGGGCGCCCTTCAGGGTGAACGCGGTGTTGAGAAGGAAGAGGAGGACGCCCGCACCCAGCAGCAGGGCTCCCGCCACCGTGAGGGAGGACCAGGCGCCCAGCATTCCCGCGACGAAGGCAAAAAGCCCGGGCACATAGAACCCGAGGGTGACTCGGGCCAGCCCCACCCAGCGCACCTCCTTGCCCAGGGCCACGGGAAAGAACTGGTACAGCGCCCCCATGATGGACGTCGTGATCCACCCCAAGGTGAAGAGATGGGTCACGCCTGTGACGCGGGGCGAAAAATAAGCTCCCTGTGCGAGTTCCGGCGCGATAACGGCGAGGCCCGCCCCACCCAAAACGAGGCAGAGGAGCGCCACGGCGAAGTAGCTGCCGGGGAGGTTGAACGGAGGCGGTTCAACGCCGGTGAGGGCGCCGAGAGGTGACGCCCTCACCCTACTGCTCCACGCGCCTCACGTCGGCGCAAGTCATCCGGTTCCCACCCGCTACCCTGCGCCGGCAGTGTGCCTCTGCGGTTCGCCTTCAGGCCTCCACCAGGAAGACCTTGTCCACCACGTAGACGATTCCGTTACTGGCCGGCACCTCAGCCAGAATCTTGGCGCCGTTCACGTATGTCCCGTCTTCCTTCACCTCCACCTTCACGTACTGGCCCGTGGCCAGGTACAGGTCCATCCCGTCCTTGAGCTGGTCGAGCGTGAACTTTCCCGGCGCCGCGTGGGAGGTGACGATGTTGGCCAGCTTCTGCTTGTTCTCGGGCTTGAGAAGCTCATCCAGCGTCCCCGGAGGCAGCGCCTCGAACGCCTCGTTGGTGGGCGCGAACACGGTGAGAGGTCCGGCGTTCACCAGGACGTTCTCCAACTCGGCGGCCTGCACCGCCGCCACGAGCGTCGTGTGGTCGGGGGAGTTCAGAGCGATCTGGAGGATGTTGGGCTGAGACTTATCGTTCTTGATGAAGGCCTGCCCGCGGTTGGATCCCTCGGCGGGTCCGGCGCTCTCCGAAGATGTGGCGGCCTTCTCTCCTCCACTGCAGGCGGCCAGTGCGAGCGCGGCCACCGCGGCGAGGCTTCCCCACCGTCGTCCGAAATTCTTCGCGGTCACGTTTCTCCTCCTGAGGATAGGGCGTACAAAGGAGTGACCACCTTCATCATATCGCCCTATTTCGGACCTGGATGTCGGAAATATTCGGTGGACGCGTGTAGTCCGTTTCCCTACAGGCGACGGTGACCTAAGGACGGTCCCGCCGGGTTACCGGGCGGCGACCCCGATCCCCACCTCCAGGTACCGATGACGCGCACCGCGCTCCACCACTTCGTAGGGTGTGGCCAGGTCGTAGGAGCCGGCGTTCAGATTGGCGAAAAACACGAGGGACACGGGAGGGGCTACCGGGAGGACGAATCCGCCGCCCACGGTGTACCCCACGCCGAGGCCCGACGCAGTGACCGTGGCGGCCGCACCGCTTCCCCCCTCCCCGGCGGCGGCGCCGCCGGCTCCCCCGACGGTAGCGACGCCGCCGCCCGGCACCAGGTCCTGGGACGCCCAGGCGACCCCCCCGCCGGCCTGGAAGAAGAGCTGCCAGATCTCGAAGGAAAAGGTCACGGAGACGTTGCCCAGCGTGCTCCCAAGCTTGGTGGGCGACGGCACCCCGGTGCTGTCCGGCGCGCCCAACGGTCCGGGATGGCTGCGGCGCCACACGCTTCCGTCCACACCAACGCCGAAGCCGTGTCCCAACGGCCGGGACAGACTCACATGGCCCGTAAAGCTGTCCGTGTTCTCCGGACTGGGGCAGACCGCGCACGGATCACTCCGCCGGCCGAAGCCTACGCCCAGGAGAAGCGACGCAGGAAGCCTCGAAGCGCCGGGGGAGGATTTCGACGCAACGGAGGCCGGGATGCGTTCCGGCGTCGAATCCGGAACCTCCTGGGCCGCAAGGTCGCGCACCGGCGGCGCCGCCATTCCGAGAAGGAGTAGCCCGAAAACCACGACCCCACCCAGGGACGAACCGGGACCCAAACGCCCCGGTAGGGACGCCCCGGACGGGGCCGCAGCCAGGAAGGCACTCCTGCGCATCTGTCGCAACGATCCCCTCTCCTGCCGTGGATGGTGCGGTGTATGGGTGAAGACATTCACCGCAGGAGGATCGGCTCTTCGCGCCGGAAGTTTAGCGCCCTCCCTACATGCTGATCCGATAGGGGAACCAACTCGCCACCGGCTTGCCCTCCTTGATGGCGGGGCGGAAGACCCACTCGGCGGCTTCCCGAATCAGGCGCTGGTTGAAGCGGCGGTCCCGGGTGGGCGGGTTCAGGCGCGTCGAGTCGGGCACCACACGGCCGTGCTCGTCCACGAAGACCCACACCTCCACCGTCATCCCCTTGAGGGCTTTGTTGGTGGGCGGGATGATCATCCCCCGGGGAGAGGGCGGCTGCAGGCGGTACAGCCCCTCCTCGGCGTTGCCGCCGTCACCGCGGCCCGTTCCCGTCTCCAGCCCCGGCCCCTCGTCCTCGCCGGGCCGGTCCCCCAGGACCGAGGCGGGATCCCGGGACACGTCATCCTCGAACTCCACCGGCTCCACTTCCACGGACACAGCCAGAGGCACGGGCGGCCGCAGGATGCGGCGGGGCTGGGAGGCCCGCACGTTCATGGCCTGCATGGAGCCCCTGGCGGCACGGCTGTCGCCCGCTCGGGGACCCGCCGCCGCGAAGGGCGACCGAGGGATCACGCTCCCCCTCCACCCGAAGAAGAGAACGAGATGGAAGAGGACCGACAGGAGAAGCGCCGTGCGCCAGATCGTGCGATCCCGGCGCCGCCTCTCGAATGCTCTCAGGTCGTGAACGGAACGGTCCATACGCCCCACCTCAGGGGGCCGCTGCCGGCAGTCCAGCTCTTCCATCGGGGTGAACCCCTGGGATCTCACCCATTAGGTACTACCGGACGAAGGGCGCGGGAGTTTCCGGCCGCACCCGCAGGAACTTCCCGGGCGGCTCCTCAGCCCTTCAGCACACCCATGGGCCGCAGGCGCACCACCTTGCGGCCGATGCCTGCGGCGTGGACCACGTCCACCACGTCGGCTACGTCCTTATACGCTTCCGGCACCTCTTCGGCCACCGTGGCCCCCGAGGAAGCCCGCACTTCGATCCCCTGATCCCTGAACTCCCGGTTCAGGTCCCGCCCCCGGGTGTGACGCTTGGCCTGGCGCCGGCTCATGCGCCGACCCGCTCCGTGGCAGGTGGACCCGAAGGTCTCGTCGTAGGCGCCCTGGGTGCCCAGGAGCACATAGGAGTACCGGCCCATGTCTCCCGGAATGAGGACCGGCTGGCCCAGGTCGCGGAAGCGTGGGTGAAGGGCCGGATGCCCTGGCGGAAAGGCCCGGGTGGCACCCTTGCGGTGCACGCACACCTCCCGCTCCCGCCCCTCCACAACGTGGCGCTCGAACTTGGCGTTGTTGTGGGAAACGTCGTAGACCAGGTCCAATCCCAGCCGGGCTTCGGAGCGGCCCAAGACGCGCTCGAAGGCCTCCCTCACCCGGTGCGCCATGACCTGGCGGTTGGCGAAGGCGTAGTTGGCGGCGGCCCGCATGGCTCCCAGGTAGCGCCGGGCCTCGGGAGAGTCCAGCGGGGCACAGGCAAGCTGCCGATCGGGCAGATCGATGCCGTAGCGATTCGCCGCCTTGAGCATCACGTCCAGGTAGTCGTCGCACACCTGATATCCCAGGCCGCGCGAGCCCGAATGGATGAACACCGTCACCGTGCCTGGATCCAGTCCCAGGTAGCGGGCCGCCTCGGCGTCGTAGACTTCATCCACGTAGCCCACCTCGATGAAGTGATTGCCGCTCCCCACCGTGCCCACCTGATCGCGCCCCCGCCTCACCGCCCGCTCGCTCACGGTGTCGGGCTCGGCCCCTTCGAAGACGCCCCGGTCCTCGATGCGGTCCAGGTCCTCGGGGCGTCCCAACCCCTCTTCCACCGCCCAGCGCGCGCCCCGGGTGAGAATGCGGCGGATGTCAGCGGCTCCCAGCACGTGCTTCTTGTAGCCGCGCCCCACCCCCGCCGGAATGGACATGTAGAGTTCGTCCATGAGGGCGGCGAGACGGGGCCGCACGTCCTGTGCCTGCAGGTCGGAGCGGAGGAGGCGCACACCGCAGTTGATGTCGTAGCCCACGCCGCCCGGGGAGATGACGCCCCCGTCCCCGGGATCGAAGGCGGCCACACCGCCGATGGCGAAGCCATAGCCCCAGTGGATGTCGGGCATGCCAATCGAGCGGCCTACAATGCCCGGAAGCATGGCCACGTTGGCCACCTGACGCACGGCCTCATCGCCCCGGATGTCGGCCATGAGACGATCGTCGGCGAAGATGAGCCCCTCCACCCGCATCCGGCCCTGGCGGGGGATGCGCCAACGATAGCCGTCGACGCGTTCCACCTTCAGCGCGGTCTTCTCGTTCTTTGTACCCATGTTAGCCGCAGTCATGGCACACCCTCCTCCTCGACCGACCCGCTTCGTTCCCGCGTTCCGGTCCGCTCATAGGTCCCGCTTCCTTCCTGCGCCCCGGCCGGCTCATACGTCGAAGATGACGGTGGCCCGCCACCCGTCCCCGGCGCGCTCCACCGCAAGCCCGTGAAGAGTCACCCCCTTGATCTCCCGGATGGGCTCCTCGGAGTGCTCTCCCAGGAGCACCCGCGCCTCCAGGGCCGGCGCCTCGCCGCGGTGTACCGACAGCTCCGGAAACCCCACAGGCACCTTCCCCTCCAGATCGTGCCAGGCCAGAACCTCCCGCAGCCAGTCGCGGAAGAGCCCGTCCAGATCTTCGGCGGAGAGCGACACCTCGCGGGCCCGGAGCTGGACGGCCCCGCCAGCCGTAGGGACGGAAGGCTCCTTCCCGTACATGAGCCACAGCATCCCCCGGGCGCCCCGCAGGAAGAGACCGGCCAGATCGGGAGCTTCCACCTCCAGTCCCACGTCGGCGGTATGGTCCAGACTTCTGATCCCCGTCAGATCCACATGCACACTCCCCTTTCACTTCTATTACCCGTGAGGCGGGTCGGGGATGCGGGCGTCTCGCCCCCGGCA
>JBHHWB010000040.1:0-33626 GCA_046756305.1 Gemmatimonadota bacterium
GAGCGTCGGTACGGGCGGATGTGCACGAGCGTCGAGATGATGCGCGGATGGGCGGCAGGTGCGCAGGCGGCGGCTGACCCCGGGTGCGGTGGGGTTTCAGGCGCTCCATGTCCCGTCGTCTCCGGGGAGGCTCTGATCGAAGGGATCGGACCCCGGAGCCGCATCGCTGGCGGTGACGTTGGAATTCGGAGTACAAGGTCTGGAGCGTTCCCGACCCCGACGCCGCGCTGGCCATACTGGAGCGGAGTTTCGGCCGGGATCGACTGATCGTTACGTGGGACGCCCCGTCCGCCACAACAGTTCGGTGGCGAACCGCCCACCCATCTGAAGGCACTCGGCGCTGAACGGCTCCAGCCGATCAGCCGCGACATGTCCCGACCCCAGAGTCACTCGTTCGGTCGTCTGTCCGAGCGCCGGACTGCCGACGGAGATGATCGCAGTGGCGGCTACGACCGCTCGAGGCTGCGAGATGGTCAACGGACCTCCTGAGAGTGGGTGCTGAGAGAGAAACGCACGGTGCTACCGATTATTGACCATCGACCGTGAGAGGGGGGTTCCGGGTGCGCTCTCTCCCCTCGTCAGTCGCCGCCGCCGTTGAGCTGCTCCAACCGTTGGACCGCCGGAGGGAGGCCCGGTCGGATCTCGAGGGCGCGCTCGAAGTGCTCCCGAGCCGCGTCCCGATCGCCCGCAGCCAGGGACATGTCGCCGGCGACCAAAATGGGGCGTGAAGTCGTCGGGCCAGGTACGGATTGCCAATTCGGCGAACTGGAGGCCGTCTTCGGGTCGCTCCCGCTCCATCCCCAGATGGAACGCGATGGCGATGAATTCCTGCATGGAAACCGTGTGAGTACCGGCATCCTCGGCGATAATGCCTGCTGCCAGCTCGACGACTTCGGGGACCGACCGGGTCTCCATGGGCATCGACGTGGGTTGGCAGGAGCGTTTGCGCCCACGCCCTCCCCTCAAGAAGTCCGCATGAACGGGCGTGGAGCGGTCCCGCTCGACATTCTGCACCAACTGGCCCGACGTCACCGTCACCCCATACTGTCAGTCCGTCCCCTTCACCCTCGACGGACCATCCCGGGGCAGCTTCGTGCACGACACCCACCAGCAGCTCGAGCGCTATTACGTGGAGAAGCGTGGGCGATTGCTTGCCTTCATCCAGGGCAAGGTGGGCGACGATGCCCTGGCCGAGGACATCCTCCAGGACAGCCTCCTGAAGGCGCTCCGGTCCAGCCCTGACCTCGAGGACTCCGAGCGGCTCGTCTCGTGGCTGTATCGAATCATCCGCAACGCCGTCACCGACGCCTACCGCCGGAGGGGGGCCGCTCAGCGTAAGCTGGATACGTTCGCCCTCGCGTCGGACGACGCGGAGGTACCTCCTGAGGACGAGGCTGCCCTCTGCGCCTGCTTCGAGGACCTCCTCCCCACCTTGAAGCCCGAGTACTCGGAGCTCATCGAGGCCATGGAGCTGGGCGACGTCACCACCGAGGAGATGACGACCCGTCTGGGATCACGGCGAACAACCTGAAGGTCCGCCGCCACCGAGCCCGCAAGCAGCTCCGGGAGCGTCTCGAGCGGACATGTAGGACCTGCGCAGAGCACGGATGTCTCGACTGCTCCTGCGCCCGGTGAGGCGTTCGCCGACAACCTGGGGGCCCGGGGTGTAACCACCTGGCCGGTGCTGCGTCTGCCCCGGTGAACACCCGACGGTCCGGTGGGCGACTCCCCTCCGGATCAGGGCTCGGACCCTCTCACTCAGGATATCAGACCATGGACCACCACCACGCCAACCACGGTCACGATGAATCGGAGCGCGCGGAAGCTGCGGACTCGAAGCACCAGGACGGCCGTGGAGAGCACGGCAACCACCACGACCACGACGGACACGACGCCCACGCCGGGCACAGCGTGGACATGTTCCGCAGCAAGTTCTGGCTCTCCCTGGCACTGACGGTGCCTGTCGTGTTCTGGGCTGAGCACGTCCAAGGCCTCTTGGGCTACTCGGCGCCGGCCTTTCCGGGATCGACGGGGATGGGCCCCATTCTCTCCACGGTGATCTTCTTCTACGGTGGCTGGGCCTTCGTCCGCGGCGCGGCAGGCGAGATCCGGAGCAGGCTGCCCGGGATGATGACGCTCATCTCCCTGGCCATCGTGGTGGCCTTCAGCTTCTCCTGGGTGGTGGAGCTGGGGCTGCTGGACGCCGAGCCTCTGTGGTGGGAGCTGGCGACGCTGGTGACCATCATGCTGTTGGGCCACTGGATCGAGATGCGCTCCATCAACCAGGCCCAGGGAGCGTTGCAGGAGCTGGCCAAGCTCCTCCCCGACACCGCGCGCCGCATCCGTGAGGACGGCGAAGAGGAAGAGGTGGAGGTGTCGGACCTCCGCCGGGGCGACCTGGTGCTGCTCCGGCCCGGGGAGAGCGTCCCGGTGGACGGCGTGGTCCGGAAGGGCGAGAGCGCCATCAACGAGGCCATGATCACCGGCGAGTCCCGTCCGGTGAGGAAGGGCGAGGGCGACGAGGTCATCGCCGGGAGCATCAACGGAGAGGGCTCGCTCCGCATCGAGACGACGAGGACGGGAGAGGAGACCACGCTCTCGGGGATCATGCGCCTGGTGGCCGACGCTCAGGAGTCGAAGTCGCGGGCCCAGCACCTCGCCGACCGTGCGGCCCAGATGCTGACGGGCGTGGCCGTCTCCGCGGGACTCATCACACTGGTGGCATGGCCGCTCATCGGCGCACCCATCGACTTCTGCATCATCCGCACCGTGACGGTGCTGGTCATCGCCTGTCCCCACGCCCTGGGGCTGGCGGTTCCCCTGGTGGTGGCCATCTCCACGACGCTGGGCGCGCAGAACGGGCTCCTGGTTCGGGACCGGCTGGGGCTCGAGGAAGCGCGAAACGTGGACGTCGTCGTCTTCGACAAGACCGGAACGCTCACCCTGGGTGAGTTCCGGGTGGTGGACCTGGCGGTGGCCGAGGAGATGTCGGAGGAGGAGGCGCTCCGCATCGCCGCCGGAGTGGAGGTGGAATCCGAGCATCCCATCGCCCGCGGCATCGTGACGACGGCTCAGGAGCGGGGCTTGGAGCCCCCGTCCGCCGACGGCTTCCGGGCCATCACCGGGAAGGGCGTGGCGGCGACCGTTGACGGTAGCGAGTACCACGTGGGAGGGCCGGCGCTCCTAGAGGCCGAGGAGGTCTCCCTGCCGCAGCCCCTAAACGAGGCGGCGGATCGCGCCGCGTCTCGAGGGCAGGCCGCCATCTACCTGCTCCGTTCCGGCGAAGCGCAGGCCGTCTTCACCGTGGCGGATGCGGTGCGGGAGGAGAGCAGGCAGGCGGTCCATGCCCTTCACGAGCGCGGTGTGCAGGTCGCCATGCTCACGGGCGACGCGCAGGCCGTGACCGACGCGGTGGCCGAGGAGCTGAGCATCGACACGGTGTTCGCCCAGGTGCTGCCGGAGGACAAGGCCTCCCAGATCCGGGAGCTTCCGGAGCAGGGCAAGCGGGTGGCCATGGTGGGCGACGGCGTCAACGACGCGCCGGCCCTCGCCACCGCCGACATTGGCATCGCCATCGGCGCCGGGACTGACGTGGCCGTGGAGGCGGGCCACATCGTCCTGGTCCGCTCCGACCCACGGGACATCCCCAGGATCATCTCCCTGTCCCGGGCCACGTACCGGAAGATGGTCCAGAACCTCTGGTGGGCCGCCGGCTACAACATCCTGGCCATCCCTCTCGCCGCAGGGGCGCTGGCTTCGTGGGGAATTCTGCTCTCGCCGGCTGTGGGCGCCGTGCTCATGTCCGCCAGCACCGTCATCGTGGCCATCAACGCTCAGCTGCTGAAGCGGGCGGACCTGTAAGGCTCGCTCGCGTGCTCTCCGGCGGGCCTGTACCTTGGTGCCCGCAGCACTTGGCGGACCACGGTCCGTCGGACGATCACGCGAGCGGAGCTCCGTCGAGGTTGTAATGCATGGGCAGAATCAGCTCACTCTTCGCACGAAAGGTCGTTGGACAGATCGACCCGCCCACCGGTGCCGGCGACCTGTTGCGCAGCGTGGGTCTCGACGGCGAGGTTGAGCCCGATCCCTCGTTCATGATCCGCGACCAGGATTACTACCTCTTCTTCGAGCGAGCCGCCGCCTTGGACGGGGATGCAACCACGCTCCCCCTCCGTGTGGGTGCATCGATGCGGGCCGACGACTACGGGCCCTTCGGATTCGCGTGGAAGTCGGCCCCGACCCTCCGGGGCTCCTTCGAGCGCGCGGAGCGTTACGCCCTCGTGCTCACCAGCGTGTCGGCCTATGAGGTGGAGCCGTGTTTCGGGGGTGCGTACATGCACCTTCACAGGGAGGGAGACCGGCGTCTCGGAATGCGCCTCTCCAACGAGGCCACCCTGGCGAGCATCATGGCCATCAGCCGGGAGGTCTCGTCGCAGCCCTTCCGGCCGGAGGCCGTGTACCTGAAGCACGAGCCCCCTGGAGACACGGCAGGTCACGAGGCGTATTTCGAGTGCCCCGTCCACTTCGGCTCCGACAAGGATGCGCTTCGGGTCTCCACGCGAACGCTCGACTCCCCGAACAAAGTGGGGGACGCCAGCATCGCCCGCTTCTTCGACACGCTCCTCGAGGCCGAGGTGAGCACCCTCGATGACACGGTCCCCTTGGAGCGACGAGTGCTCGATCGGATATCCACCGCGCTGAGTGGCGGCGTACCTGCCCTCCTCGATGTGGCACGCGACCTCGGCATGAGCGGACGCACGCTTCAGCGTAGGCTCGCCGAGAAGGACACCTCCTTTCAGGCGCTGGTCGATGAGGCGCGTCGACGCCTCTCCCTGCGGCTTCTCCGGGGAGACGACGATGCGACGCTGTCCGAGGTCACGTACATGACGGGCTTCTCGGATCAGAGTGCGTTCACGCGCGCCTTCAAGCGCTGGACCGGCCAGACGCCGGGCGCCTTCCGCACTACGGAGACCAAGCGAGACTCCGCGGGCTGACGCTGGCACGCCGGATCAAGAGATCTGTCGCCTGAGGTCGAGAGCGCATCGCGTCCACGCGTCAGGTTGGTTCTGTATTCCTCACATCAAGGCAGCAGACCATGAATGACTCGCAAACGGAAACCCGCTCTCCGATGAGGCGCGTCCTCGTCCTCGGCGGGACGGGAAAGACGGGGCGCAGGGTAGCGGCAGGACTGAAGGAGAAGGGTCTGTCCGTCCGCATCGGCTCGCGCGGCGCCACCCCGCCCTTCGACTGGAACGACGAGAGCGGCTGGGACGCGTGTCTCGAGGGTATGGATGCGGCGTACATCAGCTACGCGCCCGACCTGGCCATGCCCGGCGCCACCGACGCCATCCAGGCCCTCGTCGACCGGGCAAGGTCGCACGGACTGAAGCGGCTCGTTCTCCTGTCCGGACGCGGTGAGCCGGAGGCCCAGGCGTGTGAGAACATCGTCCGCAGCAGCGGGATGGAGTGGACGGTGGTTCGAGCGAGCTGGTTCTTCCAGAACTTCTCGGAAGGTGCGTTCGCCGAGATGGTCCTCGCCGGTCGGATCACCCTTCCCGCCGGAGACGTTCCCGAGCCGTTCGTCGACGTGGACGACATCGCGGAGGTCGCCATCGCGGCGCTGGCGGACCCGGGGCACGCGAGCCGGATCTATGAAGTGACCGGACCGCGGGCTGTGACCTTCGCGGAGTTCGCCTCCGAGCTCTCCGACGCGCTCGGCCGGGACATCACCTACATCGAGGTCCCCCACGACGCGTTCATCGCGCAGGTAAAGAGATCCGGAGCGCCCCAGGATGTCTCGTGGATGCTCGACTATCTGTTCTCCACGGTGCTCGATGGGCGAAACGCCGACGTGGTGGATGGTGTGGAGGAGGCGCTGGGGCGCCCTGCCCGGGACCTACGCGACTGGGCCCGGGAAGCCGCGGCCACGGGGACGTGGGGGGAGGCGGCATGAACTCGCTGGTCGATCTCCTCTCCATCACCACCGTAGTCGGCAGCGGGGTGGTGACGGGAATCCTGCTGATCTTCTCGAACACGGTGATGCCCTCCCTCGCTCGGCACAGTGAGGGAGCGGCCAGCATGGTGACCATCAACGACGTCATCCTGAATCCCACCTTCCTCTTGCTCTTCATGGGGACGACGGTGGCGTGTGCGGCCCTGGCGGTCCTCACGCTCCTGGGATATGGGGGTGGCGGTCCCCTCACCCTGATGGGGTGCGGCCTCTACGTCGTGGGGGTCTTCGGCGTGACGGCTGCGTTCAACGTCCCCATGAACGACGCCCTGGCAGCGATTCCCACGGGGACGCCGGAAGCCGCGGAGTACTGGAGGGTCTACCTCCGCCGCTGGACCCGCTGGAATACGGTCCGGAGCATTCTCGGAATCGTGGGGACGACCCTCCTGGCGGCGGCACTCCTCGCTGCCCCGGCCAAGGGGCAATCGAGGTCCGGTCAGCGGGCCGGCCATGGCGACGACCTGACGATACCAGTGGGATCCGGAGCATTCACGTTCGCCAGCGGTCCAGAGGGCGACGGCGGGACGACGGTGGAGGTCTTCTTTCATCGTCCGGCCACCTTCACCCCGGAGTCCCCGATCCTCCTGGTGGTTCCCGGCGCGGGCCGCAACGCGGACGACTACAGGAACGCGTGGATCGGAGCCTCGGAGCAGCACGGCGTCCTCATCGTCTCACCGAGCTACCCGACGGCGGAATACGACTTCGGCGCCTACCACATGGGCGGACTGATGTCCGACATGAACCTGGACGACGTCGTCCGGCGTGAGGCCGGGACCAACCGTGCGTATCTGGACGAGGACCGGTTCGAGTTCGTCGTCAATCGCCGGAGGGACACCTGGATCTTCGCCGACTTCGATCGGCTGTTCGGCGTCGTGGCCCGGGCCGTCGGCTCGCGACGAGAGGGGTATGACGCCTTCGGGCACTCCGCAGGCGGACAGATCCTGCACCGAATGGCGATCTTCCGGCCGGACTCGAAGGCGGACCGCCTCCTCGCGTCGAACTCGGGCTTCTTCACCCTGCCCAACCTCGAGATCCCTCTGCCGTTTGGGGTCCTCGGAACTGGGCTGCACGAGGCGGATCTCCGCCGAAGTCTGGAATCCTCCCTCGTCCTCTTCCAGGGCGAACTCGACGATGCCCGGGAGACCGGAGGGACGATGCTCCGCTCTCCCACGGCCGATCTGCAGGGCACAGATCGGATGGCCCGCGCCCGCTTCGCCTTCGACTTCGCTCGGGACGCCGCAGCGCGCCTCGGTGCGTCCTTTGGGTGGCGCCTGGAGGTCGTCCCCGGAGTCGGCCACGACTACCGGCGGATGAGCTCAGCCGCCGCGGCATACCTGTACGGGGCTGGAGGACAACGCTTCACCCATCACCTCCGGCAGGACCCCATGCCCACTGACGCGCAGGACCTCGTGCGGCGCCTCATCGCTGCCATCAACGGCCAGGACTACGACGCGTTGCCGGATCTGGTGGCCCCCGACTACGTGTACCGCACGCCGGGCGAGGAGCTGCGAGGCGTCGTGGGCCCGCGCCTGCTTCTGGACCGTGCGTTCGATGGTCTTGATCTGCTCGTCGTACGTGAGGCAGAGCTCGAGATCTGCGCTGACGCTCTGGCGCACGGTCGGATCGTCAAAGCGCTCGGCCAGGCCGCGCCGGCTTGCTGGCGTGCTCAGGGTACCCGAGGGGGCGGGCAGGTTGTATTGATGGAAGGTGTTGCGGACATGGGCGAGGAGTTCGCCACGTTTGCGGGTGAAGAAGAGGCGACGGCGCAGCAAGTCACGGGTTGAGCGCATGGCGGGGGGATAGACATAGGCCGGAGGGATGACGCCGCCGCGCAGCAGGGACGCGAGCTTCTCCGAATCGATGCCGTCGTTCTTGGTCTTGGCGCCGTGAATGGCCTTGAGGTAGAGGGCGTGAGCGAGCACGAAGGTGATGTCGTACTGGGCACAGAGATCGGCAAGCCAGTACCAACAGAAGATGCACTCGGCGGTGACGACGAGGTCGTCTCGGTAGGGCTCGATGGCTTGGAGGAAGGCATCGGGCCTACACGGCTGGCGTTCGTGCAGAAGAACGGTCCCTTCGTGATCGATGAGACAGAGGTACATGGTCCGTGCGTGGAGATCGATGCCGCAGTAGTAGCGGTGCTGTCCGCGATAGAAGCGCATGAGGTCCCTCCTGGTTAAGGATGCTGTGGTTTGCACCTGACATCCTGTCCGCGCCTACTGTGCGAGTCCAGGAGTGGCCTCGATGAGTATCAAAGTGTTGCCGGCTCCGCGGGCGCTTCGCGTCCGCTCCGACCTACATGGCCCGACGCTCTTGTGGCGCGCGAACGAAGTGGCGCTCATTCTCCGGGAGGCGGCTTGTGAGCCCGTAGATGGTGGGCCACGTCGGCAACACAAGAACGGTACACGGCACCCTCAACGATCTGGCCATGATGGGCGCCGAGCCCCTCCACCTCGCGGCCGGCTTCATTCTGGAAGAAGGACTCTCCCTGGAGGTGCTGGACCGCGTACTGGACTCCATGGCCGCCGCTGCCGCGGACGCCCGCGTGCAGGTGGTTACCGGAGACACCAAGGTGGTGGAGCGGGGCAAGGCCGACGGAATGTTCATCAATACCACCGGGATAGGCGTCGTCTCGGGAGGATTCGAACCGCGCCCCACCGCCGCTCGGCCTGGAGACGCCGTGCTGGTGAGCGGCGCCATCGGCTGCCACGGGATGGCGGTCATGGCCGCCCGGGAGGGCCTGTCCTTCGAAGCGGACATTCGCAGCGACACGGCGAACCTCGCACCCCTGGTCCACGCCCTCAGGGAGTCGGTGGGCGAAGCCGTTCACGTGCTGCGTGATGCCACCCGCGGCGGAGTGGCCAGCGCTCTCAATGAGATCGCCGCTTCCGCCGGCGTGGGGGTGGACCTCTACCAGGGCTCCATCCCGGTACCCGGCGCGGTGGCAGCGGGGTGTGAGATGCTGGGCCTCGATCCCCTGTACGTCGCCAACGAGGGTGTTCTGGTGGCCATGGTGGCAGCGGATCAGGCGGAACGCGCCCTGGAGGTCATGAAACACCATCCCGCGGGCCGGGAGGCGGCCCGTATAGGAACCGTGGTTGCACAGCACGCCAACCTGGTCATACTTCATACGGGGATTGGCGGAACCCGCGTCGTCGACATGCTGCCCGGAGATCAACTGCCCCGTATCTGTTGAACCGAAGAAAGGGAGCATTCATCCCATGAAAAGGACCCTCTTTTCCGCGCTCGCCTTGATCCTCGCCGGAGCAACCCCCGCCTGGGCACATCCGGGGCACGGACTGGAGCTCACGCCCGCCGGCATCCTGCACTGGATCACCCACCCGGATCACGCCTTCACCCTGATCCTGGTCGTCTCGGTCCTGGGGATCGCCGTGGGCGCCGTCGCCTACCGGGTCAAGAAGAGCGAGTTCTGAGATCGGTCCCGACCCAACCTCGTGTGGTGTGCGCACCGAACTCCTCCGGGAGGGTATGACCGCGAAAAAAGAGGGGGCAGCCCCGAAGGGCCACCCCCAAGCCCTCCCCCCCAGGAGGGCAAGCTTCGAAGAGGTGGGGCGTCAGTCCACGCCCGTCACCCTCAGGCCGTAGCCTGACCGATCCGTCACCGACTCGTTCTGATTGTTGGCGACCTCGACCAGGCGGGCCTCAACGCCGCTTAGCGCAGCCGCCCTATCCGCCACGTCGAAGCGCACCAGCGCCCCGTCCAGTCCAGCTCCTACCACGGCGACCTGCCAACCTGAGCCGTCAGGCCGGGTGAAGACCTCCACCCCGTCCACGGCGGCACGCAGGTTCGTCACCTCGTAGCCGGAGAGGTCGAAGGAAACCGCCCCCACCTCCGAGCCGTCCTGACTCGCCGGCGCCGAGAGGACCACGGCAAGCGTGCCTCCATCGTTCTGGGGCGTGAAGAGGGCGCCCTCCTGGTTCGCATCCGAGCAAGCCTGCATGGCGAACACCACCACTGCCGCTGCAATCCAGCGTACTCCTCTATACAAGTTCATCAGTCGTTGTCTCCCTTTTCATCCCGAACCCGAACCGAAGCCTCAGCCCAGATGGGGGTTCCATCCTCGAGGGTGCCCGCCAGAACCAGTGTATAGGGGGTTCCCTTCTTATCGTCTTTCTCTTCGTCGTCAGCATCGTCGGACACATCCACACCTCCCTTCCCCTTCCCCTTCTTCCCGGCCAGCGTCACCTGCCCGGACTCCGTCCCCATGACGGCGGCCCGCAGGTCACCCAGATCCAGGCGTCCGTTTCCATTACCGGCCCGGTCCATGGAGAGCGCATCGTCGCCCCGGGCTCCGGACCAGAGCGCCTCCAGCACCTGGGCCGGAGTGAAGCGCTCGGTGACCTCGAAGGACACCGGGGCAACCGGGGCAGGGGTCACACCCAGGGCCAGACGGGCGTCCAGGCCATCAAGGACCTGCTGGCGGTAGAACTTCACCTCGAGTTCCCCGTCGTCATACTCGTACCTGACCATGGGGGCCCCTTCGAGAGTCAGCGATTCGGGATCGATGTCCCGAACCGAAATCCCGGGTGCCGAAGTGATCTCCACCGGAAGAACCGACTTCTTGGATTTCCCCGACTTCCTGGATTTCCCCGACTTCCTGGGCTTCATCCGCTTGATGCTCTTCGGCTTGATGTCCATGGGCACCCACCCAAAGGCGAGAGGAGCCTCGTCACTGACCAGGGTCCCGATGGGGCTCGTGCCCGAGGCCTGAACGGTGGTGCCGTACAGTCCGGGCTGGGCGGCCCACCGCAGCGTGATCGTGGCGGATCCTCCCACCGGAATCGTCTGCCCGCCCAGGAGAGTGGCGGAATCCACGCCACCGTCGAAGCCGGAGTTTACAGTCATGTCGAAGGACTGAAGGTTGTCCAGGCTCAGCCCGTTTGCCGCCAGAGCGTCCAGAACCTGGGATCCATTGAGCGGGACGTCCCCTGCATTGGCAACCTCGATGGTCTGTGTCACCGTGCCTTCGTTGAGGTTGGTGGTCCCCAGAGAGTTCACCACCGAGGTGCTCACCGCGATACGGGGATCTTCGGGGTCGAGGAGGACCAGCGGACCGGCGGAAGGCTCGAATCCGGCCATGGTCCAGGTCTCGTCGAATAGAGGAATGGAGCCCTCAATTTCGCCGAAATCCTTCTCATAGGCGGGACCCACGTCAATGTTCACCGAACTGACTGCATAATTGACAACCTGGGTCCAGGCGTCCCTGACCTTCTTCCAGGTGCCTGAGATCGTACCCGCAATGCATTTGCCCAATAGCTCAAAGAACTCTCCCGCGTCCCCTGCATTCTTGATCTCTTCGCAGGACACCCAGTCGTAATCGGCCGGGTGGTTCTTTGACGCCCTGTATGTTCCCCCCGCCATGTCGAACTGGAGGAGGAGCTCCCGGTTCGAAGAGCTTCCCTCGAAATTGAGATCTGCCTTGCGCCTGATGGAGTTCGCCAGGGACCAGGTCGCCGCAAGCTCCATGGGCTCCACGCTTTCAGGTGTATAAATGGTCAGCGTATATCCCGCCGGGAAGGTGACGGAGGAAGCCATACCCGATTCGGTAATTTCACCCGAGGCGGGGTCAGTGACGTCGTACCCGAGATCAAGGGGGAAATCCACCGCCACGTTGACCGAGCCATCGAAGGTGATGTCCTCCTCCTGGCTGAAGCTGATGTCCGAATCCAGGTCTACGGTCTCATAGCAGAGATCGAACGCTTCGTAATCCTTGAGTTCGAGGCATGCGCCGAAGGGCGGGTAGGGGAAGCCCGGAAGTACCTTGAAGAGACGCAGAAACGTATCCCAGTCCATGCTCGCCGATAGGTACTCGTCGCTCCCGTACGCATGGATCCGACCGCCGTTGACCGTATGGTGGGTCAGTGGCTGCGGGTCCTTGGCGAAGCCGGAAATCCCCGTCAGGGCGGTAACGAGGATGGTGGGATCCGAACCTATCTCCGAGAACCCATTGGTGCCCACGGAAAAACTTCCATCGAGCGTCTTGAAGACACTGAACTCCGTCTCCGCAAGTGTCACTGGATCGAAGATGTTCGTCTTTCCCACGCAATCGAAAAAACAGAGATCATAATGAGCCTCGTGGTGCATCCCGAATACCGCCCGAAAATCCACGTCCACGGCTTCGTACGCGGCGCTCAAGGAAGGATCGTCCGGGGACCAGCTCGTCTCGATGGTCACCGCGTCGCCCGGGCGGAAGGTGTTCTTCTCCGGCCAGGAGATAAGGACCTTCACCGGGTAATCCACGTCCACCTCGGACTCGGCGAAGCCTGTGAGGACCAGGTGGCTTCCGAAACGTCCTGTTGTGGCGCCCCCGACCTCGCCGCCGAACTTCCACTTGCCCACGATGGTGTTCACGGTGTTGATCGAACTCGACGTATCACCGGCTGCCCACCGCTCGTCGAAGAGCCACCTGTCGATGGCATTCGGTAGATCCTGAGCACCGCCCGGCCCCCAAAGACTCTGGCCTTGGGTGGCGAATGACACACCCTCGGACACCGATTTCCTGCACCCGGGGGCCAGCGGACACTGCTGGGCCTCCACGGGAGAGGGCATCCACATCGACACGGCCAGGAGGGAGAGCGCTACCATCAACGCCCTCCTCGTGGCCCCTACATTCGCTCCTGACATCGATCTTCCTCCAACTGAAAGCTCCAAAGGGGGGGAGTTGTGCCATCTGACTCGCCAGGTCATGGACCGTGGGAATCCTTCCCACACTAACTGTGGGCCCTTCCCTGGCTCTGACCTGAAATCGCGAAGGTATGACCTGGCTCTGACCTGCAGCAGGCGTTGCGAATCACCAGCTTGCGCCAAAATGGCAGTATTCGGCGGGCATATGCCTTGCTGGTGCACGGGTTTAGGTTGAATTCGACCCAAGCAACGCCGGATCGCGGCACGCCGGACTGCTGCACCGGAAATCAACGAGTGGGGAGGTACGGAGGATGGAGACGAGAATGGTGTTCAAGGGCGTTCCCGAGGATCTCCATACGAGGGCGCGGGAGCGGTGGAAACAGCAGGAAGAACGGATCGAGCGGGTCCTGCGACGATTCCGTCCGGAGCTCCGTCGAATCACGGTCACAATGGAGAAGAACCGGAGGGGATATGAGGCCCGGGGGGTCATCTCCGTCCCCACCGGCACGATCATCGCCCGGGGAAAGGGGGCGGATTGGACGAACGCCATGGATGACCTGGCGGAGCGTCTCTTTCGGGAGGCCCGCAAGCACAAAGAGCGGCTCCACGACGATGCGGTGAGTGAGCGGAAGCGTCGCCTTCAGGCGGACTTTACCCGGGCAGGAATATATCTGGAGGAGTCCCGAAGAGCGGACGCGCGCGAAGCCTTCTTTGATCTTCTGAAGCCGCTTCTCGGCAACCTTCGTGAACATGCCGGCCATGAACTCGCCATCGCTCAACTGGAAGGGTGGCTGGAGCCCGGCGAAATCACCGTGTCGGGGCTCCTGGACGAGATCCTCATACGCGCCTGGGATCGCTGGGAGGAGCGTCCGCAGGATCTTCCCCTCGGCCAGTGGCTGTTCGGCCTCCTCCATGAGATCCTCGACGAGAAGATGGATGCCAGGGGAGAGGTCGAATTGGTCTCCCTCGAGGAGCGGCCCACGTTGGATCCCCGCCACGCCGAGGCCGAGAAGGACTGGGATGCCGACCAGGCCTTCTGGTTCTGGCCGGATGAGGAACGGGTCCTCCTGGAGGACCTCATCCCCGATGAGGGTGCCCCACCCGAGTCCTGGAAGGAAGCCGAGGCCGAGCGGACCTGGATTCTGGCGCAGCTTTCCGAACAGCCTCGTTTGCGGAGGCGGGCCTACATGCTGTATGCCATCGAGGGTTGGGAAGCCGCTGAGATCGCCCTTCTTCAACGCCGGAGCGTGGACGAGGTAGAGGCCGATCTGGCAGAAGTACGCGCCTGGCTGGAGGAAAGGGCTCGGGCAGGCTGAAGCCGGATGCCTTACCGGGACCGACCGGAGCCGCCCCGCCCACCGCTTCGGCGCATCGCTCACGACGTGGCTTCCCTGGTTGCTGGGAGTCTGGGCCTTCCAAGCCACCCCCATCGAAGCAGGGGCGCAGGAAGCTTTATGTCCTGGACAAGAATCTGGAATTCAGGGAAACATATCCCATCCGCCAGGGGGAATTTCAGCCCGGACGCCCCCTCGTCCTCGCCCTCCCTCGAGGAGCCGATGAACAGAACGTGTCCATCTCCCCGGTTCCCCTGTCCGCCCAGGATGCCTGGGGGGTGGGTCCGGATGGTTCGGTCATCATCGTCCGGTCCGCCGACTATCACGCCGAGTGGATCGGCCCTGACGGGTCGGTGACGCGGGAGTATTCCTGGCCAGACACGAAGCCCGCCTTTTACGGGGATCGAATCCCGGTGGACCCGAAGAATCGGGCCTGGGTTCATCGCCACACGCCGGCTGGCGGAAATACCCTCTACGACCTCTTTGATCGCTCCGGCGCCCGCATTGGAACGGTTGTGCTGCCTCCGGAGCGCCGCGTCGTGGGTTTCGCACCAGGGGTGATCTATGCAGTTGCATTCGACGCGTTTGATCTCGCCTACTTGGAGGGCTACTCTCTGCCGTAAGCCTCTGTAAGTGGGAGGAGGTCACCGTGGGAAAGGAAGCCGAGGAACTCCGCCGCTGCGCAGTGTGCGGAGGTGAGTTCCCCGAAGGATCCCTCATTCCGGGGGCCCTCGTCCGGGACGAGATCGCCGACGCGATTCGCAGCGATATCCCCACCTGGTCCGACGACGACTTCATCTGTCCCGCTGACCTCGCCCGCTACCGGGCGCAGTACGTGCACGCCATCATGGAGTCGGAGCGCGGCGAACTCTCAGACCTGGAGCGCCAGGTCCTGGAGAGCCTGGAGGAACACGATCCCATCGCCATGGATGTCGACGCCGAATTCGAGGAGGATCTTTCCTTCGGTGACCGGCTCGCGGACCGGGTCGCCGAGTTCGGTGGCAGCTGGGCCTTCATCGGGTGGTTCACCGTCCTTCTCATCGCCTGGATCGTGATGAACTCTCTGGTCCTCTACTTCAAACCCGTGGATCCGTACCCCTTCATCCTCCTCAACCTCGTGCTATCCTGCCTGGCTGCGGTGCAGGCTCCGATTATCATGATGAGCCAGAACCGGCAGGAGGCGAAGGAGCGCCTGGTGGAGCTGGAACGGGTGCAGCTCGGGATTCTGGAAGAGCTGGAAGCAAGACGGTGACCGTTCGCACGCCTCTGGAGCCTGCAAGAGGATTGGAGATGTCCCTTGAAGCCTAGACCGAGATTCATTCGCTGGTTCTCCGAACTCACCATCGACGACGTTCCCCTGGTGGGCGGAAAAAACGCCTCTTTGGGGGAAATGTACCGGGAACTGGGTCCGCAGGGCGTGCGCATTCCGGACGGGTTCGCCATCACCGCCCAGGCCTATCGCCACACCCTGGACGAGGCGGGAGCGTGGGAGAAGCTCCACGAAGCTCTGGACGGCCTGGATCCCGACGATGTGGCGGACCTTGAGCGGCGCGGCGCCCTGGCACGGGACGTTGTGTACGGCGCGGGGCTTCCCGATGACCTGTCCCGGGAAATCCTGGACGCCTATCACCGGCTCCAGGGGAAATACCCGGAGGGGCTGAGCCTGGCGGTGCGCTCGTCGGCCACGGCAGAAGACCTTCCCACCGCCAGCTTCGCCGGCCAGCAGGATACCTATCTCAACGTCTCCGGCGACGCGGCCCTCCTGGACACCTGCCGGCGCTGTTTCGCTTCCCTGTTCACGGACCGGGCCATCCACTACCGCATCGACCAGGGTTTCGACCACTTCAAGGTGGCCCTCTCGGTGGGCGTAATGAAGATGGTGCGCTCGGACCTGGCTTCCAGCGGCGTCATGTTCTCCATCGACACCGAGACAGGCTTCCGGGACGTCGTCTTCATCACCGGTGCGTACGGGCTGGGCGAGAACGTGGTTCAGGGAGCTGTGGACCCGGACGAGTTCTACGTCCACAAGCCCACCTTCGAAGCCGGGCACCGGGCCGTGCTTAAGCGCACCCTGGGCGCCAAGAAGATCAAGATGATCTATGCCCACGGCCGCACCCGCGAACCCACGCGAAACGTTCCCACCTCCCGCGAGGAACGGGGACGCTTCTGCATCGCCGACGAGGAGGTCCTGGAACTCACTGACTTCGCCCTTAGAATCGAGCGCCACTACAGCGAGAAAGCCGGTCAGCCTCGCCCCATGGACATGGAATGGGCGAAGGACGGGGTGGACGGAAAGCTGTACATCGTTCAGGCTCGGCCCGAAACCGTCGCCTCCCAGAAAAAGGGAAGTGTGTTGGAACAGTGGGTCGTGGAGGGCTCGGGGCCCGTCCTCTGCACGGGGAGGGCCGTAGGCACCCGCGTCGCGGTGGGAACCGCCCGCGTCACCGAAGACGTGCGTAAGCTCTCCGAGTTCCAACCCGGCGAGGTCCTGGTAGCCGACACCACGACCCCCGATTGGGAACCTGTGATGAAGACGGCGGCCGCCATCGTCACCAACCGGGGAGGCAGGACTTGCCACGCCGCCATCGTGGCCCGCGAACTGGGGATCCCCGCAGTCGTGGGATGTGGCAATGCCACCACCGCTGTACCCACGGGGCAGCGGGTCACCGTCTCCTGCGCGGAGGGTGATACGGGCAGGGTCTATGAGGGAGAGATCCCCTTCCACCGCGAAGAAGTAGACCTCTCAGACATGCCGCGTCCCCGAACTCGGATCATGATCAACCTGGGCAACCCCGACGTGGCGTTCGAAACCAGTTTCATCCCTAACGACGGGGTGGGGCTGGCGCGCCTCGAGTTCATCATCAATGAGTTCATCAAGGCCCACCCCATGGCCCTCCTTCACCCGGAAAAGGTGGGGAATGAACGCGAGCGCCGGGAGCTGGAACGCCTGACGCGCCACGACCCCTCTCCCTCCGCCTTCTTCGTGCGCCGCCTCTCCGAAGGTGTGGGCACCATCGCCGCGGCGTTCTGGCCCCGCCCCGTGGTGGTGCGCATGTCCGACTTCAAGAGCAATGAGTATGCCTCCCTTCTGGGAGGACGCTGGTTCGAGCCGGACGAGGACAATCCCATGATCGGGTTTCGGGGAGCCGCCCGCTACACCCACCCAGCCTACGCGGAGGGATTCGCCCTGGAATGCGCAGCCATGAAACGGGTGCGCGACACCATGGGGCTCACCAACGTGCGTCTCATGATCCCCTTCTGTCGCACGGTGGCCGAGGGGCGGAAGGTGTTGGACGCCATGGCGGCCAATGGCCTGAACCGGGGCGTCAACGGCCTCGAGGTTTACGTCATGTGCGAAATCCCCAACAACGTGATCCAGATCGACGCCTTCGCCGAGCTCTTCGACGGATTCTCCATCGGATCCAATGACCTCACCCAGCTCACCCTGGGCGTAGACCGGGATTCGGAGCTGGTGGCGTTCGATTTCGACGAGCGGGACCCGGGCGTGAAGGAGATGATCCGCATGGCGGTGGAGGGCGCGCGGCGCAACGGCAGGCACTCGGGACTGTGCGGTCAGGCGCCGTCGGATTACCCTGAGATGGCGGAATTCCTCGTGGAGATCGGCATCGACTCCATGAGCCTGAACCCCGACGCCGTACTGGCCACGACCCGCCTCGTACTTGAAGTGGAGAAGGAAAGAGGCAACGGGACCCACTGATGCCGGGACTGCCGGTATTCGCACACAGGAGAAGCACCATGGACGATACGACAGCCGCCGCACCCGCGCCGCATCTCTTTCCCTCGCCGACCCTGACGCTCATCACCGGAGTGATCCTGGTGATTCTGGGTGTGGCTGGGATCATCCTTCCTCCCATCATCTCCCTGGCCACCGCCATCTTTCTGGGATGGCTCATGGTCATTGCGGGCGCCGCCTGGGCCTACCACACGCTCCGCCGCTCTCGCAAATCTCCAGGGCAGTGGCTGAAGGCGGTACTCCTTCTTGCCACAGGCGCTCTCATGTTGGTGAAACCGGCGGCGGGCGTGGCCGCCCTGGCACTGGTCATCACCATTTATCTGCTCCTGGACAGCTACGGAAGTTTCGCTTTAGCTCATATCCTGCGGCCGGCGACGGGCACGGGGTGGATGACCTTCAACGGGTTCGTTTCCCTCGCGCTGGCGATTCTCTTCCTCGTGGGCTGGCCCGAACTCTCCATGCTCCTGGTGGGAATCTTCGTAGGAATCAGCCTCCTCCTCGATGGGGTCACCCTCATTGCCACCGCGTGGATGGCGCGCAAGGCTGCGTAGGTCGCACGCCTTCCCGCATACGGACGGTAGCAGAATGAAGGATTTGATCCCCGCGCTGGGGCTCTTCCTCGCCCTGGCATCCCCCGCCACAGCCCAGAGACCCTGCGACGCCGAAGTGTTCCGGGCATTTGATTTCTGGGAGGGTCGCTGGCGGGTGGAAGATGCACGCGGCCTCCTGGCCGGGTACAACACCATCCGTCCCCTCCTGGACCGCTGTGCCCTGGAAGAGCACTACACCGCACCGTCGGGGTTCGAGGGACGGAGCCTCAACCTGTATGACGCCTCCCGTGGCGTCTGGCATCAGACGTGGAGGGACAATCGCGGCTTGCTCCTGGTGCTCGAAGGGGGTCCGCGCGACGGCGCCATGGCGATGGAGGGAACCACCCGGGATACCACCGGCGTGGAGGTGCGTCACAGGATCACGTGGAGCCGGATGGGCCACGATCCCGACCGCGTGCGCCAGCTCTGGGAGCGCTCCACCGACGGGGGAGCCACCTGGACCACGGCGTTCAGCGGAACGTACGTACGGGTAAGCAGCTCCGTGCAGTGGGACGTCCTCATCCGTCGCGCCACCATCCTGGACGGGACGGGCGCACCGGGCTTCACCGGAGATGTGGCGGTGCGGGGAGATCGTATCGTACGGGTATCGCCCGATCCCTTGCCGGTGGGACGCGCGCGCAGGGTGATCGAGGCTGAGGGTCTGGTGGTGAGTCCCGGCTTCGTGGATCTCCACACCCACCTGGATCCCATCCTCCGCCTGCCCGGGGCCGAGAGCCACATCCGCCAGGGCGTGACCACGGCGCTGGGCGGCCCCGACGGAGGCGGTCCCTGGCCCTTCGCGCCCTACCTGGACAGCATCGCGGCTCTGGGCACCGGGATGAACGTGGGCTTCCTGGTGGGACACAACTCGGTGCGGCGGGCAGTCATGGGACTCGAGAACCGCAAACCCACGCCTGCGGAACTCCGGCGTATGGAGGGTATGGTGGCCCGGGCCATGGACGAAGGCGCCTGGGGGATTTCCACCGGGCTGAAATACCTTCCCGGAGCCTTTTCTGACGTGGATGAGGTCGTGGCGCTTTCCAGTGTCGCCGGGCGCATGGGCGGCATCTATACCTCTCACCTCCGGGAGGAAGGCCTCGGCCTCATGGAGGGGGTGGCGGAGGCTCTGGAAATCGGCCGGCGCGCCGAAATTCCCGTGATCCTCACACACCACAAAGTGGTGGGTCAGCCCATGTGGGGAGCGTCGGCGAGAACCCTTGCCATGGTGGACTCGGCACGGGCCGCTGGTACGGACGTGATGATCGACCAGTACCCCTACACAGCCAGCTACACGGGGATCACGGTGCTGGTGCCCGCGTGGGCCATGGCGGGAGGAACCGACTCCCTCCTTGCTCGCATGGAAGATCCCGCGCTGGCCGACAGCATTCGCAAGGGCATCGAGTTCAACATCATCAACGACAGGGGTGCCAACGATCTCAGCCGCGTACAGTTCGCCCGGGTTCCGTGGGACCGATCCCTTGAAGGGCGCACGCTCAAGGATTGGGCCGCACAGCGGGGCCTGGAACCCACACCCGCCACCGGAGCCCGCCTGGTCATCGAAGCGGTACGCCGGGGAGGCGCGTCGGCGATCTACCACGCCATGGACGAAGGCGATGTGGTCGCCATCATGAAGCACCCCTTCACCGCTGTCGCCTCCGACGGTCGGCTCACGCAACCGGGGGAGGGGCACCCTCACCCCCGGTGGTATGGAACCTTCCCCAGGGTCCTGGGCCGGTACGTGCGGGAGAAGGGCGTGCTCACCTTGCCTGAGGCCGTGCGTAAGATGACGGCCCTCCCTGCTGCGCGCATGGGCATCAGGGATCGAGGCCAGATTCGTGCGGGTTGGTACGCCGACCTGGTCCTCTTCGATCCAGAAACGGTGGCGGACCGTGCCACGTTTACCGATCCCCACCAGTATCCCGTGGGCATCCGCTACGTGATGGTGAACGGTCGCTTCGCCGTGGACCAGGGCATGTACCACGACATCCGCTCAGGGCGGGTTCTGAGAAGAGGCCACGATTGACCGCACTGACGGAACGCGCTGCTTCGCTGCACCGGGGCCGCCTCACCGCGGAAGAGCTTGCCGACGAAGCTATCACCAGGCATCAGACGGACGGTGCTGCCTTGAACGCCTACCGGACCTTCGACGAAGAGGGTCTGCGCATCCAGGCACGCGCCGTCGACGTCCGTCTGGCGGAAGCACGGCGGCGCGGTGAGCAGCCTCCCCCGTTGGCAGGCATCCCCGTCTCCGTAAAGGACCTCTATGGCGTGACCGGCTTCGACACCTTCGCCGGAACCGCCCGCCGCCTGGGTCCCGGGTGGGAAGAAGACGGGTGGCTCGTCTCCCGACTTCGGGACCAGGGAGCCCTCTTCACGGGAAAGACCCACACGGTGGAATTGGCCTACGGAGGCGTGGGCATCAACCCCCACTGGGGCACGCCGTGGAACCCGTGGGACCGCGCGGTCCACCGCATCCCGGGAGGTTCGTCCGCCGGGGCGGGCGTGAGCCTGTGGGAAGGATCGGCCCTTGCGGCGCTGGGGTCCGACACCGGAGGCTCCATTCGCATCCCCGCCTCCATGACCGGGTGCGTCGGCCACCGGCAAACGCGGGGACGCTGGCCCGTGACGGGCGTGGTTCCCCTCAGCTCCACCCTGGACACAGTAGGGGGCCTCACCCTCACGGTGGAAGACAGCATCTACTTCTTTGGATCCCTGGATCCGGCCTGGGGCGATCCCGCTGCGCTGCGCGCCCACGCCGAAGAAGGCGCTGCGGCGCCCTTGCGGGTGGGGGTTCCCCGCAGCCGCATCTGGGATGACGCCCAGGCCGACATCGCTGACGTGCTGCGGCAGGCGCTCTCGCGCATGGAAGGGGAGGCGAGCTGGACCGTGGTCCCCACCGAGGGCCGTCTCCTGGACGAAGCGGGAGTACTGTACATGACGGGCGGGATCGCCGGAGCCGAGTGCCGGAACTTCGTGGAAACTCAGCTCCCGGGCTGGATGGACATCCTCCACCCCACCGTGGGGGAGCGTCTCGCCCGAGCCCCGCGATTGGACAGCCCGGCATACCAGAGCGCCGTGGCCCGCCGGGAAGCGCTTCTGGCCGCCGCGCAGGACCTCTTCTCCGGGGTGGACGTCCTTGCTCTGCCCACGGCCGTCCTCACCCCTCCTCCCGTGGCCGATCTAACGGATATGGACACCTATATGGCGGTCAACGCGGCCACTCTCGCACCCACCTGCCCGGTGAGCATGCTGGGGCTCTCCGCCGTTACCGTGCCCGTGGGCATGGACGAGGCGGGGATGCCTGTGGGCCTTCAGCTCGTCGCGCCCGGCGGAGAAGATGAACTGGTCCTCGCCGCCGCCCTGGCGGTGGAGCGGGGGGCGGGGACGGACCCGGCTCACGCCTGACGATCCGCATCCCGATGGCCCTCAGCCGGGAAAGCCGGAGGAGCTCATGACTTCCCGGATCAACCAGATGTGGCGTCGGTTGTGCTCCAGCAGGATCCCGAAGGCGCCCCCGACCGAGAAGCGCAGGAGCTTCATGAACGGCGACGATATGCGCGTACGACCGAGATCCACCCCTCGGGCCTGCTGCACCAGGGTGGACAACTCCGCCTGGCACGCAGCGAACCGCTCTGAGACATCGGCGCCCACCTCAGCGCTCGGCGCCATGGTGCGCGCGGTCTTCCAGCGGCGCTTCGGCGGCGGTTCCATGGACGCCGCAAACCGACGGCTGAGCCACGGGTGGCGATAGGGACCGTCGGAAGACCTGCCCTCGGCGCGGGCCTGCCGCAGTGCCGTCCCGAGGGTTCTCAGGTAGGGTGTGTTGAGAACGACCAGGTGGTCCACATGTCCCCCGACAGACCATCTCGACTCGGAAGGCCGCCAGTTCAGAACCTCCAGGCTCAAGGGCTCCAGGAGCGCGGTCACCTCGGCGGTCTGCCGCTGGATTTCGGACAGGATGCCGTCCAGGTCGGATGCGTGGATGGGAAGGAAATTGGTCATGTGGATATCCAGAGGGCAGACGGGTCGGCGGAGGGTTCCTCGTACGCTTCCGCTTCAGTGGAGCGGGCTCTACTTCAACTGGCACGATGCGGCACCTGGGACACCGTACGCGGGTAAAAAGGTCCTGCATCCGTTTATATCCGTGTTCATCCGCCATCGGGAAGAGACCCATGATCACCAACCGCAGTCGAATCCCCCTCCGCATCCTGGCCCTTGCGGCCTTCCTTGGCCTCCCCCTGACGTCGTCTGCGTGCGGAAACTCCGGCGACCGGCAGGGCCGCATGGAGGCGCCTGGGTCTGCCGCGGCGGGTGCGGCGAATGCAGTGGCTTCCCAGGCCGGGCCCGCCGCGGGGACCGCAGCCACTCAGACGGTCTCCGGCCTCGAGCTCGCCCGGGAACTGGAGGTCTACCATGCCAACGAGCCCATCCCCGGTGTGATTACCGCGGGACAGGTGACGCCGGAGCAGTTCGACGCCCTGGCCAAGGCGGGATATAAGACCTTCGTGAGCCTCCGGCTGCCCACCGAGCGGGGCGCAGGCTGGGAAGAGGAGCACGCGCCGGAAGTGGGCGTCTCCTTCGTGAGGATTCCCATCGGGGGCCCCGACGATCTCACCGAGGAGGCCGCCCGGCGGCTCGACCGCGTTCTCAAGGAGGCGGAAGAAGAGGGCGGAGCCGTCGTTTACTGCGGCAGCAGCAACCGTGTGGGGGCCCTCATGGCCCTCCGGGCCCGCTGGGTGGAGGGGAAGTCCCCGGAGGAAGCCCTGGAACTGGGAAAGAAGGCCGGGATGACCCGTCTGGAGCCGGAGGTACGCCGGCTTCTGGGACTCTGACCTGGCGACTCAGCACGTAGAAGTCGGGATCCACGGCGAACGCCCCCTCGGGGTCCGGGTCCACCTCCAGGACCTGCCACATCCCGGTGGGGCGAATCCATTGCCAGCGCCCCGCTGCTGTGGATACACGCACCGGCATGGCGAAGCCGTGGAGGGTGTCGGCCCAGCGGTAGGAAAGGAGGCGCCCGTTCATCTGCCACTCCAGGACGGGAATCTGCGTCGTGCGCAGGTACTGGTCGAAGACCACGCCCAGGTCCATTCCTGACTCCCGGCTGATGTAACCCTCCACCCATGGGCTGGGGACGATGCTGTGGCGGAACTCCTCGTTGAGTCCCCTCAGGATGGAGCGCCAGCGAGTGTCGTCGTTGACGAGTTGGCGGAGCATATGCAGCAGGTTGCTGCCCTTGTAGTACTTGTCGCTCCCTCCGTCATCGTTGACCCCGAGGACGCCGATGACGGGACGATCATTGACGATGCGCGCGCGGGTGCCGCGCACGTAGGCTGCGCCAGCCTCCACGCTCCCGGTGAGGCATTCGGTGTAGAGGCTCTCTGCGTAAGCCGCGAAGCCCTCGTGGATCCAGTTCTCGGCGATGTCCGCCGCCGTGATGTTGTTGCCCCACCACTCGTGGGCGCTCTCGTGTACGATGATGAAGTCCCACTGGAGCCCGAAGCCCGTGCCTGAGAGGTCAGTGCCCCGGTATCCGTTCATGTACCCGTTGCCGTAAGCCACGGCGCTCTGGTGCTCCATCCCCAGGTAGGGAACCTCCACCAGCTTGAAGCCGTCCCCGTAGAAGGGATACGGACCGAACCAGGATTCGAAGCAGCGCAGCACGCTGGGCACCTGGGACCACTGGGCCCGGGCCCGCTCCAGGTTCTCCTCCAGAGGCCAGAAATCCAGGGTGAGGCCGCCATCCTCGCCGTCGAAGGACTCGCTCCAGTGAGCATAGGCACCGGCGTTCACCGCCACCGAGTAATTGTTGATGGGGTTGGAGACGAACCATTCGTACGTGGTGGTGCCGTCCCTGTTTTCGGTCACGGCGCGCAGACGGCCGTTGGAAACGTCGGTGAGACCCGTGGGCACGGTGACACTGATGCGCTGGCTGTCCGGTTCCTCGGCCTGGAGGTCCTTGTTGGGCCACCACACGCTGGCCCCCAGCCCCTGGTTGGACGTGGCAATCCACGGGCGCCCCTCGGCGTCGCGCACCCACTGGAGACCTCCGTCCCAGGGAGGGCGCACAGCCACGGTGGGACGCCCGTGAAAGTAGGCGGTCACGGTGTGGTGCTCTCCCGGCATCTGCACCGCGGGGAGAGAGACGAACCACGCGTTTCCGTCCTGCCGGAGCGCGAGGGCGTTCGCCTCGGCGCCGGAAAGAACCACGCTGTCCAGGCGCATGGGCCGCTGGAGGTCGATCTGCATCTCCCGACCCCGGGCCAGAACCCGATACGTAATCCGGTTGGAACCCGCCACGCTGCTGTCGGCGGGCGAAACCCGGACGCTCAGGTCGTAAAAGGTGACGTCCCACCAGGCCCGTGCCGGGCCGTTGGCCCCGCGCAGCGTATCGGCGTGGCTGAAGACCGAAGCGGAGGCCTGGGCGAAGAGAGGACCTCCCCCTCCGGAGACGAGGACCCCGGCCGCGACGAGGAACGCCCCCCTTCCGGAGATGCGCATCGTGGATCGATTCATGGATGACTCCCTGAGTATATTTCCGCCGTTGCACCGGCGCGGCCGCCCTCCCGCCCTACCCCGCATACGGCGATCCTTCCTAGATTCAACCGTCCAGACGCGGTGCTTCCCTCCCCGCCGCCCTTCGAGCCCAAGAGAAGATCATACCCATCATGAGCCAATCACCCCCCATTATCTATACCTGGACCGACGAAGCGCCCTTCCTGGCCACCCATGCCCTCCTCCCGGTGATTCGGGCGTTTGCGGGTGCAGCGGAGGTCCCTGTGGAGACCCGGGACATCTCCCTGGCGGGGAGGGTCCTGGCCGTCTTTCCCGACGTTCTCAGCGAAGAGCAGCGCGCTCGCGACGATCTCGCAGAGCTGGGCCGCCTGGTGGAGACCCCCGAGGCCAACGTCATCAAGCTTCCCAACATCAGCGCCTCCATCCCTCAGCTCAAGGCGTGCATCGCCGAACTGCAGGAGAAGGGCTACCCCCTTCCCGACTACCCGGAGGAGCCCGAAACCGAGGAGGAACGGGCCGTCAAGGCGCGCTACGACCGGGTGAAGGGAAGCGCCGTGAACCCGGTGCTGCGCCAGGGGAACTCAGATCGCAGAGCGCCCCGGGCCGTGAAGGAGTTCGCCCGCACCCATCCCCCCCGCATGAAGCCCTGGCCGGAAGATTCCCGGACCCATGTGGCCACCATGAGCGAGGGGGACTTTCGTCACAACGAGGTGTCGGTGACCCTCCCGGCTCCCACGACGGCCCGCATCGAGCACGTGGACGCCGCGGGCAACGTCACCGTACTCAAGGAAACCCTCCCCCTGCAGGAGGGCGAGATCCTGGACGGCACGTTCATGAGCCGTAAGGCCCTCGTGGCCTTCCTCCGGGAGCAGGTGCGCGACGCCAAGGAGAAGGGAGTTCTCTTCTCCATCCACCTCAAGGCCACCATGATGAAGGTTTCCGACCCCATCATCTTCGGCCACGCCGTGCGCGTCTTCTTCCACCGGGTCTTCGAGAAGTACGCCGAGGCCCTGGAGCGGGTGGGCGCCGACCCCAACAACGGCCTGGGCGACATTCTGGCCAAGATCGCCCGCCTCCCGAACGAGGAGCGCGCCGCCGTGGAGGCCGAGATTCAGACGGCTCTGGACGAAGGGCCCGATCTGGCCATGGTGGACTCGGATCGGGGCATCACCAACCTCCATGTACCCAGCGACATCATCATCGACGCTTCCATGCCCCCCATGATCCGCGACGGGGGCCGCATGTGGAACCCGGCCGGAGCACTCCAGGACTGCAAGGCCGTCATCCCCGACTCCAGCTACGCCGGCATCTACGACGTTGTGGTGCGGGACTGCCAGACCCACGGCCAGTTCGATCCCACCACCATGGGGAGTGTGTCCAACGTGGGCCTCATGGCCATGAAGGCCGAAGAGTACGGATCCCACGACAAGACCTTCCAGGTGCCCTCCGATGGGCGGGTGCGGGTGGTGGACGCCGACGGAGCGGTGCTCATGGAACAGGAGGTGGAATCCGGCGACATCTGGAGGGGGTGTCAGGCCAAGGACATCGCCGTGCGCGATTGGGTGAAGCTCGCCGTGACCCGAGCCCGGGCCACAGGCGCTCCCGCCGTCTTCTGGCTCGATGAGACTCGGGCCCACGACGCACAGGTCATTCGCAAGGTGCGCGCGTACCTCCAGGACCACGACACGGAAGGACTCCGCATCGAGATCATGTCTCCCGAAGAAGCCATGCGCTTCTCCCTGGAGCGGATCCGGCGCGGCGAGGATACCATTTCGGTGACGGGCAACGTCCTGCGCGACTATCTCACTGACCTCTTCCCCATCCTGGAGATCGGTACCAGCGCGCGTATGCTCTCCATCGTCCCCCTTCTCAACGGAGGGGGCCTTTTCGAGACGGGCGCGGGAGGGTCGGCGCCCAAGCATGTGCAGCAGTTCCTCAAGGAAGGCCACCTGCGGTGGGACTCCCTGGGCGAGTACATGGCCCTGGCGGCTTCGCTCCAGCACCTGGGAGAAAAATTCGACAACGCGGGGGCGCTGGTCCTCTCACGGACCCTGGAGGAAGCCACGGCGGCGTATCTGCAGAACGCCCGCTCCCCGTCCAGGAAGGTGAATGAGCTGGACAACCGGGGAAGCACCTTCTACCTGACGCTTTACTGGGCGCAGGCACTTGCGGCCCAGGCGGAGGACCCCCGCCTCGCCGAGTGTTTCGGGCCGGTGGCCCGGGCCCTCGAGGAGAATGAGAGCCGCATCCTGGAAGAGTTGAACGCCGCTCAGGGCGCCCCCCAGGATATCGGCGGGTACTATCTCCCCGACCCGGAGAAGACCGGAGCCGCCATGCGACCCAGCGACACGCTCAACGGGATCATTGCCAGCGTTTGAACCGCCGCAACACCAGGAGGAGGAAGAGCATGAAACACCCGCTTCGGTCCGTGACCGCCGCCCTGGGTCTCCTCGTGGCCGCCGCCGCCGCCCTGGCGGCCCACGACCTGTTCATCAAGATGGACCGCTACCGCCTGCCTCCCGACACCCCGGTGCGAATCCCCATCATCAACGGCACCTTCCAGGTAAGCGAGAACTCCATCACCGCCGATCGGGTGGCGGACGTGTCCGTTCTGGTGGAAGGGCGACGCAGACACCTGGGAACCGACGGCTGGAACGCCAAAGGCGACACCACCTACCTGGAATTCCGCACGGGCGAGCCCGGCACCTACGTGCTGGGCGTTGAGACACTTCCCCGCGAGCTCAGCCTCCCCGCCGCCGATTTCAACCAGTACCTGGCTGGTGACGGCGTCCTGGATGTTCTCAAGCAGCGCGCCCTGGAGAGGGAGCTGGACCGGGACGCACGGGAGCGGTACGCCAAGCACGTAAAGGCCGTGTTCCAGGTGGGAGAGGAGCTGTCGGGCGGAATCGACGTGCCGCTGGGCCACCCCGCCGAACTCCTCCCCCTGGACAACCCCTACCAGGCGACGGTGGGAGACGTCCTTGCGTTCCGCGCCCTGGTGGATGGAGCCCCTGTGGCCGGCCAGCTCGTCCTCGCCGGGGGAGACGGGGGCGCCGAGGGCGTCATCGAGGAGCGGGAGGCCCGCAGCGACGACGACGGCGTGGTGCGCTTCCGCATGGATCAGGCGGGCCGTTGGTACGTCAAGTTCATCCACATGAGCAAGGTGGAGGACGGGAACGTGAACTATGAGTCCCAGTGGGCCACCCTCACCTTCGAGATCCGCTGACCACCGGGGCAGCACTCGGCAGGAAGGTGGGCCATGGTGCGACGGACGAAGAGGTGGCGGACGACAGCGTGGCGCGCCGCGCCGTCGTGATCAGATGGTGGCTGGCCGCGCCCGGGCCCGGCCGGCCGCCCTGCCCACCCGCTCCAGATCCTCGATCCCGTACCAGAAGACGACCCAGTCTTCGCCCCTGAGCGCCCCCTCGGCGTTGGCGAAGTAGAAGTCGTTCACGGGATTCCCGGGCCGGGAGCGCCACACCAGCTCCGGGGTCTCGCCGTGCATGGCCTCCCACATGGCCCGCCCCAGCCCTTCCCCCTGGGCGTCCTCACTGACCACGAACTTGTCCATGTAGACGCTCGACTCATCCTCCACCAGAACGATCCCGGCCCTGTAGTGCTCGCTCACGTAGACGCGCAGCGGCCGGGTGATGTCAAAGTAATCCGGCGCCGGTGATCTGCCGAAGCCCGACTCGAGCAGGACCCGAAAACGCTCCTGGTCCACCCCCTCCCAGGAGTCGAAGCGGTGGATCCTCTCCCCCCGGCGCACCAGCGTCCCCGAGCCCCGGTGCGTGAAGAGCTCCTTGGCCATCTCCGACGGGCGGGTGATGGACAGCGAGCTGGCAGGCGGCAGTTCCATGAGAAGGTCGTGGATCTGCTCCATCTTCACCCGCATCCCCGAGTGGACCCACGGCTGGCGCATGAGGTCCTCGTACTGGGTGCTCAGGCTGATGGACTCGATGAGGTGCCCGTCCTCATCCAGGAGACCGCCGGTCTGCGTCAGGAAGATGATCTTGTAGGGCTGCATCTTCTTGACGAGTTCGTTGGCGGCCCAGTCGGCATTCACGTTGACGATCTGGCCTCCCCCGGTCTCGCCCAGGGAGGCGATCACAGGGATGGAATCGGCGGAGATGGCGGCCTCGATCCCGTCGATGTGCACCTCCACCACGCGGCCCACCAGACCGTATACTTCCGCATCCAGAAGCTCCGATTCAAAGACACCGCCGTGGATGGAGGTGGCGCGCACGCCCGCCGACTGAAGCGCCTCCACCACCCGCAGGTTCTCCCGCTGGGTGACCCGGCGCACTACGGTCAGTCCCTCGGGGGTGGTGACGCGCAAGCCCTCCACCACCTCCTTGGCGATGCCGGCCGCCTCCATCTCGTCGTCGAGCTGGGGGCCCGCTCCGTGGACGACGATGGGCGTCAGACCCACCTGCTGGAGGAAGGCCAGGGACGACACGAGGGCGTCCAGCTCATCGCGCAGCACCGCACCGCCCACCTTGACCACCGCGAAGCGGTCCGCCTCCAACTGGGAGAAACGCTGCAGGTAGAGCTGGATCTCCCGGGTGCTGGCCATGTTGGACAACAGGCGGATGATGGTGGGGCGGATCTGCTTGATAGCCATGGATGCGTCGAGGCGCCACGCGCGGGCGCGGAAGAAATTCGCAGCGTCGGCGGAGCGCCGAAGGTGTTAAGGTTCAGCGCCCAGACTATATCCGCCGAACCGGAAAGGGAAGGTGGGCCGGAGCCGTGGCATCTCCGACGCGGCCCGCCGGATTCCCCGGATCGGTTTCTAAGGCGTCACCACCACCCGGATGGCTTCCCCGCTCCGCAGGGTGTCCAGCGCCTCGCCGATGTCGTCCAGGGCAAAGCGATGCGTCACCAGCGAATCGAGGTGCACCTGGCCCTGCCGCACCATCTCGATCACCCGGGGATAGTCCACCGGCCTGCACCCCAGGGAGCCTACCACTTCCAGCTCGCGGAACATGATGCGTCCCGAGTTGAGGGTGACGGGATCCGGATTGTATCCCACGAAGACGGCTTTTCCGCCCGTGCGCAGGGCGCCCAGGGCGAGCTTCTGGGTCTCGGGGACCCCCACCACCTCGAAGGCTACGTCGGCGCCCCCGCCGGTAAGGCGGCGCAGCGCCTTGTCGGGGCGCTCCTCGGCCGAGGAGTCGAGGGTGGCGTGGGCACCGAGTTCGGCGGCCCACTCCAGCTTACGGGGGGCGATGTCCACGGCCACCACGTACGCCCCCCGGGCCGCTGCCATCTGCACCACGTTGAGGCCTACCCCCCCGCAACCGAAGACCACCACTCTGTCTCCGGGTGAAACCCGGCCCCGGTTGACGACGGCGTGGTAGGGCGTGGTGAGGGCATCGGCGATGATGGACGACTCCACCAACGGGAGCTCCTCGGGGAGAGGAAACACGTCCTTGGCAGGCGCCACCACGTACTCCGCGAAGCCGCCGTCCACGTTGTTGCCCAGCATCTCGCCCCGGGCGCAGATGTTCTCCCGTCCCTCCCGGCAGGCGCGGCAGCGCCCGCAGCTTGTCACGGCGGCAACCACCACGGGCGTTCCCACCTCGGGGGCGTCCACCCCCTCCCCCGTCTCCTCTACCACCCCCGAGATCTCGTGTCCCAGGATGAGGGGCGGTTCCTTGAAGGTGGGAGTGCCGTGATCCAGGTAGTGGAGATCGGTATGGCACACGCCGCACCCGGCAACACGAATGAGGACCTGTCCCGGCTCCGGCGAGGGTTTGGGAACGTCTTCGACGGTGAGCGCCCGGTGGGCGCCGTGAAAGATGGCGGCCTTCAAGGTTCTCTCCCTGAATCAGAGTCGGAGGGGAATGAAGAGTGGGTGAGGGTGTCGGCGGCGCCTGCGGCCGTGCCGCCGCCGGATGGGTCGGATCCGCGCGCCGGGCGGGTGTAGACCACGCGGAAGAGAGCCACCGCCAGGCGGCATTCCTCGCACCCGGCCACCAGATCCCCCGGAAGGACTTCGTCAAGGAGCACTTCCTGGCCCGTGGCCTCATAGAGGGCGGTGACGTCCCCCAACTGGGGCGGCCCCCCGGTGAAGCGGCGCACCCACCCCTCCGCCGCCAGCTCCCTGTCCCGGGTCCGCCGCGCCTCGGGCACGGGGCCTCCGCCCGGCCCGACCGCCGGCTCGGGTACGTGAGAGGGGCGGGGCTCGACCACGGGCGCTCCTACGCCGCCTGTTTCCGCCAGCGGCGGTGGGCCAGGACGGCCGCTCCGATGGCGCCGGTGAACTGCACCAGCTCCTCGTCGGGCACATTCACCTCGTCGCCCAGATGCTCGCGCATGACGCGCACCATGGTGGGGAAACGCATGATCCCCCCCACCAGGGTGAACTGGGGCTCCATCTGCACCCGCTTCATGAGGCGGACGGAGCGCTCGATGAGGGATTCCATGGCGCCGTGCATGATATCGGCGGGCTGGGCTCCGTTGCTCACATGGTTGATGACTTCCGATTCGGCGAAGACGGCGCACACCCCCGAGATGGGAACCGGCGATCGGGCGTACTCCACCAGGGGACCGATCTCCTGGATGGTGTACCCCAGGTAGCGGGCCGTCTTCTCCAGAAAGGCTCCGGTGCCGGCGGCGCATTTGTCGTTGAGGCGGAAGGAACGGACCTTTCCCGTTTCGTCCAGGCGGAGCGCCTTCATGGTCTGCCCGCCCACGTCCAGGACCGTGCGGGTCTCGGGAAAGAAGTAGCGGCACCCCCACGACTGGGCCGTGAGGTCCGTGGCCTGGACGTCGCGGAAGGACACCATGTTCCTCCCGTACCCGGTGGACGTGATGTAGGCCACATCCTCCCGCGCCGCCCCCATGGTGTCCAGGGCCTGCGCCAGCGCTTCGGTGGCCGCCTCCTCCAGCCTGAATCCGGTGGGGCGGATCCCCGTGGAGAGGAGTGTACCCTTCTCGTCGAAGAGGGCGGCCTTGGTGTAGGTGGACCCGACATCGATTCCGGCCAGAAAGGTCATGCCACCTCCTCGGCGGGCTCGCGTCCCTCCTGTCCCTTGCGGATACGCTCCAGGGCGAAGAGAGCGGCGCCGAGCGCGCCCATGTAGTGGGATTCCTCACTCACGTTGAGCTCCTGGTCCAGCATGTCCTCGAGCACCGCCACCATGGCCCGGTTGCGCGTCACACCGCCGGTGAAGGTGATCTCGCTTTCGATCCCCACCCGCCGGAGCAGGGCCAGGGAACGGGAACCGATGGAGCGGTGCACCCCCAGGAGGATGTCCTCGATGGTTTTTCCCCTGGCCAACCAGGAGAGCACCTCCGATTCGGCAAAGACGGTGCACGTGGTGCTGATCTGGATGGGGCGCGAGCCCCGCAGGGCCGTGGGGCCCAGCTCGTCCAGCTCCAGCTCCAGCGCCGCAGCCGCCGACTGGAGAAAGCGCCCGGTCCCCGCGGCGCACTTGTCGTTCATGCAGAAATCGATGACATCGCCGCCGGGATGGATGCGAATGGCCTTGGTGTCCTGCCCGCCCATGTCCAGCACCGTCCGCGTCTCGGGGAACATGTGGGCGGCCCCCCGGGCGTGGCACACGATCTCGGTGATCTGCGTGTCCCCGAACTCCACCCGGTAGCGCCCGTAGCCCGTTCCCACCACGAACCCCACCTCCTCTTCGGGAATGTCGCCCTCCTTGAGGGCCGTATCGAAGGCAAGCTGTGCCGCCTGCACGACGTTGGCACCGGTGGGCAGGAGGGCACGCCCCACGATGTCTCCTCCGTGGTCCACGACCACTGCCTTGGTCTGCGTCGAGCCTACGTCGACTCCCGCTGCGTAGCGCATGCTCATCCCTCCTGCGCGGTGGAAGACTTGCGAATGCGTCTCGATTCCAATCCCTCGAAGAAGGCGTCGATGCGGTTCTTGAGCTGGGCCTCCGAGACCACCCGCTTGTCCATCATGTCCGACTCGATGTGGAGGCAGAGGACGTCGCGCTCGTTGAGCACCATGCGCCGGCTGTCGGCAAGGCTGGTGGAGACGGTGCGGCAGCTCTTGATGGGGTGATAGACCACCCCGTCGGCCTCGAATTCGTCGATGGCCTCCAGGAGATACCGGTCGTGGAAGAGCATGGAATCCCCGGCACGCTGCACACCCAGGAGTACACCCTCGGCCAGGCTCTCCAACGGGCGGTTCAGGTCGTATTCGTACTCCATGTTCAGCCCGCCCGAAGCGAACCAGGTGTAGGTGGAGCTCACGAAGACGCCGTTCCACTCGCTGAAGAGCTGATAGAAGCGGCGGAAGATGGGGTAGCACGGCACGCCCACGAAGATGAGCCGGTGCTCCCCATCCCCGTTCATGAGGGGGCTGATGCCGTGGGCGACCCGGTACTCCATCTCCTCGACCAGGTCCTCGAAGTACTGCGCGCCCTGGGGCGTTCCCCGCAGCGCGTTGGCCACGCCCAGGAAGATGGTGCCCTCCATCATGGCGTCGAAGACCGCAGGATGGTTCCTGTTGAGTTCGAGCACCCGCCGCCACGCCCGGCCCATGCGGTTGGCGAGATCCAGGGTCTCCCGCAGGCGATCCACGTCAAAGGCACGTCCGGTAAGCTCTTCCAGCGCCGTGATCAACTCCCGGATCTGATGCTGGACATATCGCCGGTCCCGCGCCATGTCCTCCGCGGAGGGCCCGCCCGGCTCAGGCGCAGCCCGGCTTCCGGGCACATCCACCGTCACGATGGGGATGTGGTACATGCGCTCCCAGATCTCGGCCCACTTCAGGTATGTGTTGCAGGCGTTGGTCAGCACC
>JBHHWB010000041.1:0-32883 GCA_046756305.1 Gemmatimonadota bacterium
GGAGGAGAGACGACGCATGAGTCCGCAACACCCCTGCGCCCTACGCCATGACGGAGATCATCTTGCCTGCTCGTGGGTTGGGGCGGCACGGCCCCATCCCGGTCGTTGGCTCCTCTCGACGTAGCCTGGGCTATGCCTTCGAGTCGCCGCCTACGGCCTGGGGCCGTGGCGTCCCCAACGCGGCCCGCTGCATTACTCGGACAGGCTCCTAGCCGAGCACGGATCCGCCGTCACGCTGGAAGCCATCCGGAACTACCGGGCCGAGGATGCCCGCATCCTCCGCGGAACGTACCGGGGGTACGAGATCGTAGGAATGGACGTTCCCGCCGCCGGCGCCGTGGTCATTCAGGCCCTCAACATTCTGCAGAATCTCGATCCCGGCACCATGTCGCCGGCGCAGTGGTCCGCGGTCGTGGGACAGGCCGTGGGCCTGGCCAGCCGGGAGCTGCCGGGGCTGGGAACCGACACGGCCGCCGCCCGCGCCATCTCGACGGAATGGGCCCGAACCCTCATCAAGGAGCTGAGGGTACCGGAGGGCGTCCTCCCCGACGAGGGAACCCGGCCGCCCGCGGATCCCCGGGCCGCATTTCATGCGCCGCGTCCCCTTCCCCTGGGCGCGCGCGGCGACGATGACGGGCACACCACCCACCTCACCGTGGCCGACAGCTCGGGCATGATGGTGGCCCTGACCCAGACCCTCGGCCCCAACATGGGATCCAAGGTGGTCACGCCGGGGCTGGGCTTTCTCTATGCGTCCACCCTGGGCGGATACCTGGGGCCCATGGAGCCGGGAGAACGGGCCCGCTCCTTCATCTCTCCCGTCATAGTCCTGAAGGACGGCGTTCCGGTGCTGGCCCTGGAGGCGCCCCGGGGCCTTTTCCCGCGTCCACGCGGTGGCTTATGATGCCGCCCATGGCTCCTGGCTCGGAGCTGCGGACCCCGACTGGGAGGGAAGCGCCCGCGGACCGCTGGCGACCGTGGTTCGTTGACGGAATGCCCCCCCTACCCCACACGACAGGTGAATGACATGAAGCAGAACGTGCAGTCGTCCCTCCGCCTCCTCCTGGTCTTCTGCCTGGGAGCCGCAGCGGCGCTCCCGGTCCCTGCGGCCCTTTCGGCCCAGGACGGCAAGGAGATGGTGGCGGACTTCATCGACGCCCACGCCGACGGGTACGCCGAAATCGCACAGGAGATCTGGGACCTGGCCGAGGTGGGCTATCAGGAGACACGGAGTTCCGCCCTGCTGCAGAAGACCCTGAAGGACGCCGGGTTCTCCGTCACCGCCGGCGTGGCGGGCATTCCAACAGCCTTCGTAACCGAGTGGAGTCAGGGCAGCGGGCCCACGGTGGGAATCCTGGCGGAGTTCGACGCCCTTCCGGGAATCACTCAGGATCGCTCCCCCCGGCGTGCCCCCATCGCCGACAAGCCGGCGGGCCACGCCTGCGGCCATCATCTCTTCGGGACGGGTTCCACCGCGGCCGCTCTGGCGGTCAAGGACTGGATGGAACGTACGGGACAGGGCGGGACGATCCGCCTGTACGGCACCCCCGCCGAAGAAGGGGGCGCCGGGAAGGTCTACATGGTGCGCGCCGGTCTCTTCGACGACGTGGACGTGGTGCTTCACTGGCACGCCGGAGACCGCAATACGGCCAGCGCAGCGTCGTCCCTGGCCAACAAGTCAGCCAAGTTCCGCTTCAAGGGTGTGAGCGCCCATGCCGCCGGCGCACCGGAGCGGGGTCGCTCGGCATTGGACGCGGTGGAAGCCATGGACTACATGGTGAACATGATGCGGGAGCACGTCCCACAGGAGACCCGCATTCACTACGTCATCACCTACGGTGGCGCCGCCCCCAACGTCATTCCCGACTTCGCCGAAGTTTTCTATTACGTGCGCAACCCCGATCCCGAGAAGGTCAAATCCATCTTCGAACGGGTGGTCAAAGCCGCAGAAGGGGCCGCCCTGGGCACGGGAACCACCATGGAGTACGAGGTCATTCACGGCCTTTACAATCTTCTGCCCAATGTGGCGCTGCAGAAGGACATGTATGAAAACCTGAAGCGTGTGGGCGGTGTGGAGTACACCGAGGAGGAACGGCGCTTCGCCGAGCTCATCCACCAGACCTTCCCGCCCGACGCCCTCCCCGTCGAGTCGGCAGCCGAGGTCCAGCCCTTCACCGTTACGGAGGAAGGGCGCGGGGGCTCTACCGACGTGGCCGACGTGAGCTGGATGGTTCCCACCGGCGGGATGCGCGCCGCCACCTGGGTCCCGGGCACCTCGGCCCACTCCTGGCAGGCTGTGGCCGCCGGGGGCACCAGCATCGGCAACAAGGGGATGATCGTGGCGGCCAAGACGCTGGCCATGACGGCGGTGGACCTCTTCACCAAGCCGGAGCTGGTGGCGGCCGCCAAGGAGGAACACCGCAAGCGCATCCCCGAGGGCTGGGTCTACGAGCCCCTCCTCGGGGACCGGGATCCGCCCCTGGACTACCGCAAGCCGGCACGGGCCGGCGGGGAGCGCTGAGGTCAGGAGGGTCTCACGAACCTGAATACTTTGACGGTGATGCGATCCAGTCGGTCCCGTTCCGTCGCGACGATTCTGTCGCGGAGGATCCGGATCAGTCGTAGGCCTGCAGGCAACGAAAAACTACCGACGAGGTCCCCCCTGCCGCCATAGACGTCCACAACCCGCTCCTCCCCCCAGTTCACCCGGCCAGGGGTATCTGACTCCGGGAGTTCCACCCCGGGGCCGTGCAGCACCACCGCATATCCACCCCTCACTATCGGTACGAGGTCGTCGATGACAGGCTTCACTTCCGGGAGTTCAAGGGACCTGGGCCATTTCCATCCGGGATCCCTTCGGCGCATGACGAACTCCACCGCCCTGCGGTAGGCGTCGGCTTCGCCCGGAAAGACACGGGGCGGCTTCACCTCCAGACGGAACACCGCAAGGGTGTCACCCCGAAGGTTCATCCGAATGATTTCATACTCCGAACGGTGAGACGCCACAATATCACCCTCGTGGGTGACGATCCATGTATCGGTCGGAGTCAGCGGCACGACGGCTCCACCGAGGCCGGCCTCTCCTCCCTTTGCAGGCGGCCAGGGGAGCCGAATCGGGTCCCTGGGACGACCCTCCAGATCGTACACGAGAAAGCCCAGCGACGAAGAGGCTCCCGCACCGGGCAGCCGCGCACGGATCAGGACGAGACTATCCCCAACCACATAGAGGCTTCGCCCGGCCATGAGGGCGACATTGGAAACGCGAAAGGACCGGGCCGACGGACCGCCGCCGTAGAGGACGACCCGCCCGTTTCCAGGGTCCCATACCACCACTCGCCCATCCGCAAGAACCTCGGCGCCCACTGGCTGTCGGTACTCTCCGGGGCCCTGGCCGGCTCGACCCAGCGCACCCAGAAAGACACCCGCAGAGTCGTAGCGGTATACGCCCGGGCTCCCAGCATCCACAACGATCACCCCACCCTCACGGTCCAGGGTAGCGTCAGTCACCATGGTCCACGGTGGGGATCCGGCGTCCGGATCGGACCGGACAGCCGTTTCCAACTCGAGGCCGAACCGGGGTGCCCTCGTGGTTCCCTGGGGTTCGGTAGAACATGCGGCTGCCGTCGATAGACACGCGGCGAGGAGCCACAGAGGCGCAGGGCGAGGAAGCGCGACGGGCTCGCGTGAGCGCACTACCCCTCAACTTTCAGCTTGAGCCGAACGGGAAGGGAACGAGGGCCACCCACGTAGTACGAGGCCAGAATCGTACCGTCATCGAGAACAGCCCAGACGTCGTATGCCCGACCCATCTCTGAGCGGACCACCAAGTTGCCGTCCCGATCGTACACCTCCCAAATACTGGTACCCGTCTCCTGGCTCCGAATCACATGTACAATGGCTCCATCCTGAAGCCGCTCGAGCCCGCGGGCCTGGGGAAAGAACCAGCGTGGGCTCCCTCCTCCGTTCTGCGATCTTCCTCGCAGAAAATCATCTCCTACAGACGGGAGAATCGCAGGAAAGCTCGCAATCGTGTCCAGTGTCGCCGTCACAGGATCGAGGCGCGCTATCAAATGGGGTGCGGATCGCGCGAACAGGACACCGTCCCCGTCAAGGGCCAACATGCCCCCAGTAATCATCCTGGCGACCAGCGATTGGCGGGTGGGCTGTAGAGGCAGGAGGTGCGCCGACTTCCTGCCTCCTCTCCGCAGGATGTGAAGCCCAAAACCACTCCCTGACAACCCGGCAGCCAGAATGACCGTCGAGTCATCCACTGCCAATACGTCTTTGGGAAAGTATACGGTCTCCCGGAGTGGAAAGCTGGTCCGCAATCCCCCATCGCGATAGACCAGAATCTTTCCACTGCCGCCCCCCTCGTCGTAGACTGCTATCCCTCGTCCCCCACCCCCAAGGAGCACGGGGGATTCCGCACCTGGCAGCGTGACCTCAGTAGCGGCAGCGCTGTCTTCGGAAATGAAGAAGGTCGTGCGGTGCAATGCATCCAACGCCCAGTATCCGCCTTCCACGACCGCCATGCCGGCTAGCCACGGAATGGGCTCCCCAGGGTAGACCCACATTTCTTCCAGCGTGACGTTCTGCGCGAGCATAGGGGGGGCGGCCAGTACCAGTCCAGCCATGCAGGCGAGGCAGGTCCGTTCAATAAGTGCAATCATTCTCGACTCCTGTCCTGATCAGGATCAGGGCCCGTGGCAGCGGTAGGGGGTCAGAAGGCGTGATTTCAGGGAACGCCTAAGGCAACTGCTCATCCGTGGCGGCTTCTCGGAGCGCGTAAAGATTCAACTCCTCTCTATACGGTGTGGGGTTCGCACGCTCCAAAGTGCCGTCCTGATCTGCCAATGCAACCGCTGCTACGTCCCCCGTGCACGACCAAAGGACGAATACACCCGGCGTCGCTTCCGCAAACGGCACGTTGCCCCACTCGTTGGTTTCTACCAGCCGCGTACTTACATGCAACTTCTGCAGCGCCAGCTCAGCCTCCGTCTGGCCCAGCATTCGCTCCAACTGGCTGATCCGTGCCTCGTACGTCTTGACCTCTTCCGAGCCCCCGAAAACTTCGGCCCCATGCTCCAAGAACTGCTTCTTCCACCATTCGTTTCTCACCCTTCGTTCTGGGGAGAGAATCGCCCTCCACCCTCCCTTGGCCTTGGCGTACCCCGTGGGTCAAATTCAGGGGCGCGGTTCCGGCGGCGAGCAAGCCGCGCCGCCCCCTCTTCACCTCCACCGGGCCCGTCTACATGATGGGCCGGGTGGCGGCGAACCGCTCCAGGATCTCCAACGTCATGGCCACCCCCCGCCGGACGTTCTCCACCGTGACCCGCTCGTCGTTGCCGTGGACGCCGGCCGCATCCTCCCGGGGGGTGGCCGTGGCCGAGTATCCGTAGCTCACGATGCCCAGGTCCCGGAAGAAGTGGCTGTCGGTGAACCCGCCCAGCACCTGGGGCACGAAGTTCGCCCCCGGGAACGTCTCCAACGTCACCTCCTCGATGGTCCGGTAGAGCTCCGTGTCGGTGGGGGACACCGCCGGTGTGAAGCCCATGATCACTTCGACGTCCACCTCCGGCCCCAGCACTTCGCCCATCTCCGCCAACCATGCGTCGGGGTCCTGATCCGGGACCAGCCGGCAGTCCAGCTCCGCCCACACCTCGGGAGAGATCACATTGATCTTGTCGCTGCCCTCGAAGCGGGTGATGGAGCAGGTGTTCCGGGTCAGGGCGTAGAGGCCGGGGGCGTATTCCTGAAGCTCCCGGGCCACACCGGGCTGCTGCAGCGCGGCCTCGATGTCCTGGAAGCGGGTGCGCCAGGGTTCGGGATAGTCGGCGGCATATCCGCGGAAATGGGCGGCGACCGCCGGCACGATGTGGGTCTCGAATTCGTGGTGGCGGAGATTATAGAGGGCGTCGATCATCTCGGTGGCAGCGTACGACACCAGGGGCCGCGAGCCGTGGCCGGGCTGGCCCACCGTGGTGAGGTGCAGCCAGTACGGGACTTTCTGGGTGACTTCGATGCCGAACTGGACTTTTCCGTCCACGACGCTACCGCCTCCTCCTTCGTTGAGGAGAAAACCCACCCCCTCGAAGAGGTCCGGCCGGTTCTCCACCAGCCATCCGGCGCCGTAGAAGCCACCCGCCTCCTCGTCGGCGGTGGCCAGGAAGATCACATCCCGCTCGAGGGGCACACCCGCCCGGTGCAGGGCGATGAAAGACGCCAGGTGCAGGATGCCCAGCGTCTTGGTGTCCAGTGTTCCCCGCCCGTAGATGTAGCCTTCCCGCTCCTCCCCCGAGAGGGGATCGGTGGACCAGTACCGCGGATCGGCGGGAACCACATCCATGTGATGGAGGAGCACCAGGCCCGGCTCGTCGCCGCCCTCGAGCTTCGCGTAGAGGTTCCCCCGGCCAGGCGCCGATTCAATGATCTCATAGTCGATGCCTTCGGCGGTGAGGATCCCCGCCAGAAACTCGGCGCCCAGAATCTCGTTTCCCGGAGGGTTCATGGTATTGACCCTGATGTAGTCCTCCAGCCACTGGACCGCCTCGTCCTGCAGCGCGGCCAGATCCACCTGGGCTGCGCCGCGGGCGGGCGTCAGGGCCAGAGCCAACACCCACGCCACCGCCAGGCTCACCCCGCGAAGCATACCGAGCCGGGGCTCCGGGGCGGACTCACGCCGTCGCCTCCGACCGCCCATGCCCCGCCGCCCCGTTCCCGACGACCGCCACCCCGCGATACTCTTCCGCACCATCTCATTGCTCCGATGTTCGAGTCTGAAAAACCTTCACTCCACCAGTGCCTCGGCCAGGAGGTCGGTGACGCTCACGCAACGGACGCCGAGATCGTAGTGCTCGCTGAGGTCGTTGAGCTGAAGCTGGCAGTTGGCGCACGTGGTGGCCACCACCCGGGCGCCGGTGGCCCGGATCTGTTCCGCCTTCATCCTTCCTCCGCCCAGGCGCACGTCCTCGTATTCGGGCATGGAGTGGAAGCCACCCCCGCCGCTGCAGCACCAACTCCGCTCCCGGTTCGGGGTCATCTCCCGGAACTCCCGGGTGGAGGCATTCAGGAGCCTCCGGGGTTCTTCGATGACGCCTCCGTTGCGGGTGATGTTGCAGGGATCGTGGTACGTCACCGGCAGAGTGTTGGCCTCCCGGTTCACCCGCAGGCGCCCTTCACGCACCCATTCGTCGGCCAGTTCCACGATGTTCTTCACCGCAAAGGGAAGGGGCTCCCGGAACCAGTTGGGAGCTTCCCAGCGCAGGGCCCGGTAGGCGTGGCCGCACTCGGAGGTCACCAGGATCTTCACCCCCAGACGCCGCGCCTCTTCGATGTCCTTCGTGGCGATGGTGCGGGTGAGCTGGGGATCCCCCAGGAAGACGCCGAAGTTGGTCACGTCATAGCGGACGCTGCTCATGGTCCACGACACCCCGGCGGCGTGAAGGATGCGGATACAGGCCGCCACGGTCCCGGGGTACTTCATCAGCTCCAACGACGCCGGCATGAAGAGGATCTCGGCCCCCTTCACATCCAGGGGCACGGTGAAATCCTCGTCGTCCAGCTCGTCCTGGAGCTCCTCTTCGATCCACTCGAGCCGCTCCAGGAACTGCTCCCGGGTCACGCCCAGGGGGCTCCCCGTGTCGCACGCCGTGCGCCCGTGCTCGACCAGGGTCGGCGGCGCCTTCCCGGCGGCGGTGAGGATCTGGCGCGAGGTGGCGATGAGGGCCGCGTTGTCGATGCCCATGGGACACTCGATGGTGCAGCGCCGGCACAGGGTGCACTGAAAGACGGTGTCCACCCATGAATCCAGCACCTCCTCCGACAGCTCCTCGGCCCCAAACAGCCAGGGAAAGAGGCGCCCCGTGGGGGTGAAGTAGCGCTGATACACCTTGCGGATGGTGTCGGCCTTGTAGCTGGGGATGTGGCGCGGATGGGGGTCGGCCCGATAGAGGTGGCAGGCTTCGGCGCAGAGACCGCAGTGGGTGCACGCCTCCAGGTAGGTGGTGAGGGCCAGATTGAGCTTGGCGTCCAGCGCGCTGATGGCTTCCTGTACCATGTCGGTGGCGGGCATGCCTCGCTCCTCAGTAGCTCAGGGGAACGTCGTGGCGCAGAACCCCGCGCCGGCCGAACTGGAGCCCGAAGAGGACGCGGGACACGAAGAAGAGCACCATGTGGTAGATCTTCCCCAGGGGGAGATAGATCACCAGGAGCACCGCGGCGGACCTCCACAGTGGGAGCATCCCGGGACGGAAGGCGAAAAGCGCCCCGCCCAGGAGGTAGAGCTGCACCAGCACGTTGGCCAACACGTCGTCGGGACTGGTGATGGCCCTCATGTAGGGCCTGGTGAGCCGCTTGACCATCATCCCGGCGGCGCTCACCCACCCCACGGCGGCCAGCGTCCCGAAGAGGGGAAGCGCCCCGGCGGGCCAGCCCCCCACCCTCAGCCCCACGGCGAAGATGAGGGTGGTGAGCACGCCCAGGTGCATCCCCATCCCGGCGGCGTAGGTCCAGGGATGGATGCGGGTGCTCTCCTTCTTCCACGGAAGCATGGCGAAGGTGAGGGAATAGAGGATGCCGCGGCGGGGATCCCCCTTCGGCGCGGCGAGATCGGAGCGGTAGCCTCGCCGGACCACGACGGCGCTGCGGACCCCCAGCACCAGGATCATCCACGCCAGCGCGTAGGGCATGAGCGCCGAGCTTACCGCGTCTATTTCGGTCATGGCACGCCTCCTTGCCCGCCAACCTGGGCCGTGCGGTTGCGGCGCACAAGCGGGGTGCTTGCCGGAATCGCCCGACGGGCCCAGTGTAGCCCAAGCCCTCCCATACCCTCGTTTCATGATCACCGGCGGACGCGAGCCGCGCCGGTGGTCACGGGGCACAATTGAAGGTTCATTCCTCAGACCAGGAGCCGCACCATGCTCAGGTCCACGCGCCGGCGCATCCTCTTCCTGTGCGCCATCCTCTCGACGCTGCCCGCCTACCTTGCGGCGCAGCCCGTCCCCCAGGATTACCTGGACGCTCTTCGCTTCCGGTACATCGGACCGGTGGGGAATCGCATCTCCTCGGTGGCCGGCGTGCCCGGAGATCCTCTGACCTACTACGTGGGCGCCGCCTCCGGCGGCCTGTGGAAATCGGAGGACGGCGGCGTCACCTGGAAGCCCAAATTCGACAAGATGGACGTCCACTCCGTGGGAGCCCTGGCTGTGGCGCCCTCGGACCCCCAGGTAGTCTGGGCCGGAACGGGAGAGCCTCATATCCGCTCCAACGTCACCATCGGCAACGGGGTGTATCGCTCCACCGACGGCGGCGAACACTGGGAGCACATGGGCCTCGACGAGACGGGGCGCATCAGCCGCATCGTGATTCACCCCACCAACCCTGATATCGTCTACGTAGCCGCGCTGGGACACACCCACAGTCCCCAGGAGGAGCGCGGCATCTTCCGCACCCTCAACGGCGGCGAGACGTGGGAGCAGGTCCTCTTCGTGGACGAGAACACCGGCGCCTCCAGCCTCATCATGGACCCCAACAATCCCCGCATCCTCTTCGCCGGGATGTGGCAGATCACGACAAACACGTGGGGGAGGGAAAGCGGCGGTCCCGGCTCGGGGATCTACATGAGCCGCGACGGCGGCGACACCTGGCGGAAGCTCGAAGGCCACGGACTGCCCAAGCTCCCGGTGGGGAAGATCGACGTGTGCATGAGCCCCGCCGATTCACGCATCGTTTACGCCCTCATTGAAACGGGCGACGGCGTACCCTGGCACGGCCGGGAAACGGAGAGCGGCGAGCTGTGGCGCTCCGACGACGCGGGCCACCACTGGAAGCTGGTCAACCACAGCCGGGATCTGGGCGGGCGCACCGCCTATTACAACCAATGCCGCGTCTCTACGGATGATCCCATGGAGGCGTACTTCCTGACCTCCGGATTTGCGCGTACGCTGGACGGCGGCAAAACCTATGTGAACGAGCAGGGCCCCCGGCGCCCCGGCGGAGACCACCACGACATGTGGATCGACCCCACCAACGCCGATCGCATGATCGTGGTGCACGACCAGGGCCTTTCCATCTCCCTGAACCGGGGGGAGACGTGGCATCAGGTCCAACTCCCGGTGGCCCAGATGTACCACGTCACCGCAGACAACGACATCCCGTACCATGTGCTGGGGAACCGGCAGGACGGCCCCTCCACGCGCGGTCCCAGCAACAGCCTTTACTTCGGATTCCGCGGCGGATTCATCCCCCGAGGGGACTGGCACTCGGTGGGCGGAGGAGAGAGCGGATACGCTACCCCCGACCCCACCGATCCCAACATCGTATGGTCGAGCGCGTCGGGCTCCGGCGCCCGGGGCGGCATCGTGGTGCGCTATGACGAGCGCACTCGCCAGTTCCGCAACGTGGAGGTGTGGCCCGAAAGCACCGGAGGCTGGCCCGCGGAAGATCTCAAGTATCGCTTCCAGTGGACCTTCCCCCTCCTCATCTCACCCCACGACCACAACACCATCTACGTGACGAGCCAGGTAGTGCACCGTACCCGCAATGGCGGCCAGAGCTGGGAGGTCATCAGTCCGGACCTCACGACCAACGACAAGTCCCGCCAGGGAATCAGCGGCGGCCTCACGCCCGACAACATCGGGGTCGAGTACTGCTGCGTGATCTACGCCTTCGACGAGTCCCCCGCGCGGCAGGGCGTCTTCTACGCCGGATCCAACGACGGCAAGGTGCACGTGAGCACCGACGACGGAGCCACGTGGACGGATGTCACCGGCAACTTCCCCGACTGGCCGAAGGACGGCGTGGTGCGGGGCATCGACGCATCCAGGTGGGACGCCGGCACGGCGTACCTCGTGGTGGAGGCCCACCAGGTCGGCAACTTCAAGCCCTACGCCTATCGCACCCGCGACTACGGGAAGACGTGGACCAGGATCGTGGACGGCATCCCCCTCCACCCGCTGAGCTTTACCCGCAGCATTCAGGAAGACTCGGAGCGGCAGGGGCTCCTCTTCCTGGGGACGGAAAACCGCATCTACGTCTCCTTCGATGACGGGGACCACTGGCAGCCCCTCATCAACAACATGCCCCCCGCTCCCATCTACGGAATGGTGGTGCAGGACCACTTCGACGATCTGGTCATCGGCACCTACGGACGCGGCTTCTGGATCCTGGACGACATCACCCCGCTGCAGCAGCTCAGCGGCGAGATCCGCAGCGCAGCCGCCCACCTCTTCAGGCCCCGCGACGCCTACCGGTTCCAGTCGCGGACCTCCCCCTGGTCCATGCCCAATGACATGACCGTAGGGCAGAATCCGCCTTACGGCGCCTCGCTCAACTACTGGCTCAGTCCGGATCTGGCGGGCAAGGACGTGACCGTCACCATCGCCGAGCCCTCAGGCAAGGTGGTGCGTACGCTCCACGGCAAATCGGAAGCGGGCCTCAACCGCCTGTGGTGGAATCTGCGGGACGAGGCTTCCACGCCCGTTCGTATGAGGACCACGCCGCTCTATGCCGACTGGGTGGATCTGGGACCCGACCGGGTGCGCGTCGCCGCCCAGGGCATGTCCATCCTGCGGCCCCCGGGGGTCTACACCGTGACCCTGAGTGTGGGCGACCAGACCATGGAGCAGGAGCTCTCGGTGCTCAAGGATCCGGACAGTGAAGGAACCCAGGCCGACATCGAGGAGCAGACCGCCCTCCTGGAACAGTTGCGCTCCGACTTCGACGAGGCGGCCCGCGCCGTGAACCGCATCGAGTGGATCCGGCGCCAGCTTCAGGACCTGGGCGCCGTGCTCGCCGCCCGGGAAGATGGTGACGACCTGGTGGCCGCCGCCCGGGACCTGGAGAAGAAGTTCATCGAGGTGGAAGGGCGCCTCTTCCAGCTCAAGGTCACGGGAACGGGCCAGGACCGCGTCCGCTACCCGGCAAGGATCATCGGGCGGCTCCAGCACCTGGCGGGCGGTATCGCCACCTCCGACTTCCGCCCCACGGACCAGCAGAGAGAGGTCCTGGGGATTCTCGAGGGGCGGCTGCGGGATTCGGTGACGGAACTGAACGCCCTCCTCGAGGGACCGCTCCCCGAGTTCAACCGGACCCTCGCCGACCGGGGCCTGGGCCCGGTCATCGTCGTGGAGGAGCCCGGCGGATAGGAGGCGGCCCGGCCCGCGCTCCCCGGGGGGCGCGGGCCATCCGCACGTCCCCGCGGGCCGACGGGAACCCCTCGCGCCGCCGAGCGATTGAGAGAGGGGATTCGTTCGTGGCAAATCCCGAAGAAATCCCGTATATTGTCGGATTCGTCCTCGTCCCCCCTGTCAGAATCGGACCGCGTGGCCACCGTACCCGACCCAAGTCTTTCCGCCGACGAGTTGGCCGCCCTCCTCACCGAGGCGCGGGACCGAACGGCGCTCCTGGTGAGCCCCCTCACCGACGAGGAGCTCCGTCGGCAGCACGATCCCCTCATGAGCCCCATCGTCTGGGACCTGGGCCACATCGCCCACTTCGAAGAAGTGTGGCTTCTCAAAAACGTGGAGAGCTCCGGCACGGGATCGGAAGGACTGCAGGGCATCTACAACCCCTTCGAGAACCCGCGGGCTGTTCGGGATACCCTCCCCCTGCCCTCCCTTCCCGAAGCGCGGGCCTACATGGCGGCGGTGCGGCGGGCCGTTCTCGAGGAACTTCAGCGCCTGGACCTTTCCGCCTCCACGCCCCTCCTCCGCGACGGGTACGTCTTTCGCATGGTCCTGCAGCACGAGTACCAGCACAACGAAACCATCCTTCAGACGCTCCAGCTCAAACAGGGCCGCCCCTACCCGGCCCCGCGCAGCGTCACCGTGCCCACCGGGCGGCATCCCTCGGCCCCGGATCCCGGTGCCATGGTCCACATTCCCGGCGGCGAGGTGATTCACGGCACCGACGACCGAACGGCGGCCTACGACAACGAGCGGCCGGCCCATGCCGTGACTCTGACCCCCTTCTGGATGGACGCGCATCCCGTAACCAACGGCCAGTACCTGGCCTTCATGGAGGACGGCGGTTACGCCACCCGGGACCACTGGAGCGACGAGGGGTGGGCCTGGCTCCAGGACGAGGGGGCGGCCGCGCCCAAGTACTGGGAGAAGACGGGTCAGGGGTGGCAGGCGCGTACCATGGACCGCACGGTCCCGGTGGATCCGGAGCGGCCCGTCTGCCACGTCTGCTACTGGGAGGCGGAAGCCTTCGCCCGCTGGGCCGGAAAACGCCTCCCCACCGAGTTCGAATGGGAAGCCGCCGCGTCGTGGGACTTCGACGCGGGAGCCAAGCGCACCTACCCCTGGGGAGCGGAAGCACCCTCCATCCTGCGGGCCAATCTGGACGCCACCGCCTTCGAGACCGCCCCGGTGGGCACGTACCCGGCCGGCGTGTCTCCCGCCGGATGCTGGGGCATGCTCGGGGATGTCTGGGAGTGGACCGCCACGGACTTTCACGGATATCCCGGATACGAAACCTTTCCCTACCCCGAGTACTCCCAGGTCTTCTTCGGCACGGAGTACAAGGTGCTGCGCGGGGCGTCGTGGGCTACCCGCCCCGGCGCGACCCGCAACACCTTCCGGAACTGGGATTACCCCATCCGGCGCCAGATCTTCGCGGGCTTCCGGTGTGCCCGGGATGACTGAGTCGCCCGAGGCAGACCCTTCGTCCGACTCCGTCCCCGGCGGGACCGAGTCCCTCGCCGGGCCGGCGGGATCGCCGGACGAGGCCGCGGCCTCCGCCGAGGATGCCCGGGAGCGCATGCGCTCCGAGGTCCTGGCGGGCCTGACCCGGCCTCAGAAGGAAATCTCATCGAAATACTTCTACGACGAGGTGGGCTCCCGCCTCTTCGAGGAGATCACCCGTCAGCCCGAATACTATCCGACCCGCGTGGAAGCCGCGCTCCTGAGACGCCACGTGCCCGCATGGGTGGAGCGGACCGGCCCCCGGGCGGTTCTGGAACTGGGAGCGGGCAGTGCCGCCAAAACCCGCATCATCCTCGATGCCCTCACCGCCTCCCGCCGCGGCGCAGTCTACGCGCCCGTGGACGTGAGCGCCGATTTCCTTGATGAGACGGCCGCCGAACTCCGGCGCGAATACCCTGGACTGGATGTCCGCCCCGTGGTCGCCGATTTCACCCGTGACGCGGCGGCGCCGTCTGAGCTCCCCCGGCCCGCGTGGGTCGCGCTCCTGGGGAGCACCATCGGCAACTTCACCCACGATGAAGCGCGCGCGATCCTCGCCGGAGCGGCCCACCGCATGCATCCCGAGGACGCGTTCCTCCTGGGCGTGGATCTCCAGCCCGGCCCGTGCAAGAGTGTGGCCCGCCTCGAGCACGCCTACAATGACGACGCCGGCATCACCGCCGCATTCAACCGCAACGTCCTCCTCGTCCTGAACCGGAAGCTGGGAGCCGACTTCGATCCCGAGGCGTTCGCGCACCGGGCTTTCTACAACGAAAAGGAAGGGCGCATCGAGATGCACCTGGTGGCCCCGAGGAAGCTGGCGGTGCGCTTTCCCGAAGGGGAGGAGATCCGCTTCGCGGCCGGGGAAAGCGTTCGCACCGAGATCAGTTGCAAGTACACCCGTCCCCGGGTGGAGCGCCTCCTCGTGGGAAGCGGCCTGGAAGTGGACGCGTGGGCCGAAGACGCGGAAGGGCTCTTCGCCCTCACCCTCCTGCGGCGCGTGCCGTGAGCACGTTGGACACCGCACCCGCCGGATACGCTCTCCTCGCCGGATCGGTGCGTCGCGCCATGGCGGCCACGCGCGGGGGCGAACGCCAACTGCGCGTGGGGCTGGAGGTGGAATTCATCCCGGTCCGGCAGACGGACGGCACCCGGCTGCCCCTCACCGCGCACCACGGAAGCCTTTCGGCGACCGGGGTCCTCCAGGCGGCCGCGCGGCGGCGGGGGTGGGCGGAAGACCGATCCCCCTACGGCACCCCCCTCTTCCGCATCCCCGGCACCGGCGCCATCTCCTTCGAGCCCGGGGGACAGATCGAGTTGAGCACAGCGGCCTTCACCTCGGTGGACCGCCTCGTCGCCCACACCCGCGCGGCCCTCGAGCCCCTCTTCCACGCCGCCGAGGGGCTGGGCGTGCGGCTGGTGGCCCGGGGCATGGATCCCCACAACCGGGTGGATGACGTCCCTCTTTTCGTGGACGCGCCACGCTATCGCCGCCAGGCCGCCCACTACGACCGTATCGGACCGTGGGGACGCAGGATGATGCTCCAGTCGGCGGCGCTCCACGTGAACCTGGACCTGGGTGGACGCCCCGTGCGGCGGTGGTGGGCGGCCAACGCCGCCACACCGTGCCTCCTGGCCCTCTTCGCCAACTCACCCCGATGCGAAGGGCGCGACGCCGGCGTGCGCTCCTGCCGCGCCGAACAGTGGCGCCACCTGGATCCTCAACGCACCGGCATCTTCGCCGCTGCCGACGACCCTGCCGGCGCCTACACCGCGTTTGCTCTCGAAGCCCCCGCCTTTCTCCTGGGGGAGGAGGACGCACCCGCCGTTCCCTTCCGCACCCACTGGGAAACGGGCGCCGGCGTGGAGGAGTGGGAAGCACACCTGACCACCCTCTTTCCCGAGGTACGCCCCCGCGGCTACCTGGAGCTGCGCACGCCGGACACGCTGCCGCCCCGCTGGCTGTCCGTTCCTCTGGTGATCTCCGTAGGCCTCCTCTACGACCCGGGCGCCCTCCTGGAGCTGACGCGCCTCGCTCCCCGTCCATCCACCGACCTGCTGCGCCGCGCCGGGCGCGACGGGATGACCGATCCCGACGTGCGCGCCCTGGCGACCACGCTCTTCGACCTGGGCCTGCAGGGTGCCGAAGCGCTGGGAGAATCCGTGGTGGGCGGACGGGTCCTGGAGGTGACCCGCGAGTTTCGTCACCGCTTCGTTTCCCGGGGCCTCGATCCCGGCCACGAAGAGCACGAGGGAGATCTCTTCGCTCTTTAGGCCACGGCGCCGTGCCGCCCGACGAGCGGCGCTTCCCGCCGGCGCCGCGCATCCCGCCCCGCTCCAGGACTCCGGGAAAGGCGCCTCAGAAGAAGACCAGCGTCCCCTCACTCAGGCCGTCGGGACCCAGCTCGAACCGGTGATGACCGTCCAGGGGCACCCAGGCCGCCGCGCCGTCCAACGGCTCGCTGGCCACCACGACCCCGTGTGGCGCGAAGGGGGGATTCCAGGAAGCGTAGAGAGAGTTGGTCACGAGCACCGTGGCGGAACGCAGGATGCCGATGCGCTCCCCGTCGGCCAGGAGCATGTTCATCTGGGCCTCTTCCGGCGCCACCCGGGAATGCACCCTGCGGGCGACTTCCTCGAGGGCCTCCGCCGGTCCGGCGCCCTCCCGCACGCGGGCGACGGCGAGAAGGAAGAGGGTCTCGGCATCGGAAGACCCCCGCAGGGCGGCGTACAGATCGTCGGGAAGCTCCGCCCGCATCTCGCGCATGTGGCGGGCGTGGAAGTGGGGAACGAAGCCGTTGAGCACGAAGCTGTACCGGTCATGCGTCAGGGGGAGGAGAGCGGCACCGTCCACCCGCTGACCGGGTGTCGCGTTGCGCAGCGCCGCCAGAATGCACGTCGAGGACACGCTGCCCAGCATCCCTTCCAGGTCCTCTTCGTGCCAGATGGGGCGGGCCTCGGCGACACGCCGGGGTACACCCTCGTGATACCACACCACGCCGTACCCGTCGGCATTCACCGACCCGGAGAGGAGCTGCTCCGGAGCCCAGCTCTGCCGGTAGAGGGAGTGATCGCCTCCGAACACGAGGGGCTGCGGGGAGCAGGGCGCACCCAGGTACGCCACCATCCGGCACACGTCAGGCTTCCCTCATCCTCAGAACATCTTTCCGGCCAACGAAGGCTCCTTGTCGGTGCGCGTGCCGATCTTGATGAAGGTGACGAGACGCTGCGTGCCCTCTTCGTGAAGCGTCTCGTGGACCCGCTGCACGGCATCGAAGATGTCTTCCAGCTCGCCTTCCACATTCGTTCCGTTGGGGTGAAGCTGGGCGTGGATTCCCGCCTCCTGCAGAATCTGGTGCGCCCGCTTCACTTCCTCGCGGACCGAAACTCCGGAACCGATGGGGATCACCTGGATATCACCTGTTGCTTTCATCTTTCCTCCCTGGCTCCTGCCGGTCTCGGACTTGACGGGATCCGCCGCGACGGCCACGTGAAGGAAATGTAGCAGGCTGTCGCCATTTATCCGCCCACCCGGGCATACCGTTTCTGGAGAAGGTCATGAACGTCCGCAGGTTGTCTTCCGTCCTCGTTTTCGGATTCCTTCTTCCCGCCGCCGGTGTGGCCTCCGCGGGGCTCGTCGCCCCTTCCCCTCTCTCCGCCCAGATGACCAAGGCCGACGTGGCCCGCTTCCTCGATGAGAACGCGGACCGCTTCGGTGAGATATCTCAGCAGATCTGGGATCTGGCCGAGGTCGGGTACATGGAGAACAAGAGCTCCGCCCTCCTCGCCGGGGAACTGGAGGCCCACGGGTTCAAGGTGACCCGGGGCGTGGCGGGGATCCCCACGGCCTTCGTCGCCGAATTCGGGAGCGGCACGCCCGTCATCGGGATCATGGGCGAGTACGACGCCCTCCCCGGCATCAACCAGGACCGGGTCCCGGTGCGCAAGCCCATCGAGGGCAAGATCGCCGGGCACGCCTGCGGGCATAACCTCTTCGGGACAGCGTCCACCGCCGCCGCCATCGCCGCGGCCGAGTGGCTCAAGCGCACGGGCCATGAAGGCACCATCCGCTTCTACGGGACCCCTGCGGAAGAGGGCGGATCCGGAAAGGTCTACATGGTGCGTGCCGGCCTGTTTGACGACGCCGACGTGGTGCTCCAGTGGCACGCCGCAGACCGCAACAGCGCCAGCCCGGGATCCAACCTGGCGGTCAAGTCGGCCAAGTTCCGCTTCACGGGGGTGAGCGCCCACGCCGCCGGCGCACCGGAGCGCGGCCGCTCGGCCCTGGACGGCGTGGAGGCCATGGACTTCATGGCCAACCTCATGCGGGAGCACGTTCCCCAGGAGACGCGCATCCACTACGTCATCACCTCGGGGGGCTCTGCGCCCAACGTGGTTCCCGACTTCGCCGAGGTCTACTACTACGTTCGCCATCCCGATCCCGAGATGGTGCGCTCCATCTTCGACCGCCTGGTGAAGATGGCCGAAGGTGCAGCCCGGGGCACGGGAACCACCGTGGAATATGAAGTCATCGGTGGGTCCTACTCCCGACTCCCGGTGGTATCGCTCCAGAAGGTGCTGTACGAGAACCTCAAGAAGGTGGGAGGCGTCCTCTACGATGACGAGGAACAGCGCTTCGCCGAGACCCTCAAGAAGTCCCTCCCGCCCGAGCCCCCGCTGGAGTCGGCGGCCGAGATCCAACCCTTCGAGTGGCGCCGTATCTACGCCTCGTCCGACGCAGGCGACGTGAGCTGGACCGTGCCCACCTCCACCCTCTCCACGGCGACGTGGGTGCCGGGAACGGCGGCCCATTCCTGGCAGGCGGTGGCGGCCGACGGCACCAGCATCGGCACCAAGGGGATGATGGTGGCGGCCAAGACGCTGGCCATGAGCGCGGTGGACCTCTTCTCCAACCCGGATCTGGTGGCGTCCATTCAGGCGGAATTCCAGGAACGGCGGGGTCCCGACTTCGTGTACGAGCCGCTCCTCGGCGACCGGGACCCGCCGCTGGACTACCGGGCCTCGGTGATCAAGCGGTAGGGCTCATCCCACCGCGTCCCGAAGCCGGAGGCTCAGGGGCAGCTTCGGCGCCTTACGGTGCCGGGTAGCCTGCTCATACGCATAGGCGACGCGCAGGAGGGTGGGCTCGCTCCACGCCCGCCCGAAGAAGAGGATCCCCACGGGCAGGCCCTTCACGTACCCATTGGGCACGGTGATGCTGGGGTAGCCCGCGATGGCGGCGGGACTCGAAGCACCGCCGCTTCCGGGATCGCCCCGCACCAGGTCGGTCTTCCAGGACGGCAGGGTGGTAGGCGCCACGATGGCGTCCAGGTCGTGCTCCTCCATGAGGGCGTCGATTCCTTCGTCCCGGGAGAGGCGGCGGGCCGTCTCCAGAGCCTCCAGATACTCGGGGCTGTCCAGGCCCCCCTTCTCGTTGGCGGCAATGAAGATCTCCTGACCGAAGAAGGGCATCTCCCGGTCGGCGTTGGCCTCGTTGAAGGCGATGAGGTCGGCGAGGGAGGCCATCCCGTTGGGGCTTCCGGCTTCCTCCAGGTACCTGGCCATGTCCGCCTTGAACTCGTAGAGAAGGACCTGGTAGGATGGGCGCCCGATCTGGCGGCGCGTCCTGAGGTTGGCCGGATCCACCATCACCGCACCGGCGACGCTCATGGCCTGGAGGGCCGCCTCCATGAGGGCGTCCACGCGGTCGTCCCGCCCGAAGTAGCTGCGCTCCACCCCGATGCGCGCGCCGCGCAGCCCGTCGGCATCCAGGAACTGCGTGTAGTCGGCGTGGACGTGGTCCGCCGAGGCCGCAGTGGCCGCATCCCGGGAGTCGGGACCCGCCATGGCGCCGAGCAGCGCCGCGGCATCGGCCACGGTACGGGTCATGGGGCCTGCCGTGTCCTGGGAGTGGGAGATGGGAATGATCCCCGCCCGGCTCACCAGGCCTACGGTGGGCTTGAGGCCGACCACGCCGTTGATGGATGAAGGACACACCACCGAACCGTTGGTCTCGGTCCCCACAGCCGCAGCGCAGAAATTGGCCGACACCGCCGCCCCGGATCCGGAGGAGGATCCGCAGGGATTGCGGTCCAACGCCCAGGGGTTGGCGCACTGCCCGCCCCGGCCGCTCCATCCCGATGTGGAATTTGTGGAGCGGAAGTTGGCCCACTCGGACAGGTTGGCCTTCCCCAGCAGGACCGCGCCGGCCGCCCGCAGGCGCCGGGCCACGCCGCTGTCCCGGGCCGCGTGGTAGCCCTCCAGGGCCAGGGAACCGGCCGTGGTGGTGGTGGCGTCGGCCGTCTCGATGTTGTCCTTGAGGAGGATGGGAATGCCGTGGAGGGGACCCCGCACCTTGCCCGCCGCCCGCTCGTCATCCAGGGCGCGGGCCACCTCCAGTGCCTCGGGGTTGATCTCGATGATGGAGCGCAGGCGGGGACCGCGGCGGTCGAGGAGATCGATGCGCTCCAGGTAGAGGGCGGTCAGCTCCTGGGCCGACCACTCCCCCGAAGCCATCCCCTCCTGGAGGCGCGCCAGGGGCACCTCCTCCAGCTCGAACTCCAGATCCGCCCACCACTCCTCGGGTTCCTCGCCCTCCCGCCGCCGCACATCGTCGAGATCGCACGCCGCGGCACCGCCCACGGCGAGCCCTGCGGCGCCCAGACCGCCCAGCTTGAGGAAATCGCGGCGCGGGAGACCCGACGTATCCTTCTCATCAGCCATGACCGACTCCCAGATCCGGAAAAGGTGGTGGAGGAATCCCAATTCCGACAACGTGCCCGTCCGCTTCCATCCCCGCAAGCGACCTCCCGGCGGGCGCGTCCCCTGTCCTGCCGCGTGCGCCTGCGTCAGGATTCGCCTATTGTTGTATGGAGATCAGCGCACTGTGGCGGGTAAGGATGCGGTAACTCAAATTCGGCTTCTGGTGGTCAAGAGGGTCCGGGCTTGCCGAAGACCGAAGCGGAACGGATGTTTCGGAGCCCGTCGCACAGGAGACCCAGATGCTCCCGATCCATCGCAGGCAGGACCTTCATGACTTCGTAGCAGAAGTCATGACCCACACGTACGACCGGCTGCTTACTGGGCAGCGGTTCGACGTGGGCCAAGCGATGCTGAAATCCTACCTTGTGGAGAGTCATCCAACCGCGGGCGGGTCGCCCCGCAGCCGCGAAGAGCGTTTCCAGTTTCTCCGAGATGGCATTGGGCCGCTTCGTGGAGTCGCCTCGGAGACTGAAGACGCTAGGCTCTTCACGTTTGACATCCCACTCGAAGGTGACGATCAAGAGCCCATTTCCTTCGTGGCGGACATGGAAGATGACCGCTATTGGACGCTCCATACGGTTTCGTCGACCGCGATCGCAGACAGGCTAGTTGAGCGACTCGTCACTGAACGTCCGTTCCTTGATTCAGCCTGGTTCCCGGGCCGTTATCTGACTGCCTTTACACGGAGAGGTAAGCTCTTCAAGGTGAGCGTTCGCTTCAACGACAAACTGCTTCACGCCTCAGTACCAGTAGGTCGGTATCAGCTCGGGATCCGCTTTTCCGACGCGGGAAATGCTGGGTACTTTGAGGCTCCCTCCGCGCAGGTGAAGCCGCCGCCTACCGAAGAGGAGGTTGGCCAGAGTGTTTCCTTGACGCTCAGAGATCACATCCACCTCCGCGAGGGCCTGAGCGAACTAGATGGGACTCGATATCTCAGGAACTCGATCAACGTGAACCGCGCCGAGATGCGCTATTGCTGGAATGGCCTCGCGGAGGAGTTCAGTAACGCTCGGATCTACTCATGGGGGAAGATCACTGGAAGCGGGACCTCGGCGGGGGCGCACCTGGACCTGCTGCGTCAGCTCCGACGGGACTACCGGACAAGAGTCGAGAACGTGGAGAGGCGGCTCGGCCTGCGAACCAGGGAGAAGCGTGTCTCAGGGCAGCCGATCAATATCACGTTCCGGACTGTGCCGTTCTTCGAGAATTTCGTCTTCAATCTCTTTTCCGGATCGAAGCCATTCCGGCTGACCGGTACACCTCAGTTCCGGAAGAGGGATTACGCGGTGGTGGCCGCCCTGGATCTGCATTCTCGGCAGCCTCTCCGGTTCGAAATCACGCCGTCCTACATGACCGTCGCCCTCCGGGAGGGCAGCTGCGGCAATTCCATCGCACGTCTCTACACCAACATTCTCGAACACCTCGACGCTGGAGCCGTTATATACGGAGGAGATAGGAATGCCAGGCTCTTCGAGTGACTGCGGGAGCCACCTCTCACTCCTCAACACGTTGCTCGCCTTCACGATCACGCATCCCCGCTTCCCTTCGCCTCTCAAGGACAGGGGCTACGATGCGGACGTACTTATCGAGTGGGAATTCTCAGGTATAGAGTCGGGCATCGTTTCCTTCGATGCGATCGTGAATAATTCCACGGCATGCCACGCACTCCTCATCGAGGTGAAGAGTTCGGCAGGCGATGACGAGGCCCGAAAGCGTTTTAGGCAGCAGTTGGACCGGCACCGACTCCTCACGAATGATGACGTACGTGGGTCGGGGGTGACCTTGGGAGAGGTCGATACCACGTTCGACTTGGCGGTCATGACCAGGCACGACCGATCTCAAGATCTCTTGGATCAACTCGACGACGAAGACCCCCATTCCGCCGTGGTCCTTCAGGTCATCAGGGACGACGGCGCATGCTGCCTGGCTTCATGCGAATTGCAGCGGAGGGAGCTATCTCGCGGCGAGCTCCAGGATGCTTTCACTCTCGAGTTGGATCCTCCTGTCCCGATTCCCGATCACTTCATGCCCTTCGATCAGAACTCGAGCCTGCTGGAGACCGCCGCGGAGATACTCCCGGCATTAGGCCGGCTGTATCTGGATCCGAATAGGATGTCTTTCTCCCACGAAGAACTGGCGGAAGCATCCATCCCAGTATGGCCTTCGATCCACAAGAGGTATCAGAGGGGGATTGCGACGCGGGTAAGGACTGTTCTCCGCGGGCTGGAGGCAGCCCTCGGTGATACAGGATTTCGATGGGACAATTCCGAACGCGCTTGGATCTTCAAGGAACCCCCTGACAGGCGTAGGGACGCGTCACCGCCAACACTCAACCGACAAGTCCTACAAGTTCTTGCACGCGAATGGGACCTCGAAATCGAGCAGCTGGATGTGTTCGAACCGCCACTGTTGTAGACAGAGTGACTTCGCCGATCACTCCCGTGGTTCTTGCGCGCCGAACTTGAGATAACACGCTGGGTCTCAGCCGCGCTCGCGTTCGCAGGCGCGTCCCTTCGGGGCATCCCGCCTCGGGCGCACGTGCGAGCAGGTGTAGGATGCGCGTAGCGTTGGCGGGATCCGTTCGTGCCGCGGTCGAAGAGACGGCGGGCGCCTGAGACCGCGAAGCGGTGAGTGCAATTGCCGGAATCATCAGGTTGGGTCGGAGCGGGGGTGGGGAGGGTGGGCAGATCGAGCCCGCAGCGCGGTTCTTCGACGGCCTGCGGGAACCGGAGGCGTGATGTCGGATGAAGCGAGGATCGAGACCCGGATAATCCGGAATCGCGAGTCAGCGTTGGGGGTGCAGGACTCCCTCTACATCCGATGTTGCGCGATGGGGCCGGGGTTCGGCGTGGCAGACTTGGTACTTCTGCCTCAGCGCGGAAAGCACAAGCTCGTCATTGTGGAAGCGAAACAGGCATCCTCAGCCGACGCCAGAATCAAGGTGGTGGGGCAGCTCCTGATGTACTATGCCGGGGCACTAAAGATGGGGCTGGGAGGCCTGAAGCTCCTTCGGCGCTACGCGGTGGACCACCACGTAGCCGCACGCCGTGCCCAGCGGTCGTCCCTACAAGCCATTTCTGGGGGGATCACGCCGCGCAACGAGGCTTGGGCGGCGCTCCGAAAAGGACGCAGGCTACGCCCAGACAACATCCGGCTGTTGGCGGCTCTGACTGCGAGCCCGGCTCTGCCCTTAAGCAGACTCTGACTGCCCTGGGAACCGCGCCCCTGAATTTGACCCACGGGGTACGCTAAGGCCAAGCTAGGGTGGAGGGCGATTCTCTCCCCAGAACGGAGGGTGAGAAACGAATGGGGAAGAAGAGGGCGAAGGACTACAGCGCGCAGTTCAAGTTCACGGTGGTGTTGGAGGCGCTGAAGGCGGAGAAGGATGTCCGGCACTGGGGGCCACGTCGTAGAATTCGTACGTCTAAGCAACAGCGAGGGAATGCAGCTCTTGAGTGAACCAACGAGCCTTGTAAGGTCCAAGCGGCGGGTCGCCGACCACGGGGAGGTGTTCACCCCGGCCTGGATGGTCGACGCGATGCTGGACCTGGTTGAGGGGGAGACCGAGCGCATTGACTCGCGGTTCCTCGAGCCCGCGTGCGGAAGCGGAAACTTCCTGGTTCAAGTCTTGCGCCGAAAGCTGGCCGCGGTGGAGTTGAAGTACGGGCGTTCCGAGTTCGAAAAGCGCCACTACGCGTTGCTCGGGGTCATGTGCATCTACGGAATTGAGCTACTCGCCGACAACATCGCCGAGTGCCGGACCAACCTCCTCGAGATACTCGCTGAGTACCTCGACTTGAGCGAAAGCGACGAGCTTCTTCGCGCCGCGCACCACGTTTTGGGGGTGAACCTCGTTCAGGGCGACGCACTCGAAATGCGGATGCACGACGGTTCGCCGATCACGTTCGCCGAGTGGGGCTACCTGGGCCGTGGGAAGTTCCAGCGGCGCGATTTTCGACTCGACATCCTGACTCAGTCGGCCGCCTTCAGCGCGGAGGACTCTCTCTTCGCGCACGTGGGCAAGCACGAGCTCTTCTCGCCCACGAAATCCTATGCGCCGTTCACGGTACGGGATCTCGCTGCCGCCTCCGGTATCATACCCAAGGTAAGCGAATGAGTGGGAAGGCCAGCTTCGCACTCCGGGCGCGGAACCCTGATGTTCTCTCCTGCATCGCCAACCTCTCGAACGATGAGGTCTTCACGCCACCCGAATTCGCGAATCGCATGCTCGACACGCTGGCGGAGGCATGGGCCGCAGCCCACGACGGCGCCGACATCTGGGCCGATTCGTCGGTTCGATTCCTCGATCCGTGTACGAAGTCCGGCGTGTTCCTGCGGGAGATCACCCGGCGACTGACCGACGGGCTAGCCCCTGAGATACCCGACCTCGAGGAAAGGGTAGACCACATTCTGACGCGCCAAGTGTTCGGCATCGGCATAACGCAGATCACTAGTTTGCTGGCCCGACGGAGTGTGTACTGCTCCAAGCACGCCGACGGCGAGCATTCCATTGCCCGCTCCTTCACCGATCCCAGTGGGAATATCTGGTTCGAGCGCGTTGAGCACACGTGGGACGCCGGTCGATGCGCGTTCTGTGGTGCCAGCCGGTCGGCGCTGGACCGCGGGGAGGGCATGGAAACCCACGCCTACGCCTTCATTCATACCCACGACATCAAGGCGCTCATCACTGACCTGTTTGGAGACGACATGCAATTCGATGTGATCATCGGCAACCCGCCGTATCAGCTTCAGGATGGTGGGCACGGAACGAGCGCGGCACCAATCTATCAGCTTTTCGTCGAAAAGGCGTTCGACCTCGACCCCCGCTACGCCGTATTTGTGACTCCCTCTCGGTGGATGACGGGCGGAAAAGGGCTTGACGCGTACCGTAAGCGAATGCTCTCCGACAAGCGCCTTCGCCACATCGTCGACTTTCCGAAACTCTACGAAGGCTTCCCTGGCGTGAAGATCCGTGGCGGTATCTCCTATTTCCTGTGGGACCGGGATTACAACGGCCCGTGCACGATCCAAACGATTTGGGACGGTAAGCCGACCGGCCCCCCTGTAGCCCGCCATTTGGATGCATACGACATCCTCGTCCGGCGTAACGAAGCGGTGCCCATTCTTGAGAAGGTGCGCGCGAAGGGGGAGCCGACCCTGGACAGGCGCGTGTCCAGCAGAAAGCCATTCGGGTTCGCTACCAACTTCAAAGGCAGGGCAACCCCGAAGGGCCTTGCGAGCCCCGTGAAGCTGTTCGCCAATCAGCGAACGGCCTGGGTAGAGCGAGCCGACATCGAGACTAACCCCGAGTGGATCGACCGATGGAAGGTACTGATGACAAGGGTGCAGGGGACCAGCGCGGCCGTCGAGACGAAATTCCTGAGGCCCCCGATCATCGCTGAACCCGGAACGGCATGTACCGAGACCTACCTTGTGGCCGGTCATTTTGACTCGGAGGACGAAGCCGAGCGCTATGCACAGTACTTGCGAACTCGTTTCCTACGCTTCCTCGTCTCACTCCGTAAGCACACGCAGGATGCGGCCCGTGGTGTCTACGCGTTCGTTCCCGATCTTCCGCTGGATCAGGAATGGACGGACGAAAAGCTCTACGCGCGGTATGGGCTGACTGACGAGGAGATCGCCTTCATCGAGTCTTGCGTGGCCGAGCATGATGATGCCGACCTCTACAAGACCGCCCCGGATGATGACGGAGAGTAAGCCCGCGGTCGAGGAGATCTTCGCCCCGAAGCCCGAAGCGCGCCCTCGCATCTACGCATACTCCATCGATGCCGATACGCACGCGGGGCTATTGAAGGTTGGCCAGACAACCCGGGACGTGAAGAAGCGCGTTGCGGAGCAGCTCAAGACCGCCGCGATCGAGAACTACCGGATCGAGCTGGACGAGGACGCTACTCGGGGTGATGGCACGGTCATCACCGACCATGAGGTGCGCGCGGCACTCAGACGGAAGGGGTTCGACAACCCGCAGCTCGAGTGGATGCGTTGTAGCGTCGAGGACGTACGCACGGTGCTGGGCGAACTCAGATCAGGCACGCCCGTCACCGGCGCGCGGCACGAGACCTTCTCCATGCGAGAGGAACAGGCCGAGGCCGTCGAGAAAACCTATGCGTACTTCCTCTCCATTTGGGAGGAGGACCCGAACGCAGTCCCCCGTTTCCTCTGGAACGCCAAGATGCGGTTCGGGAAGACGTTCACGGCCTACCAGCTCGCGAAGAAGCTGAATGCGCGGCGGGTGCTCGTGGTCACCTTCAAACCCGCCGTCGCGGACGCATGGCAAAGCGACCTCGAATCACACGTGGACTTCGACGGGTGGGAGTACCACTCGCGATTGACAGGCACAGATCCTTCCGCCACCGACCCCGACACACCGCTCGTCTACTTCGGGTCGTTCCAAGACCTTCTAGGCAAGGACGACGCCGGGAACATCAAACCCCGGAACGAGTGGTTGCACACCATCAATTGGGACCTGGTCGTCTTCGACGAATACCACTTCGGCGCATGGCGCGAGACCGCGAAAGAACTGTTCGAGGGCGAGGAAGACGCGGGAGCCGAAGCGAAGGCCGAGTTCGGTACCACGCTTTCCGGACGTCCGACCAGGGACGCCACCATCGAGGACTTCAATCAGGGCTTCGAGGAGCTGTCCGAGGACGAGAGTGATTTCTTGCCCATCACGACGCGCGCGTACCTCTACCTCTCTGGGACACCGTTCCGTGCACTCACCACAGGCGAGTTCATCGAAGAGCAGATCTTCAACTGGACATACACCGACGAGCAGCGCGCCAAGGAGACCTTTGCGAAAGAGCATCCTGACAAGCCGAATCCGTACGCCGCTCTGCCACAGCTTCGTCTGCTTACCTACCAGATGCCCGACGAGCTGCTGGCGATTGCCACCACCGGGGAGTTCCACGAGTTCGATCTGAACTCGTTCTTCGAAGCTGAGGGGAAAGGAGAAGCGGCGCAGTTCAGGCACAAGAACGACGTTCAGAAGTGGCTCGACATTATTCGGGGCAGCTACATGCCCAAGGCAGTCGAGCAACTGAAGACCGGCACCCGGCCGCCGTTCCCCTATTCGGACGTGCGCCTCCTGCCTTACCTGAAGCACTCATTCTGGTTCCTGTCCAGCGTTGCCGCGTGCCACGCGATGGCGAACCTGTTGGCAGAAAAGCAGAACACGTTCTGGCATGATTACAACGTCATCGTGGCGGCGGGTTCCTCAGCGGGAATCGGACTCGACGCACTTCCACCGGTACGTAAGGCGATCGGGAACGGGTTCGATACCAAGACCATCACGCTTTCGTGCGGCAAGCTCACCACGGGTGTCACCGTCCCGCAGTGGTCTGCCATATTGATGCTGCGCAACCTCAGGTCGCCCGAGACCTACTTCCAGGCAGCGTTTCGCGTGCAGTCGCCGTGGTCGATTAAGAACCCGAACGGGGACGACCCGAACGAAGAGGAGATCCTCAAACCCGTCTGCTTCGTGTTCGACTTCGCACCGACCCGTGCACTCAGGCAGATCTCCGAGTATGGCATCGGTCTCTCGCCAGACGAGTCGAACCCCGAGCACGCCGTGCGCGACCTCGTGTCCTTCCTGCCGGTGCTCGCCTACGACGGCGCGAACATGACGCAGGTCGATGCCGGAGGGATCCTCGACATCGCGATGTCAGGCACGTCGGCTACGCTCCTCGCACGCAAATGGGAGAGCGCACTCCTGGTCAACGTGGACAACGCGACCCTGCGGCGGATTCTGGACAACCCCGAGGCTTTGGCGGCCGTCGAGCGCATCGAAGGGTGGCGGTCTCTAGGCGACAACATCATCGAGACCGTCATCAACAAGAGCGAGAAGCTCAAGGAGCTGAAGGAGAAGAAGAAGGACCGCGACCTGACCCGGAAAGAGAAGAAGGAGCTGACGGCCGAGGAGAAGGAGTACAAGAGCAAGCGGAAGCAGATTCAGGAGAAGCTGATCAAGTTCGCGACGCGGATCCCGGCGTTCATGTACCTCACCGACTTCCGCGAGAACACGCTCCAGGATGTCATCACGAAGCTGGAGCCGGAGCTCTTCCTGACGGTGACCGGTCTGACCGTGGAGGACTTTCACCTTCTGGTGCGGCTGCGTGTGTTCAACACCGAGCAGATGAACCAGGCGGTGTTCGCCTTCCGGCGCTACGAGGACGCTTCACTCCGGTACACGGGGATTGAGAGTCACAAGGGGCTGACGCACTACGGGCTCTACGACACGGTCGTGGCGAGGGAGGAGGGGCCGGCATACGGGACCGATCCGGCGGAAGTGCGGACCGTAGATCAGCCGTGACCCCTATGCTTTCGATCTGCAGGCACGGAGGATCGACGGTACATGGAGACCTCGGTGAGCCGAACAGGGCGGGCCGGTCTCGCTGCGGCGGACAATTAAGAACATTGATATGGAAGGGCCTGTCAAATAGCGGAGCGAGTCGGGTCGCTGGAAGGGGGGACGGCCGAGGCGTATTCGACGATGAATCCTGCTGATATTCGGTGGTTGGGCATGCAGCCCAGAGCACCAGGAGACGGATTCGTCGGGAGCGGACCCGGTCTATACGCGGGAATTGGGCACGAAGCCGGACCGCGTAACGTTTTCGGGCGTCCTCCTATCGTGCCTCGCACTGCACCCCCTGCATCAGTTTTCGGGGGCCGGGCACCTTCCTCGGCATCAGCGTGGTCGTTCGAGAGTCGCGAGATGTCGATGTCCTGGGGCACGGCCCGGGTGAGGCCGATGAGCTCACGCTGGAAGGTCTCGCGGCAGCGCACCAGATCCCAGACGCTCTCGTCCGCCTCCGTGGGGATATGGATCAGGACCAAGCGGTCGTCGCGGAAGTCACGGGCGATCTTGATGGCGTCGCGCCGGTCCGTCTTGCGATGCTCGCCAGCCCGACGGGGGATTCACGACGGAGCCGCGAGTTCACACGGGACACCCCAGTCCCTCAGCGTTCGCTGGAGCACGTAGCCCGCACCCGAGGCCTCATAGCAGGCGCGCACCTGGCCCTCGGCCTGGAGGCGCTGAACGTACCGGCGGATCTTCTTGAGATCGTAGGGCAAGCGATCGACGCGCACGGGCTCGGGGTCGCGGTTGCGGAAGACGGCCGCCGTGAGTGAACCGCCCCGGGTTCATCGGAGACCCGTTGGGTTGAGTGTCGCCGGCTCTGCCTGAGCCTCCAAGCGACCATAGAAGGCCTCCTCGTACTCGACTGGGGGAACATACCCGATCGGCTCAAGGAGGCGATGATAATTGAACCACCAGACCCACTCGAGGGTGGCGAACTCGACGTCCTCCATGGAGCGCCAGGGCCCTCTGCGGTAGATGATCTCGGTCTTGAACAGACCGATTACGGACTCGGCCAGCGCATTGTCGTAGGAGTCGCCCACGCTGCCCACGGACGGCTCGATCCCGGCCTCGGCCAGGCGCTCGGTGTAGCGGATCGAGAGGTACTGGACGCCGCGGTCGCTGTGATGGACCAGGCGCTCGGCCTGGTCGTCCTCGCGCTCGCAGATGGCCTGCTCCAGCGCGTCGAGCGCGAGGTCACTCCTGAGCGAGCTGGAGACCCGCCACCCGACGATCCGGCGGGCGAAGGTATCGATCACGAAGGCCACATAGACGAAGCCACGCCAGGTCGCGACGTACGTCAGGTCCGATACCCACAGCTCATTCGGGCGACTCGCAAAGAAGTCCCGGTCCACCAGATCGAGCGGTCGCGACGCTCCCTCGTCGGGGATCGTCGTCGTCTTGAAGCCTCGGCCTCGAACCGCACCCGCCAGGCCCATCTCCCGCATCAGCCGAGCCACCGTGCAGCGCGCCACGTAGATCCGCTCTCGGTTCAGTTGCTTCCAAACCTTTCGCACGCCGTAGACCTCGAAGTTCTCCGCCCACACCCGTCGGATCTCGACCCGAAGCATCTCGTCCTGCTTGGCGCGCGCCGACCGCAGCGTGGGGTCGGTCGCCAGCGCCTTGTGCGTGTAGTAGGTCGACGGAGCAATCGGCAGTACCGCACAGATAGGCTCGACTCCGTACTCGGCCCTGTGGTCGTCGATGAACGCCACCATCAGCGCGGTCGGCGGTCGAGCTCCGCCTGTGCGAAATACGCTGATGCCTTGCGTAGAATCTCGTTGGCCCGCTTCAGCTCGCGGTTCTCACGCTCCAGGCCCTTGAACCGCTCGCGCTCGTCCGTCGTGAGCCCCGGCCTCTGGCCCCCGTCACGTTCGGCCTGCCGCACCCACTTCCTCAACGTCTCAGCCGTACAGCCGATCTTCTCGGAAATCGAACGGATCGCCGCCCACTGGGACGTGTGTTCATGCGTATGGTCCATCACCAGCCGAACAGCTCGCTCCCGCACCTCCGGGGAGTACTGACCTATCTTCTTCATGACCCCATCCTCTCAAGAGTTGGAGTCTCCGGCAAACCCGGGGCGGTTCACTCGACCACGTTCGTCGTCCGCAGATGCTTCCACCTCGGGGAAGTCGTAGAAGGTGACCATGCGGTCCCAGTCATCCTCGAGCACGGCCACGGCTTTCGGGTACCACGGCCCGAAGCGCTTCTTGAATGCCTGGCGGGCCTTCACATAGATCCCGTCGGCCCAGACGTAGACCACCTCGCGGTCCGCCAGGGACCGTTGAGCCCACGCCTCGAACTCCTCCGTCCAGGATGCCCGGAGTCGCCGAATCGAGGCCTTCGACAGCGGCGCACCTTCGCCCAACAAGCCCCTGAGGGCCAGTTCGAAGTCGCCCTCTGCCAAGCCGTGAAGGTAGAGCTCGGGGATCAACTCTCCGACCTCCTTCGTCCGCCTGGCGAACAACGGCAGCACCCGGCTCTCGAAGCGCTCCTCCAGGCCGCGGACCCGAGGACGCCTCACGGTGACGGTGCCCGAACTCATGCTCAGCCGCCGGGGCTTGCCGTAGCCGTTGCGGTAGCCCGGTGCCGGGTCCACGGCACTCTTTCGCTCCGATTTCTCACGGCCAAGCACCTCGGTGACTTCCTCCTCCAGGATCTGCTGGATGAACTCCTGCGCTCGCTCCCGGACCATCCGCTCCAAGCTCTCCCACATCGGCGTGGTGGACTCGGTCCCGGGTCCGGCGGTATCCTTCTTCATGAGGCGACGTTCCTTTCCCCGGGCTCCCACCCCGGATTCGCTGTTATTGCTCAGCGGAAAGGTACGTCGCCTCTCTTTTTACACACCTTTTGATCCTGCCTCGGGAGCTCTGACGATCCGGCCTATCTGGCGTATGACGCGACCAACCCACATATCATCAACGCTCGGACGTCGAGCCGAGCGGGTGAGACGGTCTATAAGGCTGGGGCCCGTACTGGCCGCACCCAGGGGCAGATCACCGCCACCTGTAAGGACGTTGAGTACGCGATCCTCCCAATTGGACCGGTGATGGGGTGTCAGCATGAGGCCGACTACGGTCGTGATGCGGGGGACTCAGGCGCTCCGGTCTTCGTCTGGCCGTATGGTCCCGCGAACGTCGATCTTCGCGAAATTCACTGGGGGCATTATCCACAGCCACTGGCTTCAAGACCGTCTTCAGTCCCCTCTCGGGCATCGAACGCGATTTCGGGGCCCTCGAGGGGATTCCGACGGCTTCAGCCGGTGGCGGTGGGGGCGGCGGTGGGGGCGGATGTACAGACCCAGTGACGGGCGAGCCCATCCCATGCTAACAGGCCCAGTCCGGGGACCCCTTACGGCCATTGCGATTCTGGTGTGCGGGGTATTCATCCAGGGCTGCGAGGACCCGTTTCAAGCGCCCGCAGCCCGGAGCGCCATCATCTACGGGGTGGTCACTACTTCAACGGGTGTTCCGGTCGTCGATGCGCGAGTACAGCTTCAACTCGATCCGCTTGGCTGCCCTGCAACTGAATCGCAGTTCAACTTCGTCTACCCTGTGACTGTGATCACTGGGGCCGACGGCTCTTACCGGGGCGAGCCAACACTTGAGGTGGAGATTGAAGAGACATGCGTGTGGATACGTGTCCTTGCTCCCGTGGGTGTTTCGTTCAGCCGGGGACCTGTAGAGGCACGTGTCCTCACCGAGCCTCCGGACAGCCTCGAAGTGAACATCACGCTCGACATCGAATGATCCATGAATAGCCCTGGAGGGGAGAGAAAGGGGCCCACGGGCCGCCTGGTCCGTAGACCCCATCTCACCGCCAGGCGGTAACCGTCCGTGGCACCCCACGCCGTTGCTGACGCTATTCGTGCGGGTAGCCGGGGGGCCGGGCACGAGAGACTTTGCGTACGACGGACGTTGGATATCAAACGAGCTGCGCCTACGCCGCGCATGGCCCGGCTCCGGGGAACACTGGCGCAACTCTAGAACATTACGAGAAAGCCCGCCGCGGGGTGGAGAGACTGCTGGGGCTTGATGAACTGAGAGCTCGGCTTAGCCGAAG
>JBHHWB010000042.1:0-31265 GCA_046756305.1 Gemmatimonadota bacterium
TCGTGGGTTGGGGCGGCACGGCCCCATCCCCGTCGTTGGCTCCTCTCGACGTAGCCTGGGCTATGCCTTCGAGTCGCCGCCTACGGCCTGGGGCCGTGGCGTCCCCAACGCGGCCCGCTGCATTACCCGGACAGGCTCCTAAGAGCCCCCCTCCTCGCCTCCGGCCCCCTCGTCCCGGCCCCGGAAGGCGGCAGCAATGGCATCGGCGCCCCGGGAAAGGCAGGCTTCCCCGATCGCGGCGCTCATTCCCCGGGCGTCCCCCAGGATTCCGTTGGGCGTGACGCTGGGGAATCCTTCCCGGAAGATTCGCGCCACCGTGTCGGCGTCCAGGCTCCCCCGGTAGCCTTCAGCCGCGCGTTCCTCCTGGACCAGATCCGGACGCAGCACCAGCATCTCCGAACTCTCGGCGATATCCGCATGCCCCCCTACCCGATCTCCGAGCCCGGCCACCTCCTCCGCGGCCTCTTCCCACACGTCCACGAATCCGAGAAGGTCCGTGTACGCATCCACGGTGCAATCCGGAGACACGGCGCGGTTGAGGTCGTCGAGCATCTCCGCCAGGGGTTGGAAATTCCCCCCGTGGGAAGGGACGAAGTAAATCCGCTCGAAACCGTGACGCGCCAGACTCACGCAGTAATCCATGCAGATGGCTTCCAGGGTCGTCCGCCGGAGGCTCAGTGTACCCGGAAAGGCCATGTGATGCTCCGAACATCCCACGCGGATGGTGGGCGCCACCAACGCCTTGTCCAGTCGGCGCGCGACCTCGACGGCGAGACGATCTCCGCGCACCGCATCCACCAGGAGGGGAAGGTGGGGCCCGTGCTGTTCGGTGGCGCCTACGGCTACGACCACCCGGGTCCAACCGTCTTGGAGTGCGCCTCCCACCTCGGGTGAGGTGAGCTCCTCAAGAAGAAGTGAGCGCGGCGCGGCCATGGCATTACCTCCTTCCCAGAAATCCATGGGAGTCTTGAACCCTCCCGGTGGACCGCGCCGATCTTCGGCCGCGGCCCGTCACTCACCTTCAAGATACACGTCCAGCACGTCGGTGCGGCCCGCAGGCCGTGGCGCCTCTCCCTCCGGCAGCGGCGCAGGCGCCCGGCGGTGCCAGTCGGTGACCACCTGGTAGGCGGCGGCCAGGTTGAGGAGACGTTCCTCTCCCCAGGGCATCCCACCTAGAAGGGCGGGGATGGGAAGGGGTATGCCCCGCGTTTCTTCGAAACCGATAGGAAAGGTGATGGGGGGAAGGCCCACCATGTCGAAGGGGATGGGAGAAGTCTGCACCACCACGTCGCACCGGTCGAAGATCTCCTCCAGGATGCGGACGAGAAGATGCACCCTTGCCCGCTGTCCTCTCAGGAATTCGGCTCCCGGAAGGAGGAGGCCGTTGACCCAGGGCGAAAGGGACACGCCGAACAGGCGCACGTCCCTCCGCAGGTATTTCAGGAAGGCTTCCGACCGCTCGGGCAGGCGGACGTTGTTGAAGTTGAAGCTGGTGAGCTTTTCCCACTCGGAAGGATACTCCACCTCCACCACCCGGGCGCCCAGGGCGGAAAAGGTGTCCAGCATCTTCCTGCGCGCCGTGATTTCGGCCTCCCCGCGCGCACGCGCGAGCTCCCGGCGCCGCTCCCGTTCCTCGGGGGTCTCCCCCTGGCGCCACCGAAAGCCCCGGAAGGACCAAGCGCCCCGGCCGGCCTCCAGGTAGCCGGGAAGTACCCCGATGGTGGTGGGCCAGCGCAGTCCGACACCGTCGCCGGTAGCGGCCGCGAAGTCGGGGACAGGTGGGGCACCCAGCGTCCGCGGGTCCATGGGATCGGGACCGGCCATGGCCTGGAGCATGAGGGCAGCGTCCCGGGCGTCCCGGGCAAGGGGACCCGGATGGTCCCGGGTGTACGTGAGGGGGATGATGCCGTGCAGGGAGGCGCGGCCCATAGTGGGTTTGATCCCCGTGAGGGCCTGCCGTCCAGAAGGGTTGGTGATGGATCCGCCCGTCTGCGTCCCCGTGGCGGAGGGAGCCAGGCGCGCCGCCACCGCTGTCGCCGATCCGCTGGACGATCCCCCCGGAGAGACGTCGGGATCCTCCGGTGCCCACGCGTTGCGGGTCGTGTTCTCACCGTCGGGCGTCGTGGCTCGGCTGGTGGCCAGAGGCCCCATCTGGGTCTTCCCGAGAAGGATTGCACCGGCGTCCTTCAGCCGAGCCCAACAGGTGGCGTCGAACTCCGGAACGAACTCCGCGAAGATGTGGGAGTTGGCCGTGGTGACCACCCCGGCCGTGTAGTAGTTGTCCTTCACGGCCAGAGGAATTCCGTGCAGAGGCCCGGCCCATGGCAAAGCCTCGGCCCTGCGGGCCTCCCGCAGCGCTTGCTCCGCCGTCACGGTGTTGAAGGCCTTGAGCATGGGATCAAAGGCGCCAATGCGGTCCAGGTATCCCTGAACGAGCTCCACCGGGGCCAGCTCTCCGGTGCGCAGGAGGGAGGCCAGCTCGGCCACCGTCATCTCCCAGGGGTCCGTCTCCCGAATCGCCGACACTGGAGGTAGGGACCGTCCCGGGCCGACGGGGGCGAAGCGGCTCCGGAAAGGCGCCACGCCCCCCGCCGCCATGGATGGGAAAGCGGCCTCTCCCATGGCGGTGGCCGCGATGAGCGCCGAGAGGCGCTCGAGGAAGCTCCGCCGGTCCACCCGCCGGTCCTGGGGAAGATCTCCCGTGTGATTCGTGGGCGTCACTCCTGATCCTCCGGCGGAATGCGGTGATCCGGAGCGGCGGGATAGAGAAAGGGAACGGCGTCCCAATCCAGTTCCAGGTTGCGGATGGCCTGCGGCGTGCTGCGCAGGAATCGCCGGGCTCCCTCGAGGATCCGTCGCTGGTCGGCCGGCGCGTCGGGTGCGTCCTCCGGAAGCACGCTCAGATCCACACCCGCCAGGCGAAGGCGCGCAAGGATGTAGGCGTCCAGTTCCGCGTCGGTGAGTTCCTGAAAGGTTGGTTCGCCCATGAGCCCATCCCCGGGGAGGGTCCGTTCAACAAACGGGCCCAAGGTAAGGGGTTCCCCACCGTGGGACGAGGGGAGGGATGCCGCGGCGCCGCACCATGCCGCCGCAGCCTCATGGCCTCCCTATCGTCCCGCTTCGCGCTCCATCTTGTACACCACGCCTCGCCGGTATCTCTGCAGACGCTCCTGGTAAACTTCATCCAGAGGGGTGCGCACGGGCAGGGCCAGGGCCCGGTCGATGATGGCAAGCGCTTCGGAATACCGCCCCAGGCGCTCCAACGCCTGCCCGTACCGGGCGGCAAAGAGCTTGTTGTCCGGCATGAGCTCCAACGCCCGCCTGAGGTGGAAGAGGGCATCGTCCCAGTTAGCTCGTCCCAGGGCCTTGCCCCCAAGGATCTTACGCGCAATCCATCGCTCAACTCGGTTGAGACTCATGACTTCGGAGTGGAAGGCCCCCAGGGAGTGATGCGCGACGGGGTCGTCGGGGCGCCGCGCAAGAAGGCGCCGGTCAAGCTCCCACATGATCTGAGCGTTGCGCGCCGCCTCGGCCGGTCCGGCCTGCTGGGCCAGATTTCCGTGGGCGGCCACGGCCCACCGGAGGGCATCCGGAGAATCCGGCGCCAGCACCAGAGCCGAGTCGGCGTACAGTATTCCGCGTCGGTACCAGGCGTTCTCCGCCTCACGCCCCTCCCGGGAGAGGTCTCCCAGAAACACCGCGGCCTGGGCGGCCCGCCAGAGCAGGGCGGAATCTCCCGGACGCGTCTGCAGCCGTCCTTCCAGGAGGGTCAGCGCCGGGCCGGGCCGCCCCCGGGCCAGAAGGAGATCCACCCGCTCCAGAAGACCGGGCGCGGGCCGGAGCGCGGAAGCGGTCTGGGGCGCCGGCGCAGTTCGGGGCGCGGGAGCCGTCTGGAGCGCGGGATCCGTCAGGGGTGTGGGCCGGCGCGCGGGAGCCGTCTGCGAGGCGAAGGCCGCCCCCGGGGCCCCGCTAAGGATGCCCAGCGCGAGAAGGAACGCCCGGTGCACCGCCGGAGCGGACCCGCTCCCGTGCCCTGCTCGACTTGCCCGTGCCAAAAACGCCCTCCCTCGCTTATCCTTCATCCGGTCCACTATCCGGCAGCCCGCCCCGGTCGTCCCTGTGTGTCTCCAACGCTATACTGCACATCGTGAAACGACCAGCATCCGTCCCGTCCCAGGTCCTTCCCGCCCTCCGATTTTACTGGAAGGTGGCGGGGGCGCATCCCGCCCAGATGCTGATCCCCGCCGTTCTTGTGCTCCTCATCGGCGCCGCCGAGGGCGGGTCCTTCGCCCTCCTCATACCGCTGGCCGATGGGATTGCTGAAAACAGTTTCGATTTTCTGCATCGCTCCCGGGCCTTCGGATGGGTCGCCCGCCTCCTGCCCCCTTCCCTTCTCGAATCTCCCGCCCGTGACGCCTACCTGGCGGCGCTGATCATCGCTCTGATCTTTCTCGGCCGCTTCGCCAAGCTGGGGTTGGAATACGTCCGCAAGCTCTACCTGGACCGGCGCAACGAGAGATATCGCGTCCTGGTTCGCCAGGAGACCTTCGCCCGCGTGCTCCGCTTCGGGCGTCAGTACTTCGACCGCCAGGCGTTGGGGCGCATCGATACGGAGGTGGGTTGGTCCACGGCGGTGGTGGATCTCCTCGCGGCGGCGGAAGGCGTCTTCCTGAACCTCTTCCGCCTGGTCATCAAGGCGGGGCTCCTCCTGGCCATCTCGCTTCCCCTCTCCATCACCATTCTGGTGGCCTTTCCCCTCATCCAGTTCTTTCTTCGTCGCATCGATCAGGCCGCTCGGCGCATGGCGGAAGAGGCCTCGGAGGTGGAACGGCGCTTGAAGACGGAGGTTCTGGATCTTCTCACCACGATTCCCCTGGTCAAAGCCTACTCCCAGGAAGATCAGGCCGCCCGCGCCTATGGACACCTCCTGGACGAGTCCCGCGGCCTGGAGATCCGCAGACAGCGTATACGCCACCTGAAAAACCCCGTCGAGGAAGGCGTGATCCTCATGGCGGTTCTGGTGGTGGAGGGACTCACCCTCTGGTGGTCCCAGGATTTCCGGCCGGGAGATCTGGCGCGCCTGGGCGCCTTCCTCCTGGTGGCGCAGCAGTGCCTCCCCGACTACATGGCCCTGAGCTCCTTCCGCCTCAAGATCTTCGAGACCCTCCCTCTCCTGGAGGCCCTCGCACGCCTTTTTCAGGACGAGGGTAAGTACATTGTGGCGTCGGGCGACCGCCCCTTCCAGGGGCTCAGGAAGGGCATTTCCCTGCGCCATCTCACCTTCGCATACCAGCCGGGCATGGAGGTCCTCCACAATGTCACCGCCGACATCCCCGCCGGGCAGATCACCGCCCTGGTGGGAGAGAGCGGTGCAGGAAAGACGACCCTCGTGGACCTCATCGCCCGGTTCTATGAGTGTCCCCCGGCCACCATCTTCCTCGACGACATCGATATCCGTGAATTCTCCCTCCCTTCCCTCCACCAGGGTATGGCGGTGGTGAGCCAGGACGTATGGCTCCTCAACCGTTCCATCCGGGAGAACCTCCTCTTCGGGCGGGACAACGAACCCGGCGACGACGCCCTCATGCAGATCCTGGCCGAGGTACAACTCGATGAGCTCGTGACCTCCCTTCCCGCAGGGCTGGACACGGAGATCGGTGACCGGGGCGTTCAGCTTTCCGGAGGCCAGCGCCAGCGTCTGGCGCTGGCCCGGGCGCTCCTGCGGGACCCGGAGATCCTCATCCTGGATGAGGCGACCTCGGCGCTGGACAGCGTCCTGGAGCAGCGCCTGGAGGAAACCATCGAGGAGCGCATCCGCGGAAGAACGCTGCTGGTCATCGCCCACCGTCTCTCCACGGTGCGGAACGCCGATCAGATCCTGGTCATGGACCGTGGACGCATCGTGGAGCGGGGCAACTGGGCCGAACTCATCACGGCCGGCGGAGTGTTCACCCGCCTGTACGAGGCTCAGTTCGGGGGCGCTGCAGTCCGAGCAGGACCGCTGCGGGAAGAAGGGGCGCCATAAGGGCATCGAACCATCGTCCCCACTTCACTTTTCGCTGCTCCCTTTTCCAATAGCGCGCCGACCCCGCCGGGAGCCCCGCCTCTTTGCGGCGGCGGTCCACCTCCTGCAGGAGGAACTTCAGAGCCCCCCGAGCCACGGGCCCGATCATATGGCACACCGGCTTGGGAAAGCGCCCGGGAACCATGGCCGCCAGTTCGGGACGCCAGTACATGGGGCCCGGGAGGGGAAAGAGACCCAGCCCTCTCCGTCCTCCCACCACGCCGAACGCCAGCTCGTCTCCCAGAAGCCATCCCCGCAAGCGCACCAGAACCTCTTCCCGGTAGCAGACCAGACACTCCTCCATAATGGGAAGTGCCGCGCTCCTCCTGAAATAGAAGACGCCGCTGTTGGATTTGAGATAGCGCTCCAGTCCGAACTCCTCCATGAGGGTCCGAGTGGAAAAGCCGTGATGCGTCCGGTCATCCTCCCACCCCAACATCTCCCCCACCAGGGCCACCCCCTGGCCGTCCAGGCGTTCCCAGAACCCGTCGGGGTCGGAGACGATGAGGCAGTCAGCGTCGATGAAGATGCCTTCCTCGAAGGGCGAGGCCTCCACCACACCGTACTTCGCGGCCCGTTCCACCCTGAAGCGGTGGGGGAGCTCCGCAACGCTGTGAAAGACGCCTCGGTAGTGTTCCCTGGCGTAGGCCCCCAGCGTCTCGTCGGCAACCAGGGCGACCGGGAGCGGGGAATGCTCCCGCAGCGACAGGGCCATGTCCACCGCCATCTCCAGATAGCGGCGCCGACCGCATGCGAGCGTTACGTAGCCCCGGGAATCACCACTCATGGACCGGCACAGGCACGAACTCGGGACGGCGCTCCCGTCCACGGAGCTGAAGCCACACCACGAGCCCGATGCATCCGGCCCAGAAGAAGAGGGGGAAACTCCACAGCGGATCCCCCGCGCGGATGAGGACCGCCGCACCGGCCAGGGCGTAGAGCAGGACCAGAAGCTCTGCGAAGAACGTCCAATGGAGCGGCACCCTATAGGGACGTTGCGAGCCCAGTCTGCGCGTCTCTTCAAACTCCGTCGGGCGGGGGACCTTGGGGGTGCGGGCGAACTCCCCCTCCCTTCCCAGGGCGCCCATGATCTGGCCGGCGGTGTTGTTCACCATGAGCCCGATCCCCAGACAGAGGCCTCCCAGCACCTCCAGAATGTGGGTCCTGCGGAGGCGGCCGTCGCGCTCCCGCACCGTCGCGGCAAGACTCAACGGCGCCGCGATGGTGGCCAGGGACATGAACACCTGCAGGCCCAGGAAGAGAGAGCGGTTCACATAGAGCACCGCCCACGGCCAGAGAAAGAGGTTGGCCACCAGAATCGGGTGAATGGCATATCCGGCCAGAAGAAAGATTTCCTCCAGTCGGTCCTTCAACATGGAGCGGGCGGAAAGAACCTTTCCCGAAAGCTTACGGAAGCACTGGGCGTTGCCGCGGGACCAGCGAAGCTGCTGGATCTTGAAGGCCCGCATGTCGCCGGGGAGATCGTTCTCCACGGCTACGTCCTTGACGTAGCGGCCCTCCCACCCCTTGAGGGCGCATCGGTAGCTGAGATCCAGGTCTTCCGTGAGGGTGTCGCTGGACCAGCCGCCCGCATCCTCGATGGCGGCGCGCCGCCAGATCCCCCCGGAACCGTTGAACGTCGCCACATTGCCGAGAAACTCGCGCACGGGCTTCTGAATGAAGAAGTGGCGGTCGAGGAGCACGCCGAAGCCGCTCCAGAGGATGTCGTCGGCGGACCGGTCCCACGCCCATCTCGATTGCACGAAGGAGGTCCTGGGGTCGGCAAAGGCGTCTGCATCGACGAGAATCCTGCGCAGGAAATCCGGCGGGGGTGAAAAATCGGCATCGAAGACGGCCACGAACTCGGCATCCGAACCCTTCAACCCCTCCCTCAAAGCTCCCGCCTTGAACCCGTCCCGATTGCTCCGGTGGAGGTGTTCGATGCGAACGCCGCGGGCGCGCAGGATGTCCGTCAGGCGCGCCACGATTTCGGTGGTTTCGTCGGTAGAGTCGTCGAGAACCTGAATGTCGAAGCGGTGACGGGGATAGTCCTGGGCTGCGGCGGCGGCGATGGCCCGCTCCGCGGCGGTGCGCTCGTTGTACAGGGGTATCTGGATGGTGACGGTGGGGAAGTCGTCCTCATCTTCGGCCCTCTCTGCCCCGTCTCCTCCCAGCCGGCACTGATCGCGAATCTCCTCACGGTGATGAACGAACCGGTACAGGAGTCGAAACTCCATGAAGGCGAAGGCAGCTCCAAGGACGGCTGCGAGGATATAGAGAACCGTGACCAGGAGCGTCATCAGATCAGCGGAAGAGAGGAGAGGAAGGGAATATGGAAGAAAGACAATAGGGCCAGGACCGGTGATTCGATGCGCAGCCACACATCGCTCCGGTCCTCATCCGGCCACCGCTCGCCGCCGGCACTGCTTCGCCGGCTGAAGCGAACACCGAGCTGCACCCCGCGCAGCGGCTCCCCCACGGCCTCGACTCTGATAAGGTTGAACTCCTGGACGTCCGCGTTCTCCAGGAATCCCGTACGCCCGGCTCCGGGCCCGAAAAGGAAGCTGCCCCCCTGTCCGATCCCCGCGGAAGCCTGCCCCGCTTCGCCATCGGCTCCTCCGCCACCGGGAAGCGGGTCCAACCCCTTGCGTCCGCGTCCAGCCTCGATGCTGATCCAGGAGCGGTGGGGAAGCCATTTACGCACCTTCAGTGTCACCTCTTCGGCATTGGCACCCAGGGGATAACCCATGACGAAGCCACGCTGCTGGAGAGCGTCCAGGGTGTCAGGGCTGGTGTAGAGGAAGGGGTCGACACGCACCGCCCGGGCCTCCGCCTCCACTCCCCCGGGCAGCCCGGCCTGAATCCCCACGTCGTAGGCCTTCCCCTTCCCCTGGTCTCCAAAGTCGTCCACGACCAACCCTCCCCACACCGAGAGACCCGGGAAGAGGCGCGCACGGGCTTCCATGCCCCAGAGAAGGTTGTCTCCGTTCTCCTCGGCGGACGACGCTGTGAGGGGCGCCAGCGGCGTCAGGTATTCCCATTTCGTGTCACGCCTGCTGGTAACCAGCACCTGGGAGAAGCCCAGGTGCAGGCCGTCAATGGGACGCAGGGCAAGCCGATGCACCGTCATCCATCGCTGGGGGGCATACTTGGTCGGGAGGGTATCTCCGCCCACCGCCAGCCGTGCCGGAGCCGAGCCGGCGGCAAGAGAGGCGTGGGTGAGGGTGTATTCCACTCTCCGGCTTGCTGCGCGCAGGCGTACCCAGTCGGACATGGAACTTTCCGGCCCGAGGAGGATGGAGGCCCCCTCCCCCCTTCCGAACCGAAGCGTGCCGTGGCCGATGTCGGCCGACAACCCCTTCCACATGGCGCTGGCGATGGCCTCGGTGTAGAGGGAGTTGTCCTTCCCCTGGACGAGAACCTCGAAGGTCCGGCCATACACCGGATCCAGGGCGAGGAGGCGGTTCTTCCCCACCACGTTTCCCGCCTCCAGGTGAAACCCGAAGTGGCCGCCGAAGGTGGCGAAAGCCCGGATTCCCCGGTCGTCATAGCGCGTTCCTTCGTGCTCCCGATCCGCGCCTTCCCATACGTCCCGCTGGCCGAAGGCCGTTCGCCACATATCCACCGCGTAGGCGTATCCCTCCCCCACCTCGGCGTAGAGACGCGGCTCCACCGCACCGGTGTGGAGGCGCTTCAGGCGCTCCAGCACTCCCCCTTCGCCCTTCACGTAGCTCTCCCGGGCGCTCGCCTGCAGTCCCTCCAGCGACAGTTCCTGACGGAACGCGCGGAGGAGATCCCGATCCGCCCCGCTCAATTCGGGCTCGAAGCGGCCCACCTGATCCAGGAAGGCCACGATCTCGGTGCGGTAGAGGGGAAGGGCGCCCGCATCGAAGCCGTCTACATGTCCCAGGACGTCCTGATACCGAAGCCATGCGTAAACGGGATGGCGCACCGGGACGGCGGCGACTTGCGCCCCGGCGGCACGGGGCATCCCTCCGGCCGCGGCCACGGCGATCCATACGAGGGCGACTCGGCGCCAGGGTACGCCTTTTCTCGGCGGGGCCGACGGGTGTGGGATTTCCTTCATGAAGTGCGGGCTGGGCGGGAGTCGAACGGGCCGGGTGAGGGAACAGCTCCGGCCAGGCGGCTGTAGGGGAAGATAGGACAGATGACCCTCGCCTGGCTACATTGGACGGTTCCCATCTCCTCCGGATCGGGAAAGGGCTTCCCGCCGGATACAACGCCGGACTCCATCGCCTTCGTGATCAGAGCTGCACACATGCGCCGCCCGGGCCCCTCCCGGGGTTTCGTCGGCGCCTCTCTCTTTGCCGCCCTCCTTTTCTGGGGATGGGGGGCTTTCAACCCTGTCCGGGCCCAGACCCGGGACGGCGACGACGCCTGCGGTGGACCGCGCATCGAAGAGATCCAGGTCCACACCCTCCCCATCTTTGAAACCTCCGCCGACGACTCGGGAATCGGCGGGTGGCTTCTGCGCACGGCCAACGCCCTGCACGTGCGCACCCGGCCCTCCTTCGTACGGGGGGAGCTCCTCTTCTCCGAGGGGGACTGCCTGGACCCCTTCCTGCTGCAGGAATCACAGCGCCTCCTCCTGGATTTTCCCTTCCTGGGGCAGGCGCGGGTCTACTCCCAACCTCTCGACGACGGCAATGTACGGGTGGTCGTGGAAACCCGGGACGAGTGGTCCACGCAGGTGGATGTGGGTATTTCCTACGATGAGGGGCTGAATCTGGAAAAACTGGAGATCACCGAGGAGAACTTTCTGGGCAACGGCGTCTTTGCGTCGCTTACCCACCGGCAGCGGCGTGAGGCCGAGGACCTCATCATGCGTCTGGCTACCCAGCGCTTCTTCGGACGGGCCGACGCCAACCTGCAGGTGGGGCAGACACGGCCCGGCACGGTGGTTTCCCAGTGGCTCACCTACCCCTTCGTGGCCGAGACGGGCCGTATCTCGCTGAGGGAGTTCTTCCTGCGACGGACGCGCTTCTTCCCCTACAGCACGGGTGTGGAGGGGGAGAATGTCTCCAACTACATCATCCCGGTTCTGGACGAACGTGCGGAACTCTCCGCCGCCCGCAGATTCGGTAAGCCGGGACATCTGTATATGCTGGGGCTTTCCCTCACGAGGGATCTTGCGCGCTTCCCGGGCACGCCCGAGGTGGCGTGGAATCATGATTTTGGGGCCGCCCAGCCCCTGGAGGGGAGCCTTCCGCAACCCATCCTCCGCCAACTCCAACCGCAGGGAGCCACCCGCGTCGCCCTGCACGCGGGGCTGCGCCGGGTTCATCACAGGATATACTCGGGACTCGACGCCATCTCAGGGCAGCAGAACGTGGAACTGGGCACCGACCTGGGGCTCACCCTGGGCTGGAGCGTCCCCTTCCTCACGCCGAAGAGCACCCCCCGTGCCCGGGACCTCTTCGCCCGGGCCCGCCTCGGGGCAGGGCGATCACTGGGTTCGTCGGTCATCGTCGGTCAGATCAGAGGCGAGGGGCGCAGAGAGGACGGCTTCTGGCAGGATGTCCTCGCCGAAGGGGATATCTTCGCCTACCTGCGCTCGGAGCACCTTCCCAACCAGACCTTCTTCACGCGCGTGTCGGCGACGGGTGGGTGGCGCACGTATCTTCCCTACCAGCTCACTCTGGGAGGGCGCGACGGCGTGCGCGCCTTCCGGGAAGATGACTTTCCCACGGGACGGCGCGTCCTCCTCACGGTGGAAAACCGGATCCGCTTCCCCTGGCCGCAGACCCGGGCCCTGGAGCTGGGCGCCACCCTCTTCGCCGACGCCGGACGTGGATGGAAGGGGGACGTGCCCTTCGGCACGGACCAGGGGTGGGTGGGAACCGTGGGCTTCGGGCTGCGCATCGGGCTCCCCGCGGGAGGACGCAACGTCACTCGCCTGGACTTGGCCTTCCCCGTCGGGGCGCCCGGAAGGGGCCCCGTCTTCCGCATGACGGTCTTCGAGCGCCACGGCCTTCGTCTGGGCTTCAGCGAAGAACAGATCCGGCGCAGCCGCCGCTTCGAGGTGGGTCCCGAAATCTTCTGAGGCGCCCCTGCACACCTTCCCCGGTGTCACGCGGAACCTTCAAGTCGTATTTTGTCCCGCCTGAGCCCCACCCCCAGGAAAGGAGTCGCCTGTGCTGGGACGGATGATGGAGCACCCGCTCCTCGTTTCCGACATCATCGAGCACGCCGGAAGCGTGTTCGGAAACCGGGAAGTGATCTCACGAACCCCCGAGGGGGGAATGGTTCGCTCCACCTGGCGCGACACACGCGACCGGGCCCGCGCGCTGGCCGGCGCGCTCACCGCCCGGGGGTACGGCGTGGGGGACCGTCTGGCCACCCTGGCCTGGAACACCCACCGGCATGTGGAGGTCTACTACGGCGTCTCGGGCATGGGCGCCATCTGCCATACCCTCAACCCCAGGCTGCACCCCAAGGACCTGGCCTACATCGTCAACCACGCCCAGGACCGAGTGATCTTCGTGGACAGCACTTTCCTCCCCCTCGTGGGCGCCGTTCAGGACCACATTCCCGGCGTGGAGCTGGTCGTCGCCCTCACCGATGAGACCCACCTCCCCACCGAGCACACCTTTCCGGAGCTTATCTCCTACGAAGCGCTCCTCCAGGAGCACGATGGGGATTATACGTGGCCTCTCCTGGAGGAGAGCACCGCCGCATCCCTCTGCTACACCTCGGGGACGACAGGAAAACCCAAAGGCGTTCTCTACAGCCATCGGTCCACGGTCCTGCATGCGTACGCCGTCGCCATGCCCGATGTATTCATGCTGGGATCGCGGGAATCGGTGCTGCCCATCGTGCCCCAGTTCCACGCCAATGCCTGGGGGCTTCCCTACGCCTGTGCCCTCACGGGGACGAAGCTGGTCCAGCCGGGTCCCCGCCTGGACCCGGAGGGCCTCACCGAGCTCATGGAAGCCGAAGGCGTGACCATGAGCGCCGGCGTTCCCTCGGTTTTCCTTCCCCTGGTGGAGCATTGGCGCAAGCGTGGCGCCGGCATTCCCACTCTGGAGCGCGTCCTCATCGGGGGATCGGCGCCGTCCCGGTCCCTCATCGAGGCGCTCGAGGGGGAGTTCGACATCGAGTTCTTCCACGGCTGGGGCATGACGGAAACCAGCCCCCTGGGATCGGTGAACCGCCTGGACCGGGCGTGGCGGAAGCGGCCGGTCACCGAGCGCGCCGCCTTTCAGACCAAACAGGGACGTCCACCCTTCGGCGTCGAGATGCGCATCGTGGACCCCGACGGCCGCCCTCTCCCTCACGACGGGGTCGCCTGCGGTGAGCTCCAGGTACGGGGGCACTGGGTGGCCGACGGGTATTTCCGCGACGAAGAGGACCGCCTCACCGCCGACGGATGGTTCCCCACGGGAGACGTGGCTACCATCGACCCCGACGGGTACATGCAGATCACCGATCGCACCAAGGATCTCATCAAGTCGGGAGGCGAGTGGATCAGCTCCATCGACCTGGAGAACGCGGCCATGGGCCACCCCGGCATCGCCATGGCGGCGGTCATCGGCGTTCCGGACGAAAAGTGGGGGGAGCGGCCCCTCCTCATCGCCATACCCGTCGAAGGCTCCGATCCTTCGCAGGAAAGCGTCCTCGATTACCTCTCGCAGCACGTCGCCAGGTGGCAGCTCCCGGATCGGGTCGTCTTCGTGGAGCAGCTTCCCATGGGCGCCACGGGCAAGGTACAGAAGGCCAAGCTGCGTGAAGCCTACGCCGGCGAAGAGTAGGTGAAGGGTAAAGATGCCGCTCGTAGGCCTGATCTCGGATATCCACGACAATCCGGAGGGACTCGATTGGGCCCCCGGGGAATTCCGCTCCCGCGATACGGAGACGGCGACCGCTTCGCCATGGCGGGAAGAGCGGGTGGGCGATGCGCTCCGGGTCAATCCAGGAGAGCTCCTGGACGTCTTCACATCCTCCCCGGCGGGGGCCAGATTGTACTTCCTCAAGCGTGACCTCGCTCGACCCCCGGATCGGGACCTCCACAGCCATGACGGAAGAGTCGGGTAAGATTCCCTATCTGCCGGAAAGACTCCAGGGGCTGGAGCAGCTCGCCCTCAACCTGTGGTGGCGCTGGGACCGCGGCGCTCGTGCTCTGCTGCGGTCCATTGATCCCACCCTCTGGTCCGCCACCCGCCACAACCCGGTGGCCCTCCTGCGCCGGGTGGAACCGGCCCGCCTCGCCTCCCTGGCCCACGACCCGGATTTCCTGGAACGCTACGACCGCGTCATGGAGGCGTTCCAGGCCGCTCTGGAGGCGTCCCACTGCTGGTTCTGCGAGAATTTCCCGGACCTGGGCGGGGATCCGGTGGCGTATTTCTGCGCCGAATTCGGACTCCATAACTCCATCCCCATCTACTCGGGAGGCCTGGGCGTCCTGGCCGGCGATCACTGCAAGGCGGCCTCGGACCTGGGCGTCCCCTTCGTGGGCGTGGGCCTCCTCTACTCCAAGGGATACTTCGATCAGAAGCTCAACCTGGACGGGTGGCAGGAAAGCAGCGACGAGGTGTTCGATCCCCGCATCATGCCCCTGGTGCGGCTCACCGGCCCCGGCGATTCCCACAGCATCACAGTACTGGAGACGGGCGGACGCCCGGTACACATCGGCGCCTGGCGCCTGGACGCCGGCCGCGTCCACATCTACCTCCTGGACACCAACCTTCCCGAGAACCATCCCCAGGACCGGGAGCTGACCTACCAGCTCTACGGCGGAGGGGAAGAACACCGCCTTAAGCAGGAATGGATCCTGGGGGTTGGCGGTGTCCGCGTGCTCCGCACCCTGGGCGTGAATCCGGGCGCCTGGCACGCCAACGAGGGTCACGCCGCCTTCATGATGGTGGAACGCCTACGGGAGCACCTCGTGGAGGGGATGCCGTGGGGCGAGGCCGTGGCCGCCGTGCGCGCCCGCTCCGTCTTCACCACCCATACCCCCGTTCCCGCCGGACACGACATGTTCGGGCCTGAGCTCATGAAGGCTGTGGTGGGCGACTATCCTGCGTCCATGGGCGTGGACTACTCCACCTTCGCCTCCCTGGGGCGCCACCCGGAACTGGACCACGGCCGCTTTCACATGACGGCCGCGGCCATCCGTCTCTCCTCCCACGTGAACGGCGTCTCCAGGCGGCACCGGCGGGTCACCCAGGAGCTGTGGGCTTCCCTGTGGCCGGGGCGCGACGAAAGCCGCATCCCCATCGGGTCGGTGACCAACGGTGTGCACCTGGGGTCGTGGATGGCCCACCGCTACATGAAGATCCTGGATCGGTATCTGGGAGCGGACTGGGAGAAGAGACCTCTCGACGAAAAGGTGTGGGACGCCGTCTCCGAACTGGACGACCAGGAACTCTGGGAGACCCACATCCATCTCAAGAAGACGCTCCTCAACTTCTGCAGAGAGCAGGCGCGGGTGCGCTGGAAGACCCTCTGGAAGGAGGCCGCGCACCTGGTGGGCGCGGGTACGCTGCTGAGTGCGGAACCCCTCACCATCGGGTTCGCCCGCCGCTTCGCCGCGTACAAGCGCGGAGCGCTCCTCTTCACCGACCAGGAACGGCTGCAGCGCCTCCTCACGGACCCACGCCGCCCCGTTCAGCTCGTCTTCTCGGGGAAAGCCCACCCCGCAGACGACAAGGGCAAGGCCGTCCTTCAGCAGGTCTGGAAAGCCACCCGCGACCCCCGCTTTGAGGGACGCATCGCCTTCGTCGAGGACTACGACCTCCATGTGGCCCACCGCCTCGTCCAGGGCGTGGACCTGTGGCTCAACCTCCCCCGCGTTCCCATGGAGGCGTCGGGCACCAGCGGCATCAAAGCGGCGCTCAACTGCGTTCCCCAGCTCAGCACTCTCGACGGATGGTGGGCCGAGGGCTTCAACGGTGAAAACGGCTGGGCCATTCCGCTGGCCGAGGGTACGCCGGAAGAAGTGGATGCCGCCGACGCCCAGGCCCTCTTCCGCCTTCTGGAACGTGAAGTGGTGCCCACGTTTTACCAGCGGGACGAAAGGGGGGTGCCCCTCGCCTGGGTCCACCGCATGAAGCAGGCCATGCGCGTGGCCCTCCGGGACTTCACCGCCTCGCGCATGGTGCGGGAGTACACGGAGAAGTATTACCAGCAGGCGCTGCGTGGCGACCTGGAAGCCGACGACCCACCCACGGACGAGAGCCTTTCCCTCCAGGCGGAGTTGGAGCTGGAAGAGGCGGATTCCTGATGCGAGGCGGCGCGGGCTACGCCTCGCGCTTCAGGAAGAGGGCCGACAGGCCAGGAAGGGGAAGCTCCACAGAATGATCCCGCCCATGGAGGGGAACCGGCCGACTCTCCAAGACCTCCGGGACGGGAACGCCCCACCCGCCGTACTCGGGAGCGTCGGAGTTCAGGATCACGCGGTAGTGTCCCGCGTGGGGTAAGGCCACCCGGAAGGCATCCCTCCGTTCGGGCGTGAAGTTCAACACCACAACCACGAAGTCCGACCACCCGGGAGCCCATCGCAGGTAGGAAAGGGTCGTACGCTCGGGGTCGTGACAGTCGAGCCACTCGAAGCCTTCCGGCCGGAAGTCCTGGACGTGGAGGGAGGGTTCTTCCCGGTAGGTCCGGTTCAGGTCCTCGATGAGACGCAGAACGCCTGCGTGACGATCCCACTCGAGAAGCGCCCAATCCACCTCGCCCTCCACGTCCCATTCAGTCCACTGGGCAAGCTCACCGCCCATGAAGAGGAGCTTCTTTCCCGGATGGGACCACATGTAGGAATACAGGAGACGCAGGTTGGCGAATTTCTCCTCATATCCCCCGGGCATCTTGGAGAGGAGCGAACGCTTCTCGTGCACGACCTCGTCGTGGGAAAGGGGGAGGAGGAAGCGCTCGCTGAAGGCGTAGAGCATGGAGAAGGTGAGGCGTTCGTAACGGAACTTCCTGTGCAGGGGATCGGCCTGCATCACGTCCAGGGTGTCGTTCATCCACCCCATATTCCACTTCTGATCGAAACCCAGGCCTCCGCGATCCGTCCCGTGGGATACACGCGGCCAGGCCGTGGACTCTTCCGCCACCATGAGGATGCCCGCCACTTCCTGGTGAACGGCGTCGTTCAGGATGCGAATGAACTCCACGGCCTCGAGATTCTCCCGCCCCCCGTACCGATTGGGCTTCCACGCACCCGGCGGACGCGAATAGTCCAGGTACAGCATGGAGGCCACGGCGTCCACGCGCAGTCCATCCACATGGTAGTCTTCCAGCCAGTGGAGGGCGCTGGAGACGAGGAAGGAACGCACCGCCGGAGATCCGTAGTCGAAGATCAGCGTTCCCCAGTCGGGGTGTTCGGCCTGAATCGGGTCCGGGTGCTCGTAGAGCGGTGTGCCGTCGAAGCGCGCCAACCCGTGCTCGTCCCGGGGAAAATGTCCGGGCACCCAGTCCAGGATCACCCCCAGCCCCAGGCGGTGGGCTTCATCCACGAAGAATCTGAAATCGTCGGGAGACCCATAGCGTGAGGTGGGCGCGAAGAACCCCAGCGGCTGATAACCCCAACTCTGATCCAAGGGATGCTCCATGACCGGAAGAAGCTCCACGTGGGTGAACCCCCGCTCCCGAGCATAGGGGAGGAGGTGCTCCGCCAACTCACGGTAGGTAAGCCATTGTCCGCTCTCGCCGCGGCGCCACGATCCAAGGTGGACTTCATAGACGCTCATGGGCGCCTCATCGTGGTTGCGGGCTCTCCGCTCCTCGAGCCACGCGCCGTCCCGCCACCGGTATCCCCGCGGATCCCACACCTCCGAGGCGGTGGCGGGCCTCAACTCCATGGCGCGGGCGCACGGGTCGGCCTTTTCCAGCACATCGCCTTCCCCGGTGACGATCTCGTACTTGTAGCGCGCGCCCACGCCGACTCCGGGAACGAAGAGTTCCCAGACGCCGGTGGCGCCCCGCGGACGCATGGGGTGACAGCGGCCGTCCCAATGATTCATGTCACCCCGCAGGCGCACGGCCCGGGCGTGAGGCGCCCACACGCTGAAGGCGGTCCCCTCCACCTCCTCAAGGGAGAGAACACGGGCACCCAGGACCTGGTGTAGGCGCCGCTCCCGCCCCTCCAGAAACGCCTGTACGCGGAACTCGTCGAGAACCGGGGGAAAGCGGTACGGATCTTCCATCTCCCAGGGACGGCCCCGGGGGTCCTCCACCCTCAGACGGTAAGGAAAAGGGGCGTCTCTCCGGGGAAACTCCGCCTGGAAGAGGCCTCCCGGGTGGAGCCGGCGGGCCTCCACCGCGTCGCCATCCGTGAGCACGGATACGGATCGTGCCCAGGGGAGAAAGACGCGTACCACCCAGCCCCCTTCCGCTCGGGGGTGCAGGCCCAGGACGTCAAAAGGACGGTCGCACGCTCCCTGGACCAGGGATTCGGCAGCGGTCTGCAGCATCTCGTTCACAGCCACAATCAGGCGAAGGCAGGGCCGAGAAGCAACCGCCTCCCTCCTTTCCCCTCCCGCGGGCACCGGGTGGGCGCGGCGCTCCGTGGGGCGGTGCCCCGTCGGCGACCCTTCGGAGGAGCTTCCCCGACAGCGCTCGAATGGCGAATGTTGGAGAGTTCTTCTCTACCGCATCACGGCGGCGCGCCTTTCTTCAGCACCCGGCCGTCGTATCGGGTTGCGGGGTTCGCATTCGCTCTTCGACCGCCTCGGGACACGGTCTGCATGAAGAAGGAAATGTTCACCGTTCCCTCCGGGGAGGGGCTGCCCGCCCCGGGGTACACGGATACGGTGGTCCACCTGACCACCGAATACTGGCCCTACGCCCGCACGGGAGGGCTCGCCGAAGCCGTGCGCGGTATCGCGCGATATCAGGCGGCCGCCGGCGCCGGGACCGCCGTGTTCATGCCTCTCTATGGCACGGTCCGCGCCGTCTTTCCCGAGGTGGAGCCCTGCTGCGAACCGTACGAGGTCCGGTTGGGCTCGGCGGTCCACCCGGCGCGCATCTACCACAATCCCTCCGCCCCGGGCAACCCCGCAATCTATTTCGTGGAAAACGACGGATTCTTCGAGCGGGAGGGTCTGTACGGTGACGGGGACGGGGCGTACGGGGACAATCACCTCCGCTTCGCTTTCTTCAGTCAGGCGGTCCTGGACTGGCTGCCCCGCGTCACCGACGGCAGCGCCATCATCCACGCCCACGACTGGCACACGGCGCTGGCCCCGGTTTATCTGCGAACGCTTCGGGCCGGAGACCCCTTTTACGACGAGGTGGCCACCGTCCTCACCGTGCACAACGCCGGCTACCAGGGGCATTATGGGACCGACGTCCTGGAGCACCTGGGACTCCCCTCGAAGCTTTTCCATCCGGACTTCATGGAGTGGTACGGCCAGGTCAATCTCCTCAAGGGCGGGCTGGTGTTCTCCGACATGGTGACGACGGTGAGTCCCACCCACGCCCACGAGCTCCGCACACGCACGGGCGGTTTCGGGCTGCACGACACCTTCAACGCCCTGGGTAATCGCTTCGTCGGCATCCTGAACGGCATCGACTACGAGGTGTGGGACCCCTCCAGCGACCGCTGGATCGCCGCCACCTACACCCGCCACGACCTGTCGGGGAAGGCTGTGTGCAAGGCCTGGCTCCAGGAAGCCATCGGCCTGGAGAAGCGTCCCGACGTTCCCCTCTTCGGTATGACGGCCCGCCTCGTGGAGCAGAAGGGATACGATCTCATCCTCTCCTCGGGAATGATCGAGCGCCTGGATGCCCAGTGGGTCTTCCTCGGCGAGGGCGAAACCCGCTACCGGGACGCCCTTGCCGAGCTTTCGGCGCGCTACCCCACCCGCGTGGGGACCTTCTTCCACTTCACCGAGGAGCGGGAACACCGCCTTCTCGCCGGCGCCGACTACCTCCTCATGCCGTCCCTCTACGAACCGTGCGGCCTGACCCAGATGCGTGCGCAACGCTATGGGGCCCTTCCCGTGGTGCGGCGGGTGGGCGGCCTCGCGGACACGGTGGAGGACCGCGTCACCGGGTTTCTCTTCGATGAATACGCACCGTGGGCCCTGGAAGAAGCCGTGGGGTACGCCATGGAGCTCTACGCCGACCGTTCCGCCTGGGTGGGGCACGTCTGGGCCGCCATGAGCCGGGATTTTTCCTGGCGGGCATCGGTGGCAAAATACCAGGAAGTCTACCGGCGGGCGGCACATCGCCGCCGGGCCCATGCATAGCCGCTCCGCCTGCGTCGTCCTCCACGGGCACTTCTACCAGCCTCCCCGGGAAGATCCCCGGACGGGCAGGGTTCCCGTCCAGCCTTCCGCCGCCCCCTTCCACGACTGGAACCAGCGCGTAAACGCCGAGTGCTATCGGCCGCTGACAGCGGCCCGTGTGCTGGCCCCGGACGGGCGCGTTGCAGGCCTGGTGAATGTGCTGGAGTGGATCAACTGGGACGCGGGCCCCACGCTACTCTCCTGGATGGCCCGGGAGGCGCCCACCACCTATGAGGCGTTCCTGGAAGCGGATCGGCGCGCCCTTCGCCGGACGGGGCACGGCAACGCCATGGCGTCGCCCTATCATCATGTGATCCTGCCGCTGGCCCCCCTGCGGGACCAAGTGACCGAAGTCCGCTGGGGGATGAGCGACTTTCGCCGGCGCTTTGGGAGGGAGCCGGCGGGGATGTGGCTCCCCGAGACGGCCGTAGATCTGGAAACGCTCGCAGTGCTGGCCCGGGAGGGGATCCGCTTCACCATCCTGGGAGAGACGCAGCTTCGCACTCCCCCCGACGACGGGCGCCCCGGGCGTGTCCGTCTCGAAGGCGGGCTCACCCTGGACGTCTTCGCCTACGACGGGGCTGTTTCTCACGACGTGGCGTTCGGGAAACTCCTCAAGAGTGCCGACACATGGGTGGAGCGCCTCGCCCGGGCCGCCGCAGAAAGGGCGTTCGTCACCGTGGCGACCGACGGCGAGACATTCGGTCACCACCACCGCTGGGGCGACATGGCGCTCGCCGCCACCGTGGCCGAACTCACCCACCGCACCGACCTCCGGTTGAAGAACTGCGAAGCCATCCTGGCGGAAGTGTATGGGCCTCGAGCCTCCGGACCGGGGGCGACGAACCCCGGACCCAAAACGGCGCACCCTGGACCCGCTGCGGCGCCTCCTGAGGTCCAGGTCATCGAGCGTACCTCCTGGTCATGCCCCCACCAGTTGGGACGGTGGAAGGAAGACTGCGGGTGCAAGATGGACCCCTCCCGCCCCACGCAACAGGCGTGGAGAGCGGTGCTGCGCCAGGCCCTGGATGCGTTGGCCGAAGGCCTTCACGCCCGCTTCGAGGATGAGGGGAGACGGTTCTTTTCCGACCCGTGGGCCGCCCGCGACGACTACGGCCGGGTCCTGGACGCCGACCCGGAAACACGAAAGGCCTGGCTGCGCGGCGCGGCGGTGCGCCCCCTCGGAAGCAGCGACGAGGCGCGGGCGCTGGAGCTTCTTGAGATGGAGCGCAACGCTCTGGCCATGTTCACCTCGTGCGGATGGTTCTTCGACGACATCGCCGGGCTGGAGAGCATCCAGAATCTCCGTTACGCCGCCCACGCCCTGGACCTCCTGGGACGCGACGCCGAAGAGCTCGAAGCGCGACTGCGCACCCGCCTTGCGCGAGCCAGGAGCAACGATCCCCAGGTAGGGGACGGACGCCGCCTCTGGGATGGCGAGGTTCGGGGCGCCGCCGCGACGCCCGACCCGCGCCCCTCCGTCCCCTCTTCAGAAGAAGAGGCAGTTGAGGGCCAGGAGGAGGGGGGCGCAAACGACGGTGGTCCGGCACGGTCTGGAGGGGCGACGGGGCGACCGGCGCAGGAGCGGGTCCTGGGGGCGGTGAGCCGCTTGGCAGCCGATCCCGTCCCGCCCCGGTCCCGGGAACTTTCCGAGGCGCTCGACGCTCTGGGGCGGGCCGGCGAGGCCATCCCCTTCGACGCCTCTGCCCTGCTCTGGCCCGCCTGGCGAGACGACCCCGAACTTCCCGCGCTCAAGGAAGCCGCCGAGGCCCTGGGCTTCTCTCCCCATCCGTCGGCGTGGGAAATCCTTCCGCCACTGGCGCCGGTGCGATTCGTCTTCGGCCTTCATCTGCACCAGCCGGTGGGAAATTTCGATCACGTCTTCGCTGACCATGCGGATCATGTGTACGCTCCGCTTCTGCAGCGCCTGGCGGACCGTGGGATGCTCCCCCTGGGCCTTCACATCTCGGGCCCCCTCCTGGATTGGCTCGAAGACCGCCGACACCCTCTCCTGGACCTGGTGGGTGAGCTGGCGCAGGCGGAACAGGTGGAACTCCTCCTATCCGGCCTCTACGAACCCGTTCTGCCCGTGCTGGACAGCCGCGACAGGATCGAACAGATCCAGGCCATGCGTACCCGGCTCAGGGAACGGTTCGACGTGGAAGCCACCGGCCTCTGGCTCACGGAGCGGGTCTGGGAACCGGAGCTGGCCGCCGACCTGGTGGCCGCCGGCGTCAAATACGTCTTTCTCGACGACCACCACCTTCTTTCCACGGGATACCGCCGCAGCGCGCTGCACCGCCCATGGAGGACGGAGGACTCGGGCAGGGAATTGAGCCTCCTCCCCATCGATGAACGGCTCCGCTACCTCGTCCCCTTCCACTCCGTCGCAGAGGTTGCCGGGTATTTCCTCAGAGCCGCCGCGGCAGGGCGGCCCCTTGCCGTCCTCGCCGACGACGGTGAAAAGTTCGGAGGGTGGCCGGGTACGCGGGAGCGTGTGTGGGAGGAGGGCTGGCTCGACCGCTTCCTGGATGCGATGGAGCGCCTCACCGACCTGGGCGTGGTTCGCATGACCACGCCCTCCCGGGCCGTGGCCGAAATCCCTTCGGGCGGTCTGGCCTATCTCCCCTCCGCCTCGTACCGGGAGATGGAGCGTTGGTCCCTCCCTCCCCACGCGCCGCAGGGGACCCGGGGTCACTGGCGCAACTTTCTGGCGCGCTATCCCGAGTCCAACCGCATGCACAAGAAGGCCCAGGCCCTCTCCCGCCTCTGTCGCGAGCGGGGAGACCCGCCCCGGGCCCGCACCGCCGTCTTCCGGGCCCAATGTAATGACGCCTACTGGCATGGGGTCTTTGGAGGGATCTACCTCCGCCACCTTCGGGCGGCGATCTGGCGGAACCTCTCCCTTGCGGAGCGGATGCTGCGCGAAGGCGAAACCCTCACCGCCGAGGTCCTCGACCTTTACCAGGAGGGCCGCAACGTGGTCTGGGTCCACGGCTCGGCCGTGTCAGCGGTGATCGATCCCGGGCGGGGCGGGGGTGTGCTGGATTTCACCCGGCTCCGCGAGGGGTTCAACCTGGCGGACTCCCTCACCCGGCGCAGGGAGCGATACCACCTTCAGGGATCCGCGACGGAGCCGCTCCCCCATGACGCGACCGACACCGGCGCAGCACCTGCGGCCGGGGCGCACGGGACCGACACCGCACCCTCCATCCACGACCTGGAGGAAAGTCTGGAGATCACGGAACTGCCTCCCGTGGATCTGGACGAACGGGCCTTGGGGGTGGAGCGCGTCCTGGACGCGGAGACGGACCTGGAATTCTACCAGGACGCGGCTTACACGCCACTTCTATCCTGGGCGGACGCGGCGTTCCACTTTCGGGTGGAGGAAGACCAAGCCCGTCGGTCCATTGCCCTGGCCATGGAAGCCGAGGAACCCGTCCGCCTGCGAAAGACGGTGATCGTGCGGGACGACGGCACCCTGGAGCTTCACTACCGCTGGGACGTTGCCGCCATGCCTGTGGGCGCCTGGTTCGCGCCGGAGTTCTCCATGGCGCGCGAGGTTCACCTCCGCTTTCCTGCCGAACCAGCCCGAATCTGGAAATACGACATCACGACGGTTTCCAAATCTGAGCGCGGCGCCGAGCGTTCGGTTCAGGGGATCTCGGTCACGCCGTGCTGGTCCGCCGCCGCCGGGCGGGCCTCGGTGATCCTTCGTCCACCCGATCGGAAGTGACCCGTCCCCTCAACCACGGGTGGACGGAGACCTGCGCCATCCGCCCCGGGTCGCACCAGGCTACCGGAGGCTGATTCCGGTCCCATTCGCCGCCGTTCAGGCCTGGCTCGTCATGATGAACAGCGGCTTGGAGAGGAAGGTGTCGTACTTGGGCCGCAGCCGGGTGGTCTCGTAGAAGAGCTCCACGTCCACGACCTTCTTCTCGCCCACCACCCGCTCGATGGGCACCGGGCCGTAGACGCCGTTCCGCACCGCCACCAGAAGGCCGCTGCGTCCCTCCAGGATCAGGTCCAGAGCCAGATTCCCGTAGGCCATAGGTACGATGGAATCGAGGGCGTCGGGGTCCCCCGAGCGCACCAGGTATCCCAGGCGTTGGTTCACAACGTTGATCTGCTTCCCGTCGTTGTATTCGGGCGACAGCCTCCTGATGACGTCCGACACACGATCCCCGATCCCGCCCAGCTTCTTGTGGCCGAACTGGTCCGGCTCGTGGCTCTCGAAGACCATGTCTTCCTGCCCCGTCATCACGGCTCCCTCCGAGACGAGGACGACGGAGTAGCGGCTGGGATTGCGTTTCCGATCCTCCACCAGCAGCCGGGTGAGGAGGTCCGGATCAAAAGGACGCTCGGGAATCACGCAGCGGTCCGCCGCCCCCGCCATGGTGGGGAGTAGCGCCGTGAAGCCGGCGTACCGACCGAACACCTCGATGACGAGGATGCGCTCGTGAGATCCCGCCGACGTACGCAGGCGGTGGGTCAGCTCGATGGTGCGGGTCACGCAGGTGCTGAAGCCGATGCAGTAGTCCGTACCCGGCACGTCGTTGTCCATGGTCTTGGGGATGGCCACCACCCTGACGCCCTCTTCATGCAGCCTGTGCGCGTAGGACAGCGTGTCGTCCCCCCCGATGGGAATGAGCGTATCCACACCGAGGAATTCCAGATTCTTCAGGATTTCGGGCGTGATGTCGTTGATCTCGTCCCGGTACTTGTCCCGAAGGTGCTCGGGGACGAAGGCCCGGGGCAGGTGGCTCGCCCGCGTTCGGCTGGTGTGGAGGAACGTGCCGCCGGTGCGCCCCACCCGGTTCACCAGCTCCGCGGTGAGGTCCATGACGCAGTGGGAGTTGTCGGCGTCCCTGTCCGGGTTGATGTCGACCAGGCCACGCCATCCCCGTCGGATCCCCAGAACCCTGTAGCCCTCCCGCAGCGCCCGGATGGTGACGGCTCGAATGGCCGGATTGAGCCCGGGAACGTCGCCCCCCCCGGTCAGGATGCCAATGGTGCCCTTCTTCCCTGCCATGTCCGCTCCTCATGTGTTCAGGTTTTCCCACGGCGCACGGATGCCGTACCCTTCGGCGCAGCCACCGGTCCGCCGGGCCGGCTGCGAAAGACCCGACGGCTGAAGGATCAGCTCCCGTCCCGGAGGTAGCGCGTCACCGCCTGCGCCGCGCGTTCCAAGGCCTCCTCCAGCCCGGGGAGCCGCTGAACCGCCTCCTCCACACGGCCCGCCGCCGCCAGCTCGTTCACCTCCACGGCGACCCGCAGGAGCTCTTCGAGTCCCAGCGTGCTCGCCACTCCCTTCAGGCTGTGGGCCGCCTGCTCCAGTGCAGCGGCATCCCTCTCCCCGGCGGCCTGCGCGAACGCTGCGCGGCGTTCCCCGATCTGGTCCAGGAAGAGTTGAAGCATGTTCCTGAGAAGATCCTCGTCCTCCCCTACATGGAAGAAAGCGGCAGCGGCGTCGAAAACCGTCGGGCCGGCCTCCCCCTTCCCCGCCAGCACGCGCTCCAGGGTCGAAAAGAGTTCTTCAGGCTCGACGGGCTTGGAGACGTAGCCGTCCATGCCAGCCTCCAGGCACCGTTCCCGGTCGCCTTCGAGGGCATGGGCCGTCATCGCGATGATAGGGACCCTACTGTGCGGGCCCTTTTCACCGCGAATGCGCCGGGTGGCCTCCAGTCCATCCATTTCCGGCATCTGCACATCCATGAGGACGGCATCATACCCGCCGTCCCGCACCTTCTCCAGGGCTTCCCGTCCGTTTTCTGCAACATCCACCAGGTAGCCCCTCTTCTTGAGCATGGCCTCGGCAACCATCTGGTTCACCCGGTTGTCCTCAGCGAGCAGGATGCGCGCGGGCGCCCGGATCTCCGTCGGCGGTGGACCGGAACCCTCCCTCTCCATGACCCCCCGCCGGCCGGCGGCGACCGATCCAGACCCGGATGCGGTGCCCTCCGCGACACCCGATGCGGCGTCCTCCGCGACACCCGCCGCGCCGTCTCCCGCCGGGACCCGATGGCCGAAGATCCGGCGGATGGTCTCCAGGAGTTCTCCCGCCAGGACCGGTTTGAGCATATAGCCCGCTACCTCGAGCTCCCTGCGCTTCTCGGCGTCTCCCTTCTGCCCACCGGAAGTGAGGAGCACCACGGGGACGTCCGCCACGGCCGGGTCCTTCCGCAGGGTCCTGACAAACTCGAATCCGTCCATGACGGGCATATGAACGTCGGAGAGCACGAGCTGGAAGGGCCTCCCCTCCTCGTGGGCCGCACGGAGGATCTCCAGACCCTCCTCCCCTCCCGAGGCCACGGTGGCGTCCATGCCCCAGCGCCGCACCACCTCCTGCAGAATCCTGCGGTTCGTGGCGTTGTCGTCCACGATGAGGACCCGCATCCCCCGAACTACCTCGGGAGGAGCCAGGGGTCCCACCCCCTGGCGGTCTCCGTTCCCGATGCCGAAGCGAGCGGTGAAGGTGAAGGTGCTCCCCACCCCCGGTTCAGAGGTTACCCTGACGTCGCCGTCCATCATGGCAGCCAGCTGCGTGGAGATTGCCAGACCCAGGCCGGTTCCGCCGAATCTGCGCGTGGTGGAAGAATCGGCCTGGGAAAAGGCCTCGAAGATGTGCTCCTGCACCTCGGAGGACATTCCGATCCCCGTATCCCGGACGTCGAAGCGAAGAAGGACGGCCTCGTCGTCCCGGTCCTGAACGCTGACGGTAACGGCGACCTCGCCCTGCTCCGTGAACTTGATGGCGTTGCCCACCAGGTTGACCAGAACCTGCCGCACCCGCACAGGATCTCCGATGAGCAGATCCGGCACACCCTCCTCTTCTTCGTAGAGGAGTTCCACACCCTTCTCGGCGGCCCTGGTCGCCAACGATTTGAAGGTGTCCGCCAGGCTGTCCCTCAGGCTGAACGGCACTTCCTCGAGGTCGATCTTCCCCGCCTCGATCTTGGAGAAATCGAGCACGTCGTTGATGATGTCGAGGAGGGCGTGGGCGGAAGAATCCACGATCTGGAGGTATTCGCGCGCCTCCTCGGGAAGACCCTCCGTCTCCAGAGCCAGCCGCGTCATCCCGATCACGCCGTTGAGGGGCGTGCGAATCTCGTGGCTCATGTTGGCCACGAATTCACTCTTGGCGCGACTCGCTTCTTCCGCGGCGGTCTTCGCCTCCAGGAGGGCGGCCTCCGTCGCCTTCACGTCACTGATGTCCCGACCCACAGCATAGACGACCCCGTCGTCCGGCACCGGCGTGCCGCTCCAGGCAATCCACCGGTACTTCCCGCTCTTGGTGCGAACGCGAGCTTCGAAATACTCGACGCCTTCTCCCTCGTTCAGCCGCGCGACGAAAGGCCGGACGTGTTCCCGGTCATCGGGATGGACCAGGTCCATGAATCGTGTTTCCGCAACCTCCTCCGGCTTGTATCCGAGAATGGACGTGAAGGCGGGGTTGACCCTGCGGAACCTTCCCTCGAAATCGGCGATGACCAGGGGATCCAGCGTAAGGGCAAAGAAACGGTCGGCTTCGGCCTGCAGGCGCTTGACCTCGGAAAGGTCGCGCAGCACGCCGACGAAGCGCAGCTCCCCATGGGGAAGGCGCATCTCGGTGACCGTCAACTCCACGGGAAGCCGGGATCCGTCAGCGCGCCGCCCCTCCATCTCCCGGGGGGATCCGATGATGTGCCGCTCCCCGGTCTCCAGATAGCGCCTGAGGTACCCGTCGTGCTCCGCCGCCACCTCCTCGGGCATGAGCACCCGCACGTTCTGTCCCACCAACGACCCGGGAGCAAACCCGAACATGCGGTGAACCACCGGGTTCGCCGACTCGATGAGTCCCGTCTCGTCGATGATCACCACCCCGCTGACCACCGAGGAAAGGAGGGTGTCCAGTCGCTGCTTCCCCTCCTCCAGGTCCCGTTCCTTCAATGCGTCCAGCATGCCCTGGCGCGCACCGGCGAGGGCGCCGGCGAACCCCAGGACGATGGGCGCCAGATCGATGATCCAGTGCAGTGGTTGAGCCGATTGTAGCCGCAGGAGCTCCAACGGAGTGAAGGAGATCCCCTGGAGCCAGGCGTCCACCAGGGTGGCGGTGATGGGAAAGAGAAGGCCGACAGCGGCGCCGACGAACGCAAAACGGCGGGCGGCGCGGTTGCGTGCAGCGACGAGAGCGGCGTCCATGAAGTACTCGGAAGAGGAGTCTGGAGGAGTGTCAACTTCGGGCGCACATCCCCCGGGTGTCAACGATTACGATGGGCAAGCGTACGGTTTTGGCTGTACCTTCCGCGCACACCATCCCCAAGCTCAGATGGAGGCGCTCGCGTGAATCGAACGGGTCGCATTCACTTTCCCCATCCCCTCGTCCTCCTCACCGCGTGCGTCCTTCTGGCCGCACTGGCAAGCTACGTCCTTCCGGCTGGAGCGTTCGATCGCACGGAGGACGAAGCCACCGGACGCACCGTAGTCGTGGCCGGAACCTACCACTCGGTGGAACCGGACCCCGTCAACTTCTTCGAGGCCATGGTGGCGCTGCCCCGGGGCATGGCGGAGGCGGGCGACGTGATCTTCCTGGTCTTTCTCGTGGGCGGCGCCTTCACGGTGGTGGACGAAACGGGAACCCTGAGACGCGCCGTGGGATGGCTGAGTCGTCTTCTCCACGGACGGGACATCCTCGTCATCCCCATCGTATCACTCTTCTTTGCCGCCGGGGGCGCGCTGGAGAACATCCAGGAGGAGATCATCGCCCTGGTCCCTGTGCTCCTGGTCCTGACCCGCAGGATGGGCTTCACGCCCCTGGTCGCCGCCGCCATCAGCGCGGGTCCGGCGTTCGTGGCGTCGGCGTTCAGTCCCATCAACCCCTTTCAGGTACAGATCGCTCAGAAGCTCGCCGACCTCCCCCTCCTCTCCGGCGGGGCGTTCCGCACCGCTTTCCTGGTTCTGGCGCTCGGTCTGTGGATCGGGGGCACCATGCGCTTCGCCGCCCGCACGCGGGTCGAAAAGCATGCGGTGCGCCAGGAGGACGACGAGCCCATGACCCGCAAGGACTGGAGTGTGCTCGGCCTGGTCGCGGCCACCTTCGCCATCCTCGTGTGGGGGCTTCTCTCCCTGGGCTGGGACTTCGATCACCTTTCGGCCCTCTTCTTCGTCATGGGCGTGGTGGTGGGCGCCGCGGCGGGCCTGGGAATCACGGGAACCGCCGAAGCCTACGTTAAGGGATTCAGGTCCATGGCGTATGCCGCCCTTCTCATCGGCTTCGCCCGGGCCATTTTCGTGGTCCTTGAAGAGGGCCGCATCGTGGACACCATCGTCTACGGCATGTTCACTCCCCTGGACAATCTCCCCCGGCTTGCCTCGGCGGTGGGAATGGTCTTCGCCCAGGCGGCGATTCACGTCCCCGTGCCCAGCGTGAGCGGCCAGGCGGTGCTCACCATGCCCGTGCTCGTCCCTCTTTCCGACCTCCTCGGCATCAGTCGTCAGGTCACCGTCCTGGCCTATCAGTTCGGCGCAGGACTCTGCGATCTCATCACGCCCACCAACGGTGCGCTCCTGGCTATTCTGGCCGCAGCGGGCGTTCGCTTCGAGGACTGGATCCGATTCACCCTGCCCCTGTACGCGGCGCTGGTGGGATTGGGGATCGTGGCCATCGCCACAGCCATGGCCGTCGGGCTGTAGGGTTTCATGACCGAGCGGCACGAGGGACGCGCGACGGGACTGCACCGCAACGTCTGGGTCACTTCGCTGACGAGCTTCCTCACGGACGTTTCCAGCGAGATGATTCAGAACGTCCTCCCCCTCTTCCTGGCCAACGTGCTGGGCGTGCGCACCTGGGCCGTGGGCGTGGTCGAGGGCCTCGCCGAAACCACGTCGGCGCTCCTCAAGCTCTACTCGGGTCGCCTTTCCGACCGACTGGGGGAACGCAAGTGGCTGGCCGTGGCCGGATACGCCGTCTCCAGCGTTGCCAAACCCTTCTACTACGTGGCCAACTCCTGGGTCGTGGTAGCGATGATCCGCTGGGCGGATCGCGTGGGGAAGGGTGTGCGTACCGCTCCCCGGGACGCCCTCCTCGCGGACTCGGTGGGCCGGAGACACCGGGGTCTTGCCTTCGGGCTGCACCGGGCCGCAGACACGGGTGGCGCGGTGCTGGGAATCCTCATCGCCGTCCTGCTGGTGACCCACCTTCAGGGGAAGGAGGCCCTCCTGGGCGCGGCCACCTTCCGGACGCTGGTTCTGTGGAGCCTCCTCCCCGCCTTCTTGGCCGTGGTGGTCCTGGCAGTGGGAGCGCGGGACGTGACGCCCCGCGACGGGCGGGAACGCCCCGCAGACGGAGGGAAGACAGTCAAGACGCCGTCCCACGGCCTGAAAGAGCTGGGAAGGCCCTTTCTCCTCTTTCTCATCGCCTCCGCCGTCTTCGAGATCGGAAACTCCTCCGACGCCTTCCTCATCCTGCGGGCCCAGGAACGGGGAATGAACGTGGCGCACGTGCTCTGGACCATGGTGGGGTTCAACGCCGTGTACGCGCTGGTCTCAACGCCCGCCGGGTCCCTCGCCGACCGGGTCCCGCGCCGGTTCGTCCTCCTGGGCGGGTGGGTGGTGTACGCCCTGGTGTACCTGGGTTTCGCCCGGGCCGGATCCCCCCGGGCCGTGGTCGTTCTCTTCCTCGTGTACGGCGCCTATCACGGGCTCGCGGCCGGATCTGCGAAAGCCCTGGTGGCCGACCTGGTGCCGGCTCATCTGCGGGGCACGGCCTACGGGATGTACGCGGCCGTGGTGGGGATCCTCGCCCTCCCCGCTTCTCTTCTGGCAGGCCTGCTCTGGCAGGGCGCGGGACCGTGGAGCGGCTTCGGTCCTGCCGCCCCCTTCTACTTCGGCGCCGCCGCGGCCCTCCTGGCCGGCGCCGTACTCGTGGCGGTCCCGACCCACGGATCCGGGGTGGAAACGGGCTGAGGAGA
>JBHHWB010000043.1:0-28218 GCA_046756305.1 Gemmatimonadota bacterium
CTATGCCTTCGAGTCGCCGCCTACGGCCTGGGGCCGTGGCGTCCCCAACGCGACCCGCTGCATGACTCGGACAGGCTCCTAGCGCCGCGACATCCGCTCAAGCCCCGGGTCCGGCCGTGAGCCGGCTCCGGGGCTCGTCAGCGTCAGGTCCACGCGCACGGCCCTTCCCGGTCTCGTGCGAACCCGAACGGCCCGAGCGCGGGCGCCCCGGTAGGCACTTCGCAGTGTGATTTCCGCGGGGGCGGGAAGTCCACAGAGGCGAAACGTTCCCAGAGCGTCGGTGGTGGTGGCGGGTGCCTCCCCCCCTTCAACGCCCGCCGCGACCCCGACCCGGGCTCCGGCCACCGGGGCCCCCTGGGCGTCCCGGACGAACCCCACCACCACCCCCGCTTCAGGGGAGGGGCACTCCGCCGCCAGAATGCGCTCCAGCGGGGGCACTGCGAGAAAGAGCTCCCCCACCCGGTCGCCCTCCACCTGGGCATCCTGCCAGAGCGTCCCCACACCCAGAGAGTCGAGGAAGGGGTGGCTGTATCCTATGCGGTACCGACCCGGCGGGATCCCGCGAAGAACGAAGCGGCCCCCGTCGTCGGCCCGCGTCCTCCATCCCCGCCCGGCCACCCGCACGTCGGCAAGGGGAAGCGCCCTGCCCCGAATGCTGTCGTAGACCACGCCGCGCAGCTCGCCCGTGGGCGCGTCCTCCCGCCACTGCACGCCGTCCGGGCCCGATACGGCGCGGATCTCGCTTCCGTACTCCTGCACTCCTACGACCCCGATCCGCTGAAGGAGGGCGCCTCCGGCTCCCAGGGACCGGACCTGACCCAGCAGGGGCGCCAAAATGAACCAGTCCCGTACCACCCAGCGCCCGTCGGCCAATTCCAGGAAGCGGACCTCTCCCCGGGCAAACTCCCGCCCTTCGCGGCGGTGCAGCCCTGTGTAGCGGAACGTGACCCGCATCAATCGGCCGGTTTCCGCGTCCAGCCAGAGCGTTCCTTCGATGTCGGTGGTGTCGCGTCCCGGCGCGGGCTCGAAATGGAGCCCCACCGTGCGCGCCTCTCCCTCCGGATCGGGCACCACCGAAAAGCAGTGGGTCTCGAGGAAGCTCCGGGAAAGCAGGGTTTCGGCCGATGGCCCGTAGTAATACGTCATCCCCCCCACGTCCCGGACATATCCGCCCTCCTGCAGATCCTCCGGAGGAAGGGTGCGCACCGAATTCCCCCCGCTGACCTGCACCTCCTGCCTGCCCTCGTCCAACACCGCCTCGTGGTGGGGATCCCACCGGCGAACCCTGAGGACGAGATCGAAGTGGAGCCCGGCGCGGCGCCGCGTCCAGGTGGCGGCGTCCAGCGCCTTGCGCGCTTCATCCCATACGATCTGGGTTTCACCCGCGTCCCGGATACGGCAGCGCCCCCGGTGACCCTTGACGGCCAGGCCCGCAAGCCGCACGGCGGCCGGTTCCACCGACAGGTTCCGCACCAGGGTGCGGTCCGCCTCCAGGGTTATGGGGCCTTCGCGCACAGCGCTGAAGCCGATCCGGTCCACCTCCAACAGATACCGTCCCGGCCCCGCACCCTCCAGACGATAGCGTCCGTCGGCGCCGGTAAGGTACTGGGAGATCGAATCCCCCCCCTCCGAGACCAGGCGTACCATGGCGCCCACCACCGGCCGGTCCGTCCCCGCCTCGGTGACCGCACCGGTGACGAGCTGCGCCGACACACCCTCAGCAGTGAAGACGGACGCCGGGATCAGGGCGAGAAGGAGGAAGAGGAGGAGAAGCGCGCGCCGGGCCCGCGACCACCGGCCTGCGGCGGCCTCGTGAGACCTTCTTCCGACTGGGACTGTATGGAGCATGGCCCGCGGCCCTGTGCGATGCACCGCCCTCTCCGCCGCCCGCACTCACACGGCGCAGCGGCCCCCCAAGGGGAGGTCCGCGCTCCGGTGACTCACCCCTCCGCTTCCTCCCGGGCGCGCTCATCGGCGATCTTCTGGGCAATATGATCCGGTACCGGTTCATACCCCACCAGGGTCCGCGTGTGGTGGGCGCGCCCCTGGGTGATGGACCGGAGGGTTGCCGCATATTTGTACAACTCCGCCTCGGGCACCAGGGCACGGATGGTGGTGCGGCCCGAGTCGGAGTCCATTCCTAGGACCTTTCCCCGCCGCGAGGTGAGGTCACCCATGATGTCCCCCATGAACTCCTCGGGCGTCGTTACCGCCACTTCCATCACTGGCTCGAGGAGAACGGGGTTACACTTGGGCGCCACATTCCGGAACGCCAGCGACCCGGCCACCTTGAAGGCGATATCCGACGAGTCCACCGAGTGGTAGGAGCCGTCGTAGCACTCGGCCACGAAATCCACCACGGGATACCCGGCCAGGATACCTCGCTGCGCCGCCTCCCGGATTCCCCGGTCCACCGACGGCAGGTACTTGGAGGGGATCACCCCACCCTTGATGGAATCGATGAACTCGTACCCCGATCCCCGTTCCCGGGGGGAGAGGCGAATCCAGCAGTCTCCGAACTGGCCGCGCCCGCCCGACTGCTTCTTGTGCCGGCCCTGTCCCTCCGCCGTCGCAGTGATGGTCTCGCGATAGGCGATGCGGGGCTGCTCCGTCTCCACGTGTACCCCGTACTTGCGCGCCATGCGCTCGAACTGAATGTCCAGGTGCATCTCTCCCAATCCCCGGGCGATGGTCTGATGCAACTCGGCGTTGAACTCGGCGCTGAAGGTGGGATCCTCATCGTGGAGCTTGGGCAGCACCTCGCCCAGCTTGTCCTCGTCGCTGCGCTGGGCGCCGCGGATGGCCACCGAAATGTCGGCCTTGGGGAACTTGATCTTTTCCAGCTCCACCGGACGATCCGGAGAGCAGAGGGTGTCATTGGTGTGGGTGTGCCTGAGCTTGGCCACGACGCCGATGTCCCCGGCGTGCAGAACCGGAACCTCGATGCGCTCCTTCCCCAGCGGGATGCTCAGGTGGTTCAGCTTTTCCGTGGCCCCATCCGAGGCGTTCACCACCTCCATCCCGTTGGTGATCTTGCCCGAAAAGATGCGGAAGTATGAAAGCTCACCGACGTGGGGCTCGGCGGCGGTCTTGAAGACGAGGGCGGCGAGGGTCTCGTCGTCGGTGGCGTGGATCTCGATCTCCTGGTCCAGGCCCGGCCGCCGGGCGATTTCGGGTTTGGCCTCCGCCGGGCCGGGACAGAGCTCCACGATCTTTCTCAGGAGGGCCCGCATTCCGTAGGTGAGCTTGGCCGAGCCGCAGAACACGGGATAGATCTCCCCCCGGGCCATTCCCAAGGCCATGGCATCGATGGCTTCCTCCCGGGAAATGTGTCCGCCCTCGAGATAGGCTTCCAGGAGATTCTCGTCGGTCGTGGCGAGGGTCTCCTGGAGTTCCGTCTCCCACTGGGCCTCCTTTTCCTTGTACTCCTCGGGAATCTCCGTCTCGTCGTACTCTCCCGAGACCGTCCCCTCCTTGTAGAGGTGGGCCTTCTCGGAGAAGAGATTGATGATGCCGTGGAAATCCTCCCCCTCTCCCACCGGAATCTCCACGGGCAGCGCCTTGTCCGTGAGACGCGCTTTGATCTGCTGGAAGACGCCCTCGAAATCGGCGTGCTCCTTATCCATCCCCGAAACGAAGAAGATGCGCGGGATCCCGCGTTCTTCGCAGTACCTCCACACCCGCTCCGTCCCCACTTCCACACCGCTGGTGGCGCTCACCACGACGATGGCGGCGTCGGCCACCCGCACCGCCGATACCACCTCGCCGGCAAAGTCCAGGAAGCCCGGGGTATCCAGGAGATTGATCTTGGTGTCCAGGTATTCGGCAAAGGCGGGTGTGAGCTGGATGGAGATGCCGTGTTCGATCTCCTCGGGCGCCTGCATGGTCAGGGCATGGCCCTCATCCACGTTCCCATGGCGCTTGGAGGTCCCCGCCACGAAGGACAGGGCGTCCACCAGGGTCGTCTTCCCCGAACTCCCATGGCCCAGGACCGCGACGTTCCGGATGCGGTCCGTGGGATACTCCTTTGCCGTGGCCATTCCGCACTCCTCGCTGGGTATGGTTCAGAGCCGTGGGGATCTCAGGGAGGGCACGTCGCCCCCTTCCCGTCGCCCCCCCGGCCCCGCATTCGTAACATAAAGGGACCCGGATTGTAGAAAGGCGAAAGGGGAGGAGCAAGCCGGGAAAATCCTTACGACCTTCCCGACTTCCTCTTTGTGATCCTCCCCCTCCAGGAGCCGGCTACCGCCGTACGGCGTCGGCTTCCTTCTCGGTGGGTACGAGCTTGCCGGTGACGAGCTCCAGAACGAGACGATCCACGTCGTACACCGTGTCCATGGCCGCCAGGATACCCCGCACGTCCACCGAAACCGAGCGGTTCAGTTCAGGCAGGTAGATGTAGTCCCCGGGCAGACTCTCGATGTTGCCGTCGAACACGATGCCCACCACCTCCAACTCCTGATCCAGCACCGGCGACCCCGAGTTCCCGCCGATGATGTCGGCCGTGGCGACGAAGTTCAGCGACGTGGCGAGATCCAGGCCGGCGGGCGGCGTGGCCCACCGCTCGGGAAGTGCCCATTCCTCCCGTCCTTCGAATGAAAAGTGACGGTCATACATCCCGTAGAAGGTGGTATGCCAGGGAGCCTCGGTGCCGTTGTAGGGATATCCCTTCACCACGCCGTCGGCGATACGCAGGGAGAAGGTGGCGTCGGGCGGGACATCGGTGCCGTAGATCTCGAACCGGGCACGGCCAATCTCCGCCGCCAGTTCCTGCTCCCGCGGGGCGGCCGAACCCATGACCCGGTTGTACTCCATGAAGGCGGGCAGGATGGCCTGAATCGCCTGAACCGCCGGGTCGTCGGGGGTGAGGGCCCCTTCCTCCGCCGCGGCGACGGCCCCGGCGGAATCGGCCAGGACGCTGCCGGAGACGATCTCCCGGGCGGCTTCCTCGGGGGTACGTCCCGCCAGGATCCGCTGTACCGCCGGGTCGTCGGACCCCAGGTATTTAACCAGGTCCTGGAAACGCGCCGCCATGAGCCCCGCATCCAGCTCGGGATGCTGTTGATGGATGCCGCGGATCCGCTCGAGGATCTGATCCTTCTGCTCCTGGCCAGCGCCGGCCATAGAGATCAACTGAAAAGCCCACAGGGCCCGCGTCAGCGTGGCGGATTCAAGGAGGGGGCTTCCGAAGGCGAGGAACGCCTGAATGGCGGGCGCCGCGGCCCGCTTCTGCTCCTGGATCTCCGCCATGCGCTCGATGAGGTCGCCGTAGCGGTCAGCCAGCGCGGAATCCGCCTCGACCGCCGCCTGGAACCTCCGCTCCGTGTCCCGCCGGCGGGCCATGATCACAGGATCTTCCAACCCGCGAAGCTGGCCGCTGTAGGCTTTTTCCGAATTACTCAGGCTGAAGTAGCTGTTGCGCAGATCCCGAGCTTCGGCCTCTTCCGGGTGTCGGCGGATGAAGTCGTCCAGAATCTTCATGCGGGTCCGCAGGAGATTCACGATCCCCCGGTCGCGCACGTCTCGCCGGAACTCGAGCTGGGCGACAGTTTCCAGACGACTGGTGGATCCTGGATTTCCGATGATGAAGACAGGCTCGCCTTCCCGGAGACCGTCGTCGTCCACCCGAAAGAAGTGTTCCGTGCGGAGCGGCTTGCCCTCCTCGTCGTACAGGCGCAGGAAGGAGAAGTCCAGGTTGTACCGCGGATAGGTGAAATTGTCGGGGTCCCCACCGTAGAAACCGATCTGCAGCTCCGGAGCCATGACGAGCTTGGCGTGCTCGTAGCGCCGGAACACATACGCCGAGGTGCGGGCGCCGTTGTAGAGCGACACCATCTCCACCACGATCCCCGCGTCCTCGCCCCCGCGCTCCTCTTCGAGGCGGGCCTTGATCCCGTCCAGCACCTCCGAGCGGGCCCGGGCCCGCTCCCCTTCGGGAACGCTGTCGAGCCGGGCGTTCACCTCGTCGGACACGTCCACGATCTCAATGAGCTGATCGGCGTGGAAGTCTTCCACGGCGCGCTCGTCCACCAGGTCCCGGGCGATGAAACCGTTGTCGAGAAGGTGTTCTCCCTCCTTAGACACCTGGGTCACGTACTCCCGGGCACAGTGGTGGTTGGTCATCACCAGTCCGTTGGGAGACACGAAGGACGCCGAGCACCCGGGGATCCTCAGGGCACCCAGGCGCGCCGTCTCGAACCAGGCGTCGTCGGGCTCAAAGCCGTATTCGCTGGCGAAGTATTCCTTCGGCGGATATTCGAAGGTCCACATCTTCCCCTGGTCGAAGGGGCCGGCATGGATGGTGTCCAGGTCCACTCCGAAGACCGCCGGGGGAACGACCTGACCCCCCGCCGTGTCGGTCCGCACGATCTCCACGGTGGGACCGGTCTCCACCGGCTCGGCGGGTGGGGCGGGCGTCGCCACCGCACCGGGTCCGCCGCCGCACGCCGCAAGGGAAAGAAGAACACCGAAGAAGCCCAAACCGCGCAGTCCCGTACCGGACATCGTCATCCTCACTCCCATCAGGTTCCCGTTGAAAGAGGCGAGCGCAGCGCACCCTCTCTCCCGAAACGGAGCCGAACCGCCACCGCAAAAAAGGCGGGCCGCCCCGTGCGTTGAAAGCTCGCGGAGCGGCCCGAAAGGGACAAGCAGAAGGGGAGCCGAGAGGGTTCAGCTCTCCTCCTCCGCTTTCACCGGACACCCTACCCCCCACGCCTTGAGGATGTCCTCCATGAGGCACCATCCGGTGAGGGAAGATTGGATCAGGTTCACGCCGACGAAAGCCGTGAAGAGGAACCACCAGGGGCTCACCAGCCACCCCAGGCCAAGGGATAAGAGAATGAACGTCCCCGCGATGAGACGGATGATGCGCTCCAAGGTCATCGAGGCACTCCTTGTCTGGTCTGTTCTTACGATCCGGCCGTTCCCGAATCGGCCATCTCCTCCACCGCCACCATCATGGCGTGGATGGGATGCTGAGGGTCTTCGCAGTCTACGCACACCCGCACCGCCTCCAGCAGTTCACGGGCTTTGTCCTCGCGAAGGACGGTGAAGATCAAGCGGGACGCGTAGGGGGCCACCTCGCCGTACCATCCTCGCATTCCGGACCCGTGCCCTTCCATGGACATGCGGCTCCAGGCCACGACATGGTGCTCCTCCAGGAGCTTCACGATGCGCTTGTCGTCTTCTTCCAGGTACATGAGAAACACCAGCTTCATCAGTCGCCTCCTCCACCGGAGTCGGACGGGGCGCCGCCCCGCTTCATGAGAAAGTAAATGCCCGGAACCACTACGAGGGTGAGCACCGTGGACGCCAGGGCACCGGCAATGAGCGCCACGGCCAAGCCCTGAAAGATGGGATCGAAGAGGATGACGATGGCCCCGATCACCACCGTGCCCGCCGTGAGGACGATGGGCCGGGTTCGCACGGCGCCCGCCTCGACGACGGCCTCCTTGAGAGGGATCCCGGCCGCCGTGCGCGCCTCCAGATAGTCGATGAGGAGGATGCCGTTGCGTACCATGATCCCCGCCAGGGCGATCATCCCGATCATGGACGTGGCGGTGAAGAACGCCCCCGCCATGAGATGTCCCGGAGCAATCCCGATGAGAGTCAGAGGGATGGCGGACATCATGACCAGGGGGGTGGTGAAGGACCCGAACCACGCCACGATGAGGACGTAGATGAGCACCAGGGCCCCGGCGAAGGCGATTCCCAGATCGCGGAACACTTCATACGTGATCTGCCATTCCCCGTCCCATTTCATGACCGGACGCTCGGTGGAGGCGGGCTGCCTGCTGAAGATGCGGCCCAGCGGTGCACCGCCGGCGACTTTCACCGCGTCCAGCTCCTTTTCCAGGTCCAGAATGGCGTACACCGGGCTTTCGTCCTTCCCGGCCACTTCGGCCATGACGTAGATCACCCTGCGCCCGTTCTTGCGGTCCACCACCTGGGGGCGGACCGTCTCCTCGGTTCGCACCAGTTCTCCGACGGGGACCATGGCGCCCGTGCGCGATGCCACGCGAATCCCCGCCAGGCGCTCACGACCGGACCGCTCCGCCTCCCCTGCCCTGACGCGCAGCGGAACAGGATTGCGCGCCTCCGGCGCCGACACGGCCCCAAGCACCTGGCCCCCCAGAGCCACGCGCAGCGCGCCCACCACCTGTTCCTTGGCAACGCCGGAAAGGGCGGCCTTCTCGGCGTCCACCTCCATGCGCAGCTCCCGCTGGGGCGCCGCCAGGGACCAGTCTACATCCACGACGCCCTCGTGGGCCTCGAAGAGGTCCATGACCTGCCGGGCCACACGGGCCTGCTCCTCCTCACTGTCTCCGTAGATCTCGGCCACGAGCGTGGAGAGCACGGGTGGCCCCGGCGGCACCTCCACCACCTTGGCGCGGGCACCCGTTCCCGAGCGCGCCACGACTTCATCCACGATGGGCCGGAGGGCTTTGGCCACGTCGTGGCTCTTGGCCGCCCGCACCCCCTTGTCCACCAGGTTCACCTGCAGGTCCGCCGTATGGGGACTCCTGCGCAGGTAGTAGTGGCGGATCATGCCGTTGAAGTTGAACGGTGCGGGCACGCCGGCGTAGAGCTGGACATCCTGCACTTCCGGCACCTGACCCACCGCGCGCCCCACGTCCGAGGCCAGGGCGAGGGTGGCCTCCAACGGGCTCCCTTCGGGGAGGTCGAGAATGACCTGCACCTCGTTCTTGTCGTCGAAGGGGAGCATCTTCACGGCGACGGTACGGGTCAGAAACATCCCGCCCGCTACCAGAAGGAGAACCGCGACTCCCCCCAGCGTGCCCCACATGAGAGCCGGGCGCGCCAGGAGAGGCTTCATGGTGGCGGCATACGCCCGATAGATGCGGGTATTCTCCAGGACATAGGCCTCACCCTCGTCATGGGCATGGGCGCCCTTGAGGAGCTTGAAGGCCAGCCACGGCGTGATGGTCAGCGCCACCCCCAGGCTGAAGATCATGGCCACGGTGGCCCCCACCGGCATGGGACTCATGTACGGGCCCATGAGGCCGCGCACGAAGAGCATGGGCAGCACAGCGGCAATGACGGTGAGGGTGGCCAGAATGGTGGGATTGCCCACCTCGTCCACGGCCGCGCGGGCGGCGGCCCGCAGGGGCCGATCCCTCATGCTGAAGTGCCGTTCCATGTTCTCCGCCACGATGATGGAGTCGTCGATGACGATCCCCGTAACGAAGATCAGGGCGAACAGGGTCACGCGATTCAGGGTGTATCCGAACACCTGGTATACGAAGAGCGTGAGGGCGAAGGTCACCGGCACGGCCATCATGACCACCAGCGCGCTTCGCCATCCCATGGTGAAGAGGATCACCAGCCCCACGGCCAGAACCGCCATGAGAAGATGCTCCTGCAGAGTCACCACCTTGTGGCGCGCCGTCTCTCCGTAGTTGCGGGTGATCTGAACGCGGACGTCCTCCGGAAGGAGACGTCCCCGGGCGTTCTCGAGACGGGTTTCCAGCGCACGGCCCAGTTCCGTGGCGTCGGCCCCGGGCCGCTTGGAGACGGCCAGGGCCACCATGGGCTCCCACGCCCCCCCGTCGCCGTGAAAGGTGTAGTGGGTGACTTCGGCGGGGCCGTCCACCACCCGGGCCACGTCCCGCACCTGCACCAGAGCGCCGTCGCGCAGGTCCAGAACCACATTGCCCACATCCTCGGCGGAAGTAAGGAAGGGGCCCGCCGTGACCCTCACCACTTCGTCGCCGTAGGAATAGGATCCCGCGTCGGCGCTCACGTTCTCGGCACGGAGACGCCGGACCACCTGCAGGGGGTCGATCCCGTAGGAGGCCAGACGATCCGGGTCGAGCTCAACGCGGATCTCCCGGGGGTATCCGCCCACCACTTCCACGTCCCGCACCTCGGGCACCGACTCGAGATCCACCCGCACCTCATCGGCGAGGGCGCGAAGATCGGCGGCCGTCATCCCTTCGCCGCGCAGTGTGGCGGTGAAGAAGGGCACGTCGTTGATGGTCACGGTCTTCACCAACGGGAACTGCAGGCCCGGCGGCATGCGATCCAGGTGCTTCATCATGGTGCTGTAGAGCTGAACCAGGCTCTTCTCCATGTCCCGGCCCACCTCGTAGCGCACCGTCGCCAGCCCGAAGCCCGGCTCGGCGTGGCTGTAGACGTACTCCACGCCCTCGATGCCAGAAAGGACATTCTCCAGCGGAATGAGAACCCGATTCTCCACCTCTACCGGATCCGCTCCCGGAAGGGGAAGGTAGATGTCGGCCAGGGGAACGTTGATCTGCGGCTCTTCCTCACTGGGCATGGTGGCCAGCGTCCAGGCACCGACGGCCAGCGCCGCCATCATCAGGAGCGGCGTCAGCTTGGAATCGAGAAAGAGGTCCGCCAGGCGGCCGGCGATGTTCCTATTCACCGCACCACCTCCGTCAGCGACACCGTATGCACCGTTCCTACGGGCTGTCCGTCGTGAAGGGCATTCGACGGGCGGCGAACCACATCCATCTCCCCGGCGGGACCCGCCAGAAGCTCCACCGCGCCATCGACGGTCTTACCCAGCCGCACCCAGCGCAGGCGGAGGACGCCCTCCTCCACCGTGTAGACTCCGGTGAGCTGGCCCCTGCGCACCACCGCGTCCTCCGGAATCCACCGGGGCCCCTCCCCCGGCACGGCCAGTTCCACCCGGGCGTAGCTGCCGGGGAGCACCGACGCCGGAGCGTCGCGAAGGGGTGCCTCCACCCGGAAAGTGCGCGACCCCGGTTCCAGGGCGCCCACCACGCGGGATACTCGAGTCACCAGGGGCTGAGCCACACCCGCGACGCGTACGCTCATCTCCGTGCCCTCGGTCACGGACCCGGCGCGGTCCGCGGCGAGGTCCGCCGTTACCTTGAGGGTGCCGGGGGCGAGAAGGGTGAGGAGCGGCCGCCCCGGAGCGGCCAGATCGCCGGGATCCACGTTTCTCTTCGTCACCACCCCCGCGAAGGGGGCCCTCACGACCACGTACGCCCGCTGGGCCTCGGCTTCGCGAACCCCGGCCCGCGCCCCTTCCAACGCCGCGGTGGCCCGGTCGAGCTCCGCCTGGGAAGCCGCACCGTCGGCGGCCAGGCTGCTGATGCGGGCGAAGGAGCGCTCCGCCAGTGCCAGGTTGGCCCGAGCCGCCTCGATGCGTGCATCCACGTCGCCGGAATCCAGACGCAGAAGGGGCGCGCCGGCGGCGACACGGTCGCCTACACGAACCTCAACGGCGGCCACCGTCCCGCTCACGCGTGTGGCGATTTCCGCCTCCCGCGTAGAAACCACGGCGGCGGGGTGGTCTTCCATGCCCGGCGCCCGTTCCGCCCGGGTGACGGTGACGTCCACCGGCTCGCCGGAAAGAGGGAGCCGGCCAGGTTCGTCGCCGGAGCAGGCAGCGGCTCCTGCGGCCACCGTCAGTACGATCAGAAAACGCTTCATCACTCGGTTCCTCTGTGCGTTGGATATCGCAGTCATGGTTTGGATTCAGTCAGTTCGCTTCACCGGAAGAGCCCGTCAGCAGCGCGAGGCGCGCACGGGCGATGTGCACCCGTAGACGGCTGTTGACCGCGGCGGCCCTGAGTTGGGCCGCCCGCGCCTCGGCGGAGAGTAGATCCGCCGGCGTCGTGAGCCCTTCTTCGAACCTCCGGCGCATGAGGCGGGCGGCCTCTTCGGCGGCGGCCGCCGCCGCATCTGCCGCCACGGCGCCCTGCCGCGCGGCCTCCAGCGCGCGCCGCGCCCCGGAGGCTTGGGCGCGAGCCTGCCGCACCCGGCCTTCGTGGTCCCGCTCCGCCGCGGTCCACAGGGCAGAAGCAGCCCGCTCCCGGGCCGCAAGGGCAAAGCCGGTAAAGACGGGAAGCTTCACCTGGAAGCCCACCGTCCAGTTGCGCCGCGTGTCCTGGAAGGGATCCGCAGCGTGCGTGGAGAGGCGCGCGAAGCCCCCGATTTTCGGGAGACGGGCCGCGCGTATCTGGCCCGCCCGGGTTCGGGCCGCCTCCACCCCGCGGGCGGAAGCCATGAGGTCCGGACGCTCATCCACCGCCGCGACCTCTCGGGCCGGCCCTTGGGCCTCGGCAAGGGTGGGAAGGTCCAGGGTATCCACCGGAACGGGAATGAGATCCGCGGGCCAACCCAGAGCCACCGAAAGGGTCTCGCGGGCGTCGGTGACACCGCGCTCCGCATCGATGACCCGGGTACGGGCGTCTTCCAACATGGCCTGCGCCTGCAGCACGTCGGCCCGGGTGAGGGTGCCCTCTTCCCACCTCCGCCGCGCGACCTCCGCATTCGCCTGTGCGGCTTCAAAGGCCGCCCGGGCCGCGCGCAGGCGCGCCGCCGCTCCCACCGCTTCCATGTATCGCACCTCGGCACGAAACTCCGCCGCCCGCCGGGCCCAGCGGGCGACCAGGCCCGCCGCCTCGGCTTCCTTGACGGCGGCGCGGCGGCCCAGATCCGCCGAAAGATCCACCGGCGTCCACTCGGCCCCTACGGCCGCGCTCCAGTCGGTGAGAGGGTCGGGGTTGTTGAGGAGCCCCGGATCGAAATCCGCCTGGGTGAAGCGCCCCTGGCGCAGCCGCCCACCGAAGGCGGCCACCGGATCATCGGATCGGACGGCTCCGGCCTCCGCTCCCAGCGAAGGCCACAGGAAGGACGCCGCAGCCCGCGCGCCCTGCCGCGCCGCTTCGGCACGCGCGTGGGCGGCAGCCACGTCGGGGCTGTGCTTCGCGGCCTCGGCCCTGGCCTCGGCCAGGGTGATGCGCCGCGTCTCTCCCGGGGTTGACTCCCGGATCTCCTGCGCCGACAGCGCCGAGGAGCCCGTTATACCCTGCAGCGCCAGCACGAAGGCGAAGCCGAGCCCACCCCCGGCCCGGGACCACGCCCCGCCGCGGCTGCGTGCCTGCAACGGGCGCCCCACGCGGGGGCCATCCCCCGCCGGACCCTGTCGCCCCCTGGAACCCCGATAGAGCATATAACTATCCATATTAATCTATATCCTTGCCCAAGAAAAATGCCGCTCCGCAGAGCGGCCGTCTGCATCGTCGAGCGGGCGCGGGGCCCGCGGCTACCGTCTCCTGAGCGGAGCGTCCCTCAGCAGTTGTCCCCCCGCACACAGGAGAGAACCTTCACTGCACGGTCGTCCCCGATGCTGTAGTAGACGTGGACGCCGTCCTTGCGCCGGTGGAGGATCCCCTTATCCCACATGGTGGTGAGGTGCTGGGACGCCACCGCCTGCTCCACCCCCAAAGCCTCGTAGATCTCGGTCACCGTAGATTCTCCGCTACGATCCAGCACGTCCAGCACCCGAAGGCGAAGGGGGTGCCCGAGACAGCGAAGGATGTGCGCAGTTTCCTCGACGTCATCCGGGTTCAGCATCTGTGGAGCCTTCGCGCCCATTTCACCTCCGGCATCAGGGACCATCAACAGATAGATATATTACTATATCCTATCTCGCCGTCAAGGGGCGCGGGGGAAAGCAGGAAGGACGCTCAGTTGCTGCGGTGACGCCGCGACATCTCGTCGAGGAGCTTCAGCTCCTCCGGCGTGAGCGACGACATTCCGTGGGCGCTGATCTTGTCCAGCACCCGGTCCACGGCGTCGTACAACTCCTTTTCTCGACGGTCCAGGGGCGGGGGGGACGCCGTCGTGCGCCCTTCCCGTTCCTTGCCGGGTACGATGGCCAGCAGACGCGGCCGGGAAGAGGAGGTGCGGCGGCTTCGGTTCTTCTTCAGCCCCCAACGCCACCCACTCTTCAGATAGAGGAAGCCGGCGCCGATCCCGCCCAGGTGGGCCAGATGGGCCACGCCCCCCACCGCCGGCTCGGAAACAGCGCTGCTCAGCGTGAGGACGAAGAGAAACGCCATGAGCCACTTCGCCTTCACCGGGAAGATGCCCCACACGTAAATGGGCGCGTCAGGCCACGTCATGGCGAAGGCGAGCATGAGGCCGTAGATGGCCGCGGACGACCCCACGACAGCGGCCGGAAGGAAGATGTAGCTGAGCGCCACTCCGCCCAGCCCGGCGATCACGTAGTAGCGGAAGAACTCGCGGGAACCCCAGTGCTTCTCCAGGGGCGGGCCGAAGAAGAAGAGGACCAGCATGTTCATGGCCAGGTGCCAGAAGCCCCCGTGCACGAACATGTAGGTGAAGACGCCCCAGGGACGGATGAAGATGCGGGTGGGCTGGAAGGCGAACCAGTCGAAGATGATGCGGGGACCCACCACCAGCGTGACCACGAAGACGGCCGTGTTGGCGATGAGGAGCTTTTTCACCACCGGGGTGAGCATCCCCCGCCAGCCCAGGCCCATGCCCTGGCCGTAGCCTCCGCTGTACCCTCTGTCGATGAAAGCCATGGTCCCGCCGTCTGCCTACCGATCGCCCTGTAGCGGCTCGCCCCCGTTCCTCAACGCTCTGCGGCGACTCGCCCCCGCTCTTCAGGGCCCTGTAAGGAAAGACCCCGTTCCCCGGGACGGGTTCCGGGCGAGGGCGATGCCGGCGATCCGGTCGCACAGCTCCGGGAAGGACACCCCGGCGGCGGCTCCCGCCTTGGGCAGCAGGCTGTTGGCCGTCATGCCCGGAAGGGCGTTGGCCTCCAGGCACCACGCCACGCCGCCCTCATCCAGGATGAAGTCCACCCGCGAGTAGTCCCGCAGCCTCAGAGCCCGGTGGACCCGGAGTGCCATCTCCTGCAGGTCCCTGCTCACCTCCGTCTCCAGATCCGCCGGAAAGATCTCCCGGGCCATCCCGGGCTGATACTTGCAGGCGTAGTCGAAGTATTCGTGTTGGGGAACGATCTCCCCTACGGGAAGAGCTTCGTCACCGACCACGCCCACCGTGAGCTCCCTGCCCTCCACGTACCGCTCACACAGCACCACGTCGTTCCAGTCCCGAGCTTCTTCCAGGATCTCCTCCAGCTCCTCCTCGTCGTGGGCGATGCCCAGGCGCAGGGAGGATCCGCCCCCGGACGCCTTCACCACGACCGGCAGCCCGAGCGCGTCCAGGACTTCCTGCGGCGAACCCGGATCGGTAATCCAGTCCGGCGTGGGGATCCCCGCGTCCCGCATGAGCCGCTTGGAGACCTCCTTGTCCATGGCCAGGGAGCACCCCAGACGATCACTCCCGGTGTAGACGATGCCGGCTACGTCCAGGAGCGCCTGAATGGTGCCGTCTTCCCCCGAGCCTCCGTGGAGGGCCAGAAAGAAGAGATCCACTCCTTCCAGGGAAGGATCCCGGGTGAGGGCCACCGTGTGCGCCTCGTCCAGGTCGGCCAGGAGGGTCCCGGGAGGCGGATCTGCGTGCACCCCGTCCCGCAGGAGGAGCTCCTCTTCCGCCGGGGAAAGGACGCCGCGCACCGTATCCACGGCCATCACCTCATGCCCCGCCGCTCTGAGGGCCCGGGTGACCTCCACGCCCGACGCGAGAGACACCTCACGTTCGTCGGAGGTGCCGCCCATGAGGACGGCGATCCTCACGCCACGCCGCCGGTGAGGGCCCGCACCACGTCGTAGCGGGTGATGATCCCCGTGAGCTCGCCCCCGTCGCGGACCAGGCAGGCGGCATTTCCCCTTTGAAGGAGACGGGTCACCTCCTCGGCATCCTCGTGCGCCTCCACCACCGGATACGGCGCCTCCATGACCGTGTCCACAGGCGCGTCCAGGATCTCGGGATCGGCGATGACCGCGGCCATGAGACTCGACTCACCCAGCGACCCCACGCACTCGCCGCCCTGGATCACCGGAAGCTGACCGATGTCATGAGCGGTGATGGTGGAGAGGGCCATGCGGACGGGGGTCCCGGGAGAGACGCTGATGAGCCCTGCATCTCCTTCCTTGGACCGGAGCATCTCCTGAATCTGGCGGCGCTGCGGCCGGGGAAGGAACCCGTTCTCCCGCATCCAGTCGTCGTCGTAGGCCTTGCTCAGGTAGTGCTCACCCCAGTCGGGAAGGAGGGCCACCAGAAAGGCGTCGGGATCATCCAGCTCCCGGGCCAACTCCACGGCTGCGTGAACGATGAGGCCCGCCGAGCCTCCCACGAAGAGGCCTTCCTCCCGGGTGAGACGCCGGGCCATGCGAAAGGCGTCCCCGTCGCTCACCGTCACGTAGTCGTCCACCGTGGAGAGGTCCAGGGTCCCGGGGATCTTGTCGTTGCCCAGCCCTTCGACCTTGTAGGGCGCCCCTTCCACCTCCTTCCCGGTATGGAAGAAGGGAGCGATCATGGAGCCCTCCGGGTCCACCCCCACCACCCGCACTTCCGGGTTCTGCTCCTTGAGGTATCGCGACGTCCCGGTGAGGGTGCCGCCCGTGCCCGCACCGGCGACGAAGTGGCTGATGCCTCCATCACTCTGGGCCCACAGTTCGGGGCCCGTGGTGCGGTAGTGGGCCGCCGGGTTGGCTGGATTGTAGAACTGGTTGGCCAGAACCGCCCCCGGGGTTTCCTTGGCGATGGCCTTGGCCTTCATCACGTAGTTCTCGGGGTGGTCCGGCGGCACGGCGGTCGGCGTGATGATGACCTCGGCGCCGAAGGCCCGCAGGAGCTTCACCTTCTCGCTGCTCATCTTATCGGGCATGGTAAAGATGCAGCGATATCCCTTGATGGCCGCCGCCAGCGCCAGCCCCAGCCCCGTGTTCCCGCTGGTACCCTCCACGATGGTGCCGCCGGGCTTGAGCTTGCCCTCCGCCTCCGCCGCCGAGATCATGGCCTCACCGATGCGGTCCTTCACCGATCCACCCGGGTTCATGAACTCGCACTTCCCATAGAGGGGAGTGGGGGATCCGTCCACCACCCGCCGCAGGCGCACCAGGGGTGTCCACCCCACCATCTCGAGGACGTTGTTGTAGGGACGGCGATGACGTTCAGACATGGAGGCCCCTTCCCGGGCGAAGGTGAAAGTCCTGGTGGAAGTGTGCTGTCGGCGTTCCTCCGTGCAAACTACATGCCGCCCACAGTATCCGGGCGCGGCTTCTTGGAAAAGCGCACCGGCACTTCGGCCCATACCCGGATGCGCTCGCCCTTTCTGCGAGCCGGGTTGAAGCGGAGCGCGCGCGCCCCCGCCACCGCCGCAGAATCGAAGGCGGCATGCCCTGACGAAACGGAGACTTCCACCGAATCCACCGCCCCCGTCTCGGTGACCCGCACCCGTAGAATCGTCTCACCCTCCATGTCCTGATCCCAGAGCTGGAGGGGATACTCGATGGGGGTGCTGCCGTACATGGGGGTGGGCTGCTGGATCTCGCCGTCGCCGGCGCAGCCGCCGAGCGCCACGAGAAGGAACGTCAGCAGACCGGCCGGAGTCATGGGACCGTCGGAGAGCAATCAGGTATCCTCTACTTCTCTGCGCAGTCGGTAAATGAGATCGAGCGCTTCGCGGGGGCTCAGGGCGTCGGGATCCAACTCCCGGATCCGTTCCACGACGGGATGCTCCGCCTGGAAGATGGAGAGTTGGGCCGGCCCGGGCTCGGAGGCAGGCCGGAGGTGTCCGTGCCGGCCCAGCCCCTCACCCCCATGGCTATGTGTTCCTTCCAACTCCCGTAAAAGTTCCCTGGCGCGCTCGAGAACCTCCGGGGGGAGCCCGGCCAGGCGGGCCACTTCGATCCCGTAGGACCGGTCGGCGCCCCCCTCCACCAGGGTGCGCAGAAACACGATGTTCTCACCCACCTCCCGCACCGACACGTTCATGTTGCGCACCGCGGGCAGGAGGTCGCCAAGCTGGGTAAGCTCGTGATAGTGAGTGGCGAAGATGGTCTTGCAACCCAGATGCTCATGAATGAACTCGGTGACGGCCCAGGCGATGGACACCCCGTCGTAGGTGGAGGTGCCGCGGCCGATCTCGTCCAGGAGGACCAGGCTGCGTTCCGTAGCGCCATGGACGATGGCGGCTGTCTCGCTCATCTCCACCATGAAGGTGGACTGTCCCCGCGCCAGGTTGTCGGAAGCGCCCACCCGGGTGAAGATGCGGTCCGTCACGGGGAGCCTGGCCGCATCGGCGGGCACGAAGGATCCCATCTGGGCCATGAGCTGAATGAGGCCGATCTGGCGCAGGACGGTGCTCTTCCCCGCCATGTTGGGTCCGGTGAGGATCACGATCCACCCGTCCTCGTCCAGGACCAGGTCGTTGGGGATGAAGGATCCCGAGGGCATCATGGTCTCCACCACGGGATGCCGCCCCGCCCGGATCTCCATCTCGAAGCCGGTGTGTACCCGGGGACGCACGTAGCCGCGGGCCACGGCCACGTGGGCCAGGGTCGAGAGAACATCCAGGCGCGCCACCCCAGCCCCGGCGTCCTGGAGGCGCTGGACCTCCCTCCCCACCCGGGCGCGCAGCTCGGCGAAGAGTTCTCCCTCGAGCTGGACGATGCGATCCTCGGCGCCGAACACCTTTTCCTCCCACTCCTTCAGCTCGGGAGTGAAGTAGCGTTCGGCGTTGGACAGCGTCTGCTTGCGCACGTAGTCCTCCGGGACCTTGTCCAGATTGGCCCGCGTCACCTCCAGGTAGTATCCGAAGACCTTGTTGAATCCCACCTTGAGCGACCCGATGCCCGTGCGCTCCCGTTCCCGGGTCTGAAGGGCGGCGATGAAGTCCCGGGCGCCGTCCCGCACACGGCGCAGCTCGTCCAGCTCCGGCGACCATCCCTCTCGTAGGACGCCGCCTTCCTGAAGGGTGGCCGGAGGATCGTCAGCGAGGGCCCGGGCCAGGAGGTCCGCCACATCTTCGAGGCAGTCCATCTCCGCCAGCCCGGCGAGTTCGTCGCTGGCGGCGCCGGCCACGGCGTCCCGCAGCGCAGGAAGCCGCTCCAGGGAGCGGCGCATCCCCGCCAGGTCCCGGGGCGCGGCGCGTCCCGTACCCATCTTTCCCGCCAGTCGCTCCAGGTCCGAGATGGTGCGCAGCGCCGCGCGCACCTCCTCCCGCATCCCGGCGTCGCGAACCAGCTCGTCCACGGCTTCCTGCCGGGCCCAGATCTCCTCGGGCACGATGAGGGGCTCCAGGATCCATCGCCGGAGAAGCCGCGCGCCCATGGAGGTGCGGGTGTCGTCCAGGACGTCCAGCAGGGTGCCGCCCTCCACCCCGGCACGCAGGGGCTCCACCAGCTCCAGGTTCCTCCGGGTCATGCCGTCCAGCGGCATGATGCGCCCCGGCCGCAGGATCTTCAGGGGGCGAATGTGGCTCACCCCGCCGGGACGCACCTCCTCCAGGTACTGGATGAGGGCACCGGCGGCCCGCACCAGCGCAGCGTCGCCCGCTTCCACGCCCAGTCCCTCCAGCGACTGGAGGCCGTAGAGTCCGGTGAGGGCGCGGGTGCCGACGTCCTCCTCGAAGAGCCAGTCGTCGCGGTAAGTGCGCGCCGTCTCGAGAGCGCCCGTCTCCGAAGTGGCAGACTGGGGAGATGGCGCCTTCGGAGAGCGGGAACCCGGGGCGCTGGCAGCGCCGGCCGCACCCGCTCCACCCGGCGCTCCCCACTTCTCTTCCAGGCTGCGGGGAAGGACCAGCTCCGCCGGCTCCAGGCGCCCCAGTTCCCCCTCCAGCTCCGCGGCCTCCACCCGGCGCGCGGTGAGCTCCCCCGTGGAAACGTCCACGGCGGCCAGACCGTACGCACCGTCCTCGCCGGGAGCCAGGGCGGCCAGGTAGTTGTTGCGGCGTTCCGCCAGGAGTCCCTCGGTCAGGACCGTCCCCGGCGTGATGGTCTCGGTCACCTCCCGGCGCACGATGCCCTTGGCCGTGGCGGGGTCCTCCACCTGATCGCAGATGGCGACGCGCCGGCCCATGCGGATCAGGCGTCCCAGGTAGTCGTCCAGGGCCTTGGCGGGGACGCCGGCGAGAGGCACGCGCGCCGCCGCTCCGTTGTTGCGGGAGGTGAGGGTGAGCCCCAGGAGGCGGGCGCCCTCTTCGGCATCGCCGTAGAAGAGCTCGTAAAAATCTCCCACGCGGAAGAAGAGGAGGGAGTCGCGATGGCGCGACTTCGCCTCCCGCCACTGCTGCATGAGGGGGGTGTCTTCAGTCTTCACCATGGGCCGGGTTCCTACCCCAGCACTCCAGTGAGATAGGCGAAAATGACCAGCGCAACGAGGGCAATGACGAGGGCGCCCCACAGCACGATCTTGCGGAAGGCCAGACTTCCAGGGTCCATGGCGCTCACCGCCGTCGCCTCCAGCCGGCCTGCGCCCCTGCGGATCCCGCTGAGCTCTTCCACGTTCTTGAGGAGGGAGCGCAGCTTGGCTTCGAGCTGGGCCGGGTCCTCGGGCTTGGTGATGAAATGATTCCCACCCAGACCGTAGCTGCGCGCCAGGTCCTCGTCGCGGTCCGACGAGGTAAGGACGGCGACGGGAATCCGGCGGTATTCATCGTCGCCTTTGATGATCTCCAGGACCTCGTGGCCGGAACGGCCCGGCATCTTCAGATCGAGAAGGACGAGGTCGGGATGGGTGTCCTGCACCATGCTCACCGCCTCGTCGCCGTTGCGGGCGCGATGCACGTGCACGGGAAGGCGACTGGCGCGCTCCAGCGCCATCTGAATCAGTAGAGCGTGGTCGTCGTTGTCCTCGGCAAGGAGGACCTCCCACGCCTCGCGCTCCCCTTTCCTCATTTCGCCTCTCTTCCTGGGGGGGTCCACTTCGACGTTAGCACGAACCCTCCCCCCGCCGCCACCCTTTCAGGGGGAAAGAAGCGCCGTCCTTCAGCGCACACTGCGTTCCCGGTGGGCGTCGCGGGCCAGCGCAGCGGGGAATCCCAGGGACCGAACCTCCTCCATGAGCGTCAACGCATCGGCCTGGTTCACGAAACGCCCCACCCGCACCCGCAGGAGGCGGCTGCCGGGCACGCGTACCAGGCGGGGCTGCAGCCCCGCCTCCTCGAGGCGGCGCAGGAGCGCCCGGGCCCGGCCTTCCCCGGCGAAGGCACCCACCTGCACCGCGAAGGTTCCCGCCGGATCCTCGACGGACCGTCCCTGGCCTCCCGGAGGCGCTTCCCGGGTCGGCGTCGCCTCTCGGGTGGGGGGCGCGGCCCTCGACGGCGCCTCTCCCTCCGCTCTACCTCGCGCCGCCGCCGAGTCTCCTGCCGTGGCTTCTTGCGGTGCGCCACCTTCCGCCGCCGCCCCAGCCGCGTCTCTGTCCGCCTCCGCTTCCTTTTCCGCCTCCGCCGGAACCGGGGGAGGTGGAGGCGCGGCCTCCAGCCAGCGCCGCGCCTCCCGCAGCGTCGAGCTTCCCGGGTGGGTGCGGGCCAGTTCCTGCACGTAGCGTCGAGCTTCGTCCATGGATCCTGCGGCGTACGCCGCCTGGGCCAGACGGAAGAGGGCCTCGGCCGCGTAGAAGCTGCCCGGATACTCGATGGCCAGGCGGCGGAAGTCGAGCACCGCCCGATCCGGATCGGTGGTCAGCCGTCCCCTCAACCAGAGGGCGCGCTGATGCCTGCGGCGGCCCTCGCGGTCCCAGGAGGTTTCCCACCACCTGGCCAGCGCAACGCGTGCCTCCTCAGTGCGCCCCATACGCACCAGCTCCTCCACCTCGTCCAGGGTGGGCGGCGACGCGGAATCGGCGGCTTCCTGGGCCGCGAGCGTCTGGGAGGGCATCATCCGAGGCGAAGCCGCCAGACCCAGAGTGAGAAGCACCGCGGGAAGGAAGGCCAGGGGGCCGATGCGACGCAGGCCGCCTCCCGCCATGCTGCTGCGCTCAGGGCCGCCGCGCTTCATCTCCGAGCCCGTCACGCCACCGCCCTCCTCGCCATGAGGGCCAGCAGCCACTCTTCCAGATGGCTCTCCCCGGACATGGCGCTGGCCTTGGCGAAGCGATCCACGCGCAGGAGTCCTTCCACGGCGGCGTCCAACTCCGCGTTCCCCCACTGCTTCGCCTGCCGTGGGAGCTTGCGGGCCACCCACTTCTGATGGGGAGGAAGGAGGGGTTCGAGAGCATCCACCCCGCCCTCCTTCACCACCCCGAGGCGCAGGAGGTGGGTGGTCAGACCCGTGGCCAGGCCCACCGCGGTCTCGCCGGGCTGGGAGAGGAGCACCGACAGCGTCTGCAGGGCCTCTTCGAAGCGCCCCTCCCCCACCATGTCGAACCACCTCCACCGATCCTGGACGGGGAGGCGTGTTCCGGCGTCCTCCACGTCTCGCCGGGTGATGCGCTTCCGGTCGCCCACGAAGTCGACCAGCTTCTCCATCTCCATGGCCAGCACACCCAGATCCTGGCCGACGGCGGCTCCCAGGGCCTGGGCAGCGTCCAGATCCATCTCCACACCGAAGCGTTCCCGGGCCCGCTCCATGAGCCATCCCGGAACGTCGGCGGCGGTGACGGCGGGGAACCCGGCCGACCGGCCGAGGCGGGCCAGCTCGCGGTAGAACTTGGCCTTGGATCCCTGGGGTGGCGTACACGACAGGATGAGGGCCAGTCCCGGCGGAGGCGAAGCGGCCACCTCCAGGAGGATGTCGCGGAAGCGTTTGCTTCCCGCGAGCTGCTCCACGCGCCGCACCACCACCACCCGCCACTCAGCCATCATGGGCGGCGTGGCCAGGATCGACGCCAGGGTCTCGGGCTCCAGCTTCTCCCCGTCCAGGAGATCGAAGTTGAAATCCCGGGTCGCCGGATCCAGGTGGGCCTCCACCAGGGCGCGCACCGAATCCTCCCTGCGAAAGGCATCCTCACCGTGGAGGTAGAAGACGCCTCCCTTCGCGCCCGTCACGTCGATGGTCTTAATGATCCTGCTGCATCCCCGCGCGCCTCATCCTTCCCGAGGCGCGACCGTTCCGGAAGAGCGGAGAGTACTCGAAGATGAGACGATGGGCGTCGTCGAAGAGATCCCCGGCGGGCACGAACCCCCCGGAGCCCGGCGCCGTCCCGGCCGGAAAAGCGAGGACGGGCTGCAGCCGCAGCGCGGCAGGCGGTTCGGAGACCACGATGGGCTCCAGCTCCACCACCGGCTCTCTGGGTCTCAGGAGGGGCGACCACACCACCAGCGTCAGGAGGAGGGCGATGCCCAGGACCGCCAGTGCCGTGGTGCCCGAGTTGGCATGACCCAGGAGAGCGGCTTCGTCGTCCACATGATAGAGACGGTGCTGAAGCCGGGGATGAAAATCGGACGGGACGTCCAGAACGGGCCCGCTGCGAAGAACCTGAAGGCCGGCTTCCACCACCCGGTGGTACCGGCTGCAGCGCCCGCACCGGGCCAGGTGCTCTTCGGCCTCGCGTCGGAAGGCAGGGGACGCTGTTCCGTCGCGGAGGTCGGAATATCCCTCGAGGAATGTGGAGCAGTCCATCAACGACGCCTACCTCGACCGCAGTCCAGAAACATGGACCCGGGCGGATCCATGGGATGTCTGGAGTTGATACTGCGGGACACGGCGCCGGGTTCCCACCCGGTCCACCGCCTCAGTCGATCATGGGCGCGATGATGTTGGCGAAGTTGTTCCGGGCCCGGTTGAGGCGGCTCTTCACCGTTCCCAGGTTCACACCGGTGATGTCGGCGATCTCCTCGTAGGTCTTCCCCTCCAGCTCCCGCAGCACAAACACCACCCGGTGGTGCTCGGGAAGGAGCTTCACGGCCTCCTCCACCTTCTCCCGCAGGTGCCGCTTACGGAAGAGATCGTCGGGTTTGAACTGGGTATCCTCCCATTCCAGGGGCCGGTGATCCGCGTCCCAGTTCTTCTTGAGCGTCTGGAAGAGAACGAGAGGATTCCGCGACCGGTTGCGCAACTCGTTCTTCGCCAGGTTGCTGGCAATGGTGTAGATCCAGGTGGAGAACTTCTTGGTCTGGTCGAAGCGGTGCAGGTGCCGGTACACGCGCACGAAGGTCTCCTGCACCAGGTCCTGGGCCCGTTCCCGGTCCCCGATGGTGCGGTAGACGAAATTGAGGAGCCGCTGGTCGTAGCGGCGCACCAACTCCCCGAACGCCCTGGGATCGCCGTCCAGAGACGCCTGCACCACCTGGCTGTCCGTGAGTTCGGCCAGCTTCTTCCGGTGCCGACGGGCCTCACCCTCCGCCGCCGGCGTCCGGATCTCGTTCTTCTTCTTCGCCGCTCTCTTGGCCACCTGAAACCTCGTTTCTTCTGAAACTTCCGCCTCCCGGCGCCTGCCTGAATGGCAGACGCGGCCACCACCCGCGCCTATGTGATCTGCACGGTCCATGCCAGGCCCCCAACGGCCGCAATGCGCCGGGTTTCGGCACCCGTGCGCCCGCGGGCGGGGGCCCCGGCGTCCCCTGTACGGGACGCGCCGGACCCGCCAGGGGACACTCCAGCGGCAGCCCTCTCGACGGTGCCCCCTCGGCCCCGGACGCCCCCGCCCGCCATCCGGTGGTGCGCGCCCGGTTACTTTCCCAGGACGAAGGCCGCCGCGTAGAGGACCGTCGCCACCGTCTTTCCGTCCACGATCTCTCCCGTACGCACCATCTCCACCACCCGGGAGAAGGGAAGGTGAAGCACCTCGACGAACTCGTCGTCGTCCAGGTTGGTCCGGCCTTCCTGCAGGTCCCACGCCACGAAGAGATGGATCTCCTCGTCGGTGAATCCCGGCGTGGTGAAGATCCGGGTCATCTCGCGAATCCCTCCTGCCCGAAACCCCGTCTCCTCTTCCAACTCCCTACGCGCGCACGCCTCCCAGCTTTCCTCCGGCCCCCGGGGCAGGCCGGCGGGAACCTCGTAGATGAAGCCACCGGCGGCGTAGCGGTACTGGCGCAGGAGGAGCACCTCGGGATCGGCCCCCTCCGGTCTGCCGAGCACGGGAAGGATGGCGGCCGCCCCGGGGTGGCGGATCATCTCCAGCTCCCCGGTGCTCCCGTCGGGGAAGCGAACCTTGTCCAGGCTCAGGCGCACGATGCGGCCGTCGTAGACCGGGCGGGAGTCGAGGCGGCCGGACTCCGGCGCGCCGGCGGCAGGCTCCGGCATGGAAGTGGGATCCGTCATGGTAAGGGGGTCCGGTGGGGCTGAAGGGATATGTCGCCCGGCGGTGCGGGCGCCCGGGAGGGTCCAGGTTCCTACAAGGATAAGGGATGGGGCCGCGTTGCACCCGGGAGGCCCCCGCAGGGGAGCGGTCAATCTGAAGTGGCGGATCCGTCCACGAAATCCACGCCGGCCTTGAGCAAGGCCGCCGCCACCCCGGAGCGCCTCGGAACCCCGAGCCGGGACAGGACCTGCTCCGTATGACGGCGGGCCGTGGCGGGCGCGATCCCCAGCGTGCGGGCGACTGCCTTGTTGGATTTTCCCCGGGCCAGAAGGAGGGCGACCTCGAACTGTCGAGGGGTTAGACCCGCACGGCTGGCCTCGCCTTCCGCCCGACTCTCGCCCGCGGGAACGACCGGCGGTTCGGAGTCTCCCACGCGGAGAGCCGCCACGTACCCGGTTCCCCGATCCCCTCCCAGCGGAATGCGAACGAGGCTGACCTGTACGGCCCCCCCGGAAAGCTGGACCCAGGAAGACGATGGCGGAGATGCCGAGTTCCGGGACCCGCATATCCGCACCATCTTCTTCAACGCGGACCGGAGCTCCCCGCTCCGGCCGGGAACGGCCTCCAACAGGGTCGTGGCAGCCGGGTTCATGTGCAGGGCATCTCCTTTCCCGTCCAGAACCACCTGGGCCACCTCGTCCGATCCCCCCGCCCGGCGAGCGGTGACGACCGCATAATCGCTGCCAGCTCTGAGGGCCGGGAAGAGGAGGGCGAAGAGGGATTTCTCCCGGGCACCGAACCGCCTCCCCCTCTCCGTCTCGTGGTGCACGAGAAACTGGCACGCCTCGCGGCACGACCCGCCCCGTGGATGAAGCCAGGTGACGCCCAGGGCGTCGAAAGCCCGCAGCGGGCGCAGGAAGTCCTGATAGTATTCGGTTTCGTAAAAATCCGGCCGGATGGGGAGCCATACCTCGTCCCGAGAGTGGACCCCCAGGTCGAGGTGCCTCCTCCAGACGTCTTCCCCCGAAGCCAGCCGTTGAATTCTGTGGTCATAACCGCGGATCTTCACCTGGGGATAATCCGACACCCAGTCATGCCCCCCGGGCATGGCGAACATGAATCCACCCAGGTCGGCCCCCATCAGCGCCTTCACTTCGCTCAGGACGGCGCGACGCCACGTATTGAAATCGTCGAACTCCGGGGGGCGGAGGATGACGTCCATGACGTCGCGCGCCTGCCGAAGATCGGAGCCCCCGAGCCCGCCGACTTCCCGGATCAAGGAGAGTCCTCCCGCAGGAAATCCCGCACCACGGCAAGGAAGTGGTCCGTCTCCTCCACGTAGGGAAAGTGGCCAATCTGGCGAAACACGACGTGCCTGGCCCCGGGAATCCCCTGGGCAAGCCGACGCCCTCCGCATGGCTCCGGCATGATCCAGTCGTCCCCACCGGACAGGACCAGCGTGGGGACATCCAGCGTACCCAGGCGCTCCCGCGTGTCGAAGGCGGGCAGCTCGCCCCCGTTGGCGGCGTTGAACGCCTCGGCCCTGTAGCGGACGCCTTCAAGGAGCGTGCGCCCAGCATCGGCGTCCCAGTGATGGAAGTAGAGGGGCAAAAGGAGGCGAAAAACCTCTTCCATGCGCGCGTCGTTCTCCACGGGCGCTGTGAACGCCCGGACACCGGCCTCGATCTGGGCGGGCGTACCGCGGGCATGGAGGTTTTCCATGACGGCCGGCGTAAAATCCATGACGGGGGCTGTATTGGCCAGGATCATCCTGGAGACGCGCTCCCTATGGCGAAGCGCGTATTCCTGGGCCAGGTACCCGCCATAGGAATGACCCAGGACGGCGATGCGGTCCAGCTCCAGATGCCGACGCAGCGTCTCGATGTCCTCGACCCAGACATCGTGCGACATGCGGTCCGCGGCAAGGTCGGGAACCGACCCTCCGTGACCGGAAAAATCGAAGAGGATGACCCGAAAATCAGGAGCCAGCCCCAGCAGCCAGGGCTGGAACAGGTGATGGTCCAGACCCATACCCCCATGGAGGCAGAAGAGGGGGGCTCCGTCCCCGTATTCCCGGTATTGGAGGTGCATGGATCTGAAAGTATCGGACAGGGAGAGGGATCGTGACGCATGGCTCCGATCCCGTCACCATAGACTCGCTACGCAGATCCGCGCAATAGAAAACACCGGGCAGCCGGAAAGGCGGGCCCCCGGGAGGCCCGCCTTTCTTCAGCAGCCCGACAGAAGGAGGAGCGTGGCGGGCCCCGGGTCACGCGGCGGGAAGCACCGTGCCGAGGCTCCTCACTCCCGTCAGCGCACCTGGATGTTGCCTCCATCGATGCCTGTCGCGCCGAACTCGATGGGCGTCGCGCCGTCACACACTGCCTGGGCGAGGCCGGGATCGCCGCCGACATACGTAAGACTCAGTTGGTCGTCGGACCCCGACCCTTCGCCGTCATCCATCACGTAGAAGCCGCCCTCCGTACCCTCATAGGCGGGATCGGAAGATCTTGTGATGCGATGCCCCACCCACGCACGGTTGCCGTCCACCCGCAGGCAGAGAACCTCACCATGCGCGCTGAAGTTTCCGCTTCCCTCAAAGGTGAGATTGAACTGACCGCGGACGGACCCGTCGGCCTTGGCCACGGCGTTGAACTGGAAGTGCCGAATGCTGCCAGCGCGGATCCCGCTCCCCGTCGCGGAGGCTACCACACCATTCCCTCCCTTGGCGAGCTGTGCGTCCACATCCGGCTGGAGACTTGCGGACTCGCACCCGGCGAACAGGGTGACGGTTCCAGCCATGGTGAGCATGGAGATGAAACGCATGGAAAACTCCTTGGTCAGAGGGGGTGGAGTGCAGCGCACACGCCGCACCGTCTGCAGATCGAAGGATCCGGAAGTTCAATCCTGCCACGCAGCCCGCCCGCCCTCCATAGGTCATTTGGCCCATGCCCTTCCGCTGTCTCCACCCCCATCGTTCACTTGCTTGCCCGCCCCACTCCTCCGCGTGACACAGGAGATCCCCTATGCAAACGAATCTGCGAACTCTGATTCTCCTCCTCGCCGCGTCCGCAGTCGGGTGCGACGCGCCCACGGAGCGGTAGCCCCGGAGGTGGACGCACCCCTGGGAGCCTGTCCGGGTCATGCAGTGGACCGCGCCACCCGTGACTCCGTCACGGGTACCCGGGTCTTGCGTGTGCTCATGGTAGGAACGACGACGCGTCGTAGCCGTAGCTACGGCAAGGAGGAGAGACGACGCATGAGTCCGCAACACCCCTGCGCCCAACGCCATGACAGACATCATCTTGCCTGCTCGTGGGTTGGGGCGGCACGGCCCCATCCCGGTCGTTGGCT
>JBHHWB010000044.1:0-28165 GCA_046756305.1 Gemmatimonadota bacterium
GCCTGGGGCCGTGGCGTCCCCAACGCGGCCCGCTGCATGACCCGGACAGGCTCCCGGGCTTCCTCCCTCAACCGCCACGACTCACCTCTCCTTCCAGGAGAAACCGGCGCACGACGCGAAAGATGCGGGTGTCTCGAAGCATACCCGCATGGCTAGGGCAACACACAATCACGTCGGGCACCCCCGGAAGGGTGGCCGATTCGCCCGGCAGGATGTGGGTATCCATCGGAGTCCGTACGGTGAGAGCCTCCACGCCGGGGGGCACCGAGGGATAGGCGTTCAGGGAATCCAGAAAGGGACTCGAAGGCTCCATCTCGTCTCCCCCCGCGCCCCAGGCGAGATAGGCCGCCCACGTCCCCCGCTGGGGGGTGGCCAGAAAGACCACGCGGCGGGCGCTGCCACCATGGGCCAGATACCAGCGTACCGCCAGCCCCCCCATGGAGTGCGCCACCATGTCCACAACGTCCGAACCGGTCTTTTCCTGCAGGGCCTCCACGGCCCGGCGGATCTCCTCAGCATGCGCCCGATTGCTTCCCGTGGGGTGTTCAAAGCTGAGTGCGACCACGCTCTCCGGCGTCCAACCCGAACTCACGAGAAAGAGGCGCAGCGCCGCCATGTCGCGCCCCGAGTCGAACCACCCGGGAACGAGGAGCACGGGAACGGGCGCGGGCGCGGCCTGGGCGGCAGCCACATGCGCGGATGGCGCCGACGCCGCCATTCCCAGCGCGATCAGGGCCGCGGCTGCGAGATCCCGCTTCCGCCGGGGGCGCATCACGTCAATGCGTCGGCCACGGACGCGGCCGTGGCCTCCACCCCGTAGGCCGTCTGCTCCCGGGTGAGGCAGACCGGCGGCGTCAGCTCCACCACCTGGCTCCTGCTTCCAGCAGGAAGAAGGAGCACGCCGCTCCGGAGGGCGGCGCGTGCCACCGCCGCCCCCATCCCCGCCCCATCCGGATCCGCGTCCGTACCCAGCTCGATCCCCACCATGAGCCCCAGCCCCCGGATCTCTCTCACACCCGGCACGGCCGAGAGCTCGCTTCGCAGCCCATCCATGAGCTCGGAGCCCAGGAGACGCGCACGCTCCGCCACCCGCCCTTCGTCCAGGAGGCCCAGCACCGCCAGCCCGGCGGCGCACACCAGGGGGTGGCCCAGGAAGGTGCTGGTGTGGATGGCTTCCCCCTCGCTCTCGGGCCACGCCTCCATGACCTCCTCGGGCCCCGCGCATACGCCCAGCGGGAGACCCCCTCCCAGCGCCTTTCCCATGCAGACGACATCCGCTCTCAGGCCCACTTCCTCGCTGGCCAGGAAACCGCCGCAGCGCCCCGCGCCGGTGAAGATCTCGTCGGCGATGACCAGGACACCCCGCTCCCGCGCCAACCGGGACAGCTCGGCCATGAAACCGGGGGCCGGCACCCGGACGCCCGCCCGCCCCTGCACCGGCTCCACCAGGACGGCGCCGATGGTGTCTCCGTTGGGCGCTCCCGCCTCCAGGAATCCGGCCACCGCCTCCAACGCCCGACCGGCCGCATCCTCCCCGTGCCGGGACAAGTCGGGGAAGGGAGCGAAGGCCACGCCCCCGTACACCCGCCGCCGGAAGGGATGGCGAAAGTGGAGGCGATGGGTGGTGGCCAAGGAGCCCAAGGTCAGGCCGTGATACCCACCCTGGAAGGCCAACACTCCCGAGCGCCCGGTGTGGATCTCGGCGGTCTTGAGCGCGATCTCCACCGCTTCAGATCCCGACCCGGCGAGAACCGCGCGCGCTCCCGGCCAGGGAAGGCGGGACTGAAGCCGCTCCAGGAAGGCCACCTTGACGGCGGGGGGGTGCACATCGCCCATCCCGTGGAGAAGGCGGTCCGCCTGCTCCTTCACGGCGGCAACGACGGCGGGGTGGGCGTGCCCCAGGAGCGCCACGCCGAAGGCCCCGGTGAGATCCAGGAAGATATTGCCGTCGGCGTCGCGCACGTTGGCTCCGCCCGCCTCCTCCCAGAAGAGCGGCCACTCCTCGTCCACGAAGGTGACGTTGCGCGATTCAACGGCGCGCAGCCGCCGTGCCAGGGCCCGCGAGGCCGGACCCGGAATCTCGCCCCGTAGCCGGGGGAGGAGTGAGCCCAGCGGCTCGTTCACCCCGTCGCTTCGTCCAGGATGGAAAGTGCCATCCCCATGGCGTGGTAGCCCTTGTCCACGTGGAGCGTCTCCCCCGTGATCCCCGACGCGAGGGGGGAGCAGAGGAACGCTGCGGCAACACCCACCTCGTCGGCGGTGTTGCACTCGCCCATGGGCGTGTTCGCCGTGTAGTACTCCACCATCTGATCCACCACACCGATCGCCTTGGCCGCCCTCGAGGCCAGAGGTCCGGCGCTGATGGTGTTGACCCGGATTCCCCACTTCCGCCCGGCCTCGTAGGCCAGGGTGCGCGTGTCCCCCTCCAGCGCCGCCTTGGCCGAGCTCATTCCCCCGCCGTAGCCCGGGACGGCGCGTTCGGCGGCCAGATAGGAAAGCGACACCACGCCCGCGCCGGGATTCATGAGGGGACCGAAGCGCTGCACCATGCTCACCAGGGAGTAGGCGCTGGCGCTCAAGGCAGCCAGGTATCCCTGACGCGACGTTTCCAGGAGAGGCTTCTGCACCTCGGGCCCGTTGGCGAGGGAATGGACCAGAACGTCCAGGGATCCCGCCCCGAACTCCTCGCGCATCCGGTCGGCCACGTCCTGAATGGCGAACCCGTCCAGGTCCTGGTAGCGGCGGTCGTTGCGCACCGCTTCCGGCACCTGCTCCATGGTGTCGAAGGCGGCATCCAGGGGATAGATCCGTTCGATCTCGATCTCGCCTCCGCCGGGGAGCGACACGTCGAGCTTTCCCCTCTCCAGCGACTTGGTGAAGATCTTGAGCGCCGGGGGCCAGGTCCCGACACACACGGACGCTCCCGCGGCGGCCAGGGCGCGGACGGCGGCCCAGCCATATCCTCGGTCATCCGCGACCCCCGCCACGAAGGCGCGCTTGCCGGTGAGATCAATGGGAAGCATGAGGTGAAGAGCTCCTGAAAAACGTAGGTGTGGGCAGACTTATATTCGGACTGAAAAGGAAAGGTAATCAGCCGCGCTGTTTCGCGCCCGAGGCGGGCCCTGTCATGACTGCTGCAACCCCGTAGTCGAGTACGGACCCGGCGTCGACAGCACCTTTCCAAATGCGGTAGATTTAGGAAACCAACCGTCAAGTTCTTGTCCGGCCCCGGTTGTTCCAGCCGTCGCAACCGAGGGCTTTGAAAATGCGCCCGGCTATCTGGAGTTGATCCCGTGTGGGACAAGGACGCGCACCGCAGGATCGGTGCCCACGAGCTGCACCCCGAAAGCCTCATGATGAGCTACGGGTACCGCCCCCAGTGGTCCGAAGGGGCCGCCAAGCCTCCCATTTTCCAGACGTCCACCTTCGTGTTCGAGTCGGCGGAAGCGGGCAAACGTTTCTTCGAGGTGGCATACGGCCTGCGCGAGCAGGGCCCGAAGGAAGATCTGGGGCTCATCTACTCCCGGCTCAACAACCCGGTGATGGAGATTCTGGAGGACCGCCTCACCATCTGGGACGGGGCTGAGGCCGCCGCCGCGTTCGAGAGCGGTATGGCCGCCATCTCCACCACCCTCCTCACCTTCCTCCGGCCGGGTGACGTGGTCGCCTTCGCCGAACCCATTTACGGAGGAACGGAGTACCTCCTGCACGAGATTCTCCCCCAGTTCAACGTGGAGATCCGGTCCTTCCCCGCTCGCGAAGGCATGGCGGGACTGGAGCGGATCCTGCAGGACGACGTGCGCCGGCGTCTGCGCATGATCTACATCGAGACCCCGGCCAACCCCACCAATGACCTCATGGACATCGAGGCCTGCGCCCGGGTGGCCGCCGAGAGCGGCGACGGGGGCCGCAAGGTGCTGGTGGCCGTGGACAACACCTTCCTGGGACCCCTCTTCCAGCATCCCCTGAAACACGGAGCCGATCTGGTTCTGTACTCCCTCACCAAGTACGTGGGAGGCCACTCGGACCTCATCGCCGGCGCCGCCATGGGTTCCAAGGATCTCATCGCACAGGTGAAGACCACACGCACCATCATGGGCTCCATGGCCGGACCGTGGACCGCATGGCTCCTTCTGCGGAGCCTGGAGACCCTCAAGCTGCGCATGACCAGCCAGATGAAGAACGCCCGCCACGTTGCGGACTTCCTGGCAGCCCACCCCCTCGTGGAGAGGGTATACTATCTGGGCCATCTCACCGAAGACGACCCTCAGCACGCCATCTACGTGAAGCAGTGCGAAGGGGCCGGAGGCATGATCTCCTTCGAGGTGAAGGGAGGCGAGGAGGAAGCGTTCAAAGTCCTCAACGCCCTCAGGATGGTGAAGCTGGCCGTGAGCCTTGGCGGCACCGAATCCCTGGCCGAACATCCGGGGACCATGACCCACGCCGACGTCTCTCCCGAGGCGCAGCTTGCCATGGGGATCACGCCGTCGCTGATCCGCATCAGCGTTGGAGTGGAACACCCCGACGACATCATCGCGGACCTGGATCAAGCGCTGGCGACCCTCTCGGAGGGCGCCCCGGCGTCCACGGCTTCATCCAAACCTGCGGAGGTAGGCTAGGAGCCTGTCGGAGTAATGCAGTGGGCCGCGCCGCCCTAACGCGACCTGCTGCATGACTCGGACAGGCCCTAGATCAGCCACAGCCCCAGCCCCAGATAGGCGCCCAGGAGGATGATTCCCTCCCGCCTGGAGATCCTCCATCCCGTTCTCAGCATGGGAAACACCAGAATCGAGATGGCGAGGACGGCCGGCAGCTCTCTACGCAGGATCGAGGGACCCAGAGGAATGGGGGCGATGACGGAAGTGGCGCCGAGGATGGCGGCGATGTTGAAAATGTTGGAGCCCACCACGTTGCCCACGGCGATGTCCGATTCGTTGCGATAAGCCGCCACGTGGGTGGTGGCCAGCTCGGGCAGGCTCGGGCCCACGGCTACCACCGTGAGCCCTATCACCACCTGGGACACCCCGTGGGCCGTGGCCACGGCCACGGCCCCTTCCACGATGGCGTATCCGCCAAACACCAACCCTACGGAACCCAGGATCACCAGCCCCACGTCCCGCAGGTGAACACGATGATTGTGGTCGGTGGAGGCCTTTACGAACTCCTCGTACTCGCCCAGGATCTCCGGCGGCTCCACCTCGGCGCTCTGGAGAACGAAGAGGAGGTACGCCACCAGGGCCATGAGAAGGAGGACGCCGTCACTCCGCGAAAGATCTCCATCGAAGCCCAGCGGATAGACCGCCGCCGTCACCATGAGCATGAGCGGGACTTCCCGCCAAACGACCCGCGCCGCCACCGAAAGAGGCCGGACGAGCGCCGTCACTCCCAGAATGAGGCCGATGTTGGCCAGGTTGGACCCCATGACGTTGCCGATGGCCAGGTCGGGGTTCCCCCCCACCGCCGCCACGGTGCACACCACGAGCTCCGGCGCCGAAGTGCCGAAGGAAACGACCGTCAGACCCACCACGATGGGGCTCACGCCCAGCGAGGCGGCCAGCCGGGCGGCGCCCCGCACCAGCCACTCGGCGCCGAAGTAGAGGACGCCGATCCCCACCACGAGGAGGACTGTTTCTGCGGCCAGGTACATCACGGCGAAACGCGGCTCACGACGCGCGCTTCCGGTTTCGCCACTTCCTGAACTGCTTGGGCGTGAGCGTGTTGATGACGTGTTTGGGCTCCAGCCACCCCCGACGCGCCTGGCCGATCCCAAAGCGCATGTTGTCCAGCCCGGCGGGCTGATGGGCGTCAGTGTTGATGGCCACCTTCACGCCCAACTCCCGAGCCCGCTGCAGGTGCACGTCGTTCAGGTCCAGGCGGTGCGGATTGGCGTTGAGTTCCACGGCGACCTGCAACTCCTTGGCCGCCTCCAACACCGCTTCCACATCCATGGAGAAGGGCTCACGACGGCCCAAAAGGCGACCCGTGGGATGCGCGAGAATGTCCACCTGGGGATGCTGGATGGCCCGCAGGACCCGCTTCGTCATGGCCGCCCCGTCCAGCTCCATATGAGTGTGGACCGACACGATGACCAGATCCAGTTCCTCGAGAATCTCGTCGGAGAAATCCAAACTCCCGTCCTTCAGGATGTCCACCTCGGAGGCGCGCAGGATCTCGATCCCGGGGAACTTCTCCCGGACCGCCGCGATCTCCTCCCACTGTTCCCGAGCCCGCTCCGCGGTAAGGCCACCCACCATCCCCATAGCCCGGCTGTGATCCGAGATGGCCATGTAGACGTAGCCGCGATCCACGCACGCCTGCACCATCTCCTCCACCGAGGCTTTCCCGTCGCTCCAGGTGGTGTGCATGTGCAGATCGCCCCGGATCCGTTCCCGGGTGATGAGCTTGGGAAGCGCGTCATGCTCGGCGGCCTCCACCTCTCCCCGGTTCTCACGCAGCTCCGGCGGAATCCACACAAGGCCCAGGGCCTCATAGAGCTCCTCTTCCGTGCGGCCGGCGACGAACTCCCCCTCGTCCTTGCCCAGACTCTCGGGATCGACGCCCTCCGGAGGTCGAAAGAGCCCCCATTCGTTCAAGCGCATCCCCATCTTCAGGGACCGTCCCCGCAGGACCACCGAGTGCTCCTTGGAGCCGGTGAAGTACTGGAACGCCGCTCCAAAGCAGTGCCTGGGCACCACGCGCAGGTCAATGGACAGCCCCGAGCGCAAAACGATATTGCCCTTGGTGGGCCCGACTTCGTCCACCCGATGGGCGCCGGAAAAGGCCGCGAAATGCTTGACCACTGCCTCCCCGTCTCCTTCGGCTGCGGCAAGCATGTCTACATCACCCACCGTTTCCTTTCGCCGCCGAAAGCTCCCGGCTACCTCGAAGCGCTCGAGCCCGGGCGCCGACTTCATGTGCTTCACGAGCCCCGCGATGAGCTGCTCCGCCTCATCCAGACGAAAGCGCCCTGAATGTTTGCGGTAGTCCTCGATGGCTCTGCGGATGCGGTCGGCGCTCTTCTTTCCGAACCCCGCCAGCGTCTCCACCTTACCCGCATCCAGTGCCTCCTCCAGCGCCTCCAGGTTGGTGACGCCCAGCTCCTCCCACAGGCGCTTCGCCTTCTTGGGACCCACGCCGTCCAGATGCACCAACTCCACCAGGGAGACGGGCACCTGGGCCGCCACTTCATCGAAACGCTTCAACGACCCGGTCTGCACCAGCTCGGTTATGTAGGCCGCCATATCCTTGCCGATGCCCGGCAGCTCAGTCAGGTCCTCCCCTTCCTCCACCATGGCGGCAAGGGGGCGCGTCAGGCCCTGGATGGTGCGCACCGCGTTGCGGTAGGCCCGCACCTTGAAGGGGTTGGCCCCCTGGATCTCCAGGAGATCCGCGAGCTCCTCGAGAGTGCGGGCGATGTCCAGGTTTTCCATCAGTCCTCCCCCGCTTCCTCGGGCATCTCGATGGTGCCTCCGAGCTCGTGAACCTTGGCCACGAAGCCTTTCCAGTCCAGGATGGGGATGCCCAACTCCTGCGCTTTGGTGTACTTGGACCCCGGATCCTCCCCGGCCACCACGTAGTCGGTCTTCCGGCTCACTGAGCTCACCACCCGGCCCCCAACCCGCATCCACGCTTCCTGTGCAACGGAGCGGGGTACGGGCAGCGTTCCGGTGAAGACGGCGGATCCGGCGTCGGGGAGCTCCTCACGTTCCGGTTCCTCGGGCGGTACCGGCTCCACGCCCCGATCCAGGATGGCCTGCACCGCGGCGGCGATGCGCTCATCGGCGAAGAATCCCGTGATGGCCTCGCTCATCTTAGGCCCGATCCCCGGCACCTCCTCCAGCGCTTCCTGGTTCGCGCGGCGGATCCTGTCGAAGTCCCGGAAGTGGAGGGCCAGGTCCCGGGCCACCGTGACACCCACCTCCGGGATCCCCAGCGCGACGAGGAAGCGCCGCAGCTCGGGACGTTTGCTCGCCTGGATGGCCTCCACCAGCTTCTTCGCAGATTTCTCGGCGAAGCCGGGGAGCTCCATGAGCTGTTCCGGCGTCAGGTCGTAGAGCTCGGCCAACTCCTTGACCAGGCCGCGATCCACCAGCAGCGCCGCCGTCTCTTCACCCAGCCCCTCGATGTCCAGGGCCTCCCGGGCACCGAAGTGGACGATGCGCCCCCGGAGCTGCGCCGGACACCCGAAACGATTGGGGCAGATGGTGCGGGGACCCTCAATGACCACCGGCGTCCCGCAGGCCGGACAGTGGTCGGGCATCTTGAAGGGCAGCGCCCGTTTGCCTTCACGGCTCACTACCTCCACCACCTGGGGGATGACGTCACCCGCGCGCTGCACCCGCACCAGGTCGCCCTCGCGGATGTCCTTGCGCTTCAGCTCTTCCCGGTTGTGAAGAGACGCCCTGGAGACGGTGACGCCTCCCACCACCACGGGGAGCAGAAAGGCCACGGGCGTCAGGACGCCCGTCCGCCCCACCTGCACCCCGATCTTCTCGATGCGGGTCACTTCCTTGCGCGGCTCGAACTTGTAGGCCAGCGCCCACCGGGGGTGATGGGACGTCATCCCCATGGCCTCCCGGGCATCGAGCTCGTCCAGCTTGATGACGATCCCGTCGATTTCGTACTCCAGGTCGTCCCGGTCCCGGCGGAACGCTTCGTGGTAGCGGAAAATCTCCTCCACCGTGGTGGCCGCCTCCACGCGCTCGGGGATCCTGAAGCCCCACGCCGCGAGGGCCTCAAGCCCTTCCCGGTCGGTAGCGAAGCCCACGCCCTCCACCAGCAGGATGTCATACACGAAGACGTGGAGCTTGCGCGAGGCCGTCACCCTGGGATCGAGCTGACGGATGGAGCCCGCCGCACAGTTCCGGGGAGAGGCGTAGAGCTCCTGCCCCTTCTCCGCCAGCGCCGCGTTGAACGCTTCGAAGTCGGGGATGAACATCATCACCTCACCCCGCACCGCGAGGCGCGGAGGCACGGCGCGTTCTTCTTCCCGCAAGCGCAGAGGCACCGAAGGGATGGTGCGAATGTTGGGCGTCACGTCTTCCCCCACGCGCCCGTTGCCCCGGGTCACACCCCGCACCAGGACGCCATTCTCATACACGAGCTCAATGGAAGCTCCATCCAGCTTGGGCTCCAGGACGTAGGAAGGCGCGCGCCCCTCTCCCAGGGCCTTGCGAACCCGCTCGTGGAAGCGGCGCACGTCGTCTGCCTCCTGCGTGGAGTCCAGGGACAGCATGGGCGCCAGGTGGGGCACCGTCTCGAACTCGTCCTGGGGTTCGGCGCCGACCCGCTGGGTGGGGGAGTCGGGAGTGAGGAGCTGGGGGTAGGCCGCCTCGATGGCCAGAAGCCGCCGGAAGAGGCGGTCGTATTCCTCGTCGCTGATCTCCGGCTGAGCCTTCACGTAGTAGAGATAGTTGTGCCGGTGCAGTTCCTTGCGCAGGAACTCGGCCTCCTTCCGTGCGGCATCCAGGCCCAGAGCGGTGGGATCCTTGGAGAAATCGATTTTCTGCTTCACGGGACTCCGACGTACGAAGGGCATTTCCGAAGCCACCTTTCCCCCGCGACACGGGGGGGCCATGTGGCGCATCCGGCGTTCGGGTCCAATAATAACGCCTTCGGACCCCCGCACTGGACTGGAGCAACCATGAAGTACGCCACCTACCTCCTGCGCACGGCCCTGGCCGTGCTCCTCTCCGCCGCCCTGGTCGGCACCGCCGCCGCCCAGATGGAAGAGACCAACCCCCGCCGTCCCGACGAGGGGGACGGACCCCATGAGCGTCTCATCCTCCGGGGTGTCACCATGATCGACGGCACCGGCGCACCGCCCGTGGGACCGGTGGATATCGTGGTGGAAAACGATCGCATCGCCGAGATCCGCTCCGTGGGATCAGAGGGAGTGCCCATCGATCCCAAGCGGCGACCCCAGGGCGCCACCAAGGAGATGGATCTGGCAGGCTACTTCGTCCTGCCCGGCTTCATCGACATGCATGCCCACACCGGCGGTCCAGGCAAGGCCCCCCAAGCCGAGTACGTCTACAAGCTCTGGATGGGCCACGGGATCACCACCTCCAGGGGCGTGGGGCACGGTCCCATGATGTGGGGCCTCAAGGAGAAGGCCCGCGCCGAGCGCAACGAAATCGTGGCGCCCCGTATGTTCACCTACGCCCGTCCCGGAGAGGCATGGGACCAGGGTCCGGTGACCACCCCGGAAAAGGCCCGTGAATGGGTCCGCTGGGCCGCCGAGGTGGACGTGGACGGCGCCAGGATCGACGGTCTCAAGCTCACCGCTTTCGACCCGGAGATCATGGAAGCGCTCATCGACGAGGCCCACAAGCACGGCCTGGGAACGGTGGCGCATCTGGCCCAGACAGGGGTGGCGCGCATGACCGCCCGCGACGCCGCCGAGGTCGGCCTGGACATGATGACCCACTACTACGGTCTCTTTGAGTCCATGCTCACCAACTACACCATCCAGGACTGGCCCCTGGACTACAACTACAGCAATGAGCAGGACCGCTTCGGTCAGGTCGCCCGACTCTGGTATCAATCCGCCGAGCCGGGAAGCGACCAGTGGAACGACCTCATCGACGAGTTCCTCGCTCTGGACTTCGGCATCGATCCCACCATGACCATCTATGAGGCCAGCCGGGATCTCATGCGGGCACAGAACGCCGAATGGCACGAGGAATACACTCTTCCCAGCCAGTGGGACTTCTACGCCCCCAGCCGCGACGCCCACGGCTCGTACTGGTACTACTGGACCACCGAGGACGAGTACCACTGGAAGAAGTTCTACCAGAAGTGGATGCACTTCCTCAACGACTACAAGAACGCCGGCGGCATCGTCACCACCGGCTCCGACTCGGGCTTCATCTACAAGCTGTACGGCTTCGACTACATCCGGGAATTCGAGCTTCTACGGGAAGCGGGATTCCACCCCCTGGAGGTGATTCGCAGCGCCACCTACTACGGTGCGCTCCAGCTCCATAAGCCTAAAGGGATGGAGCACGACCTCCAGTTCGGAATCCTCCGGCCCGGCCTCAAGGCGGATATGGTCGTCATCAAGGAGAACCCGCTGGAGAACCTCAAGGTGCTTTACGGCACGGGCGCCATGAAGCTCAATGACGAGACGGGTGAGGTGGAGCGTGTGGGAGGCATCTCCTACACCATCAAGGACGGAATCGTATACGACGCCAAGAAGCTCCTCGCCGACGTGCGGGAGATGGTCAAACAGCAGAAGCGCGAGCGGTCCATCACCCAGCAGGGAGGGGCGTGAGCGGCAGATGCCCACCCTCCCGCCGTGGCTCAACGGGCTCATCGCGTTAGGGTCATTTTTCGCTATTGCGGCCGGCGCCAAGTACGTGGTGGATTCGGCGGCCACATTAGCGCATAGATTGGGGTTTTCTCAGCTCGTCATCGGCCTCACCGTGGTGGCCCTGGGCACCTCTGCGCCGGAGTTCGGCGTGACATTGGTGGCGGCCTTCGAAGGCCGCAGTTCCATTTCCGTGGGCAACATCGTCGGGTCCAACATCTTCAACCTGGGCTTCATCCTGGGTGGCGCCGCCGCCTTCGCCGCCATACCCACCGACCGCATCATGGTGTGGCGGGACGCCCTGGCCCTGGCCGGTGGCACCCTCGTCCTCTACCTCCTCGTGGGCGTGGACCTGAGCCTGGGCTTCGGCGACGGGCTCATCCTCCTTGGCTGTCTCGCGGCCTACCTTCTCCTTGTGTGGCGGGGGCGGCGGGCCGGCACCGAGGACCTTCTCACGCACGAGGTGGAAGACCTGGTCTGGTTGGAACACAGCGTCATCTACACGGCGGCCATCCTTCTCCTCGGATTCGCCATCATCGGGGTCTCCTCTCATTTCCTCATCGGCTCCGCCAGTGCCCTGGCCCGCAGCGCAGGGGTGAGCGAGTGGGTCATCGCCGTCACGGTCGTGGCGGCGGGCACGTCGGTCCCCGAGATCGCCACCACCCTGGCCGGTGTAGCCCGAGGGCACACGGCGCTGAGTGCGGGCAACGTCATCGGCAGCGACCTCTTCAATGTCCTGGGCGTCCTGGGGGTGGCCGGAGTCCTCCACCCCATGGTCCTGCAGCCTGAGGCACGCCCCTCCCTCATCGCCCTCTCGGGCATGGTGGCCGTCGTGCTCCTCATGATGCGATCCGGGTGGCGTCTTTCCCGTACGGAGGGCGTCGTCCTGCTGGCCCTGGCGGCATTGCGCTGGGCGCTGGATTTCCTCGGCCGGGGCGTGTAGCGGCGTGTCCGATCCAACGCCGGACCTGGCCCGGCTACGTGCGGACACCCCTGGGTGCGCAGAGCGCATCCACCTGAACAACGCCGGGGCCTCCCTGATGCCAGCGCCGGTAGTGAATGCCGCCCAGGACCACCTCGCCCTGGAGGCCCGCATCGGCGGATATGAAGCGGCCGCCATGGCCCGACCCGCCATCGCCGAGGCGTACCGATCCATGGCAACCCTGCTCCGCACCCGCCCCGAGCGCATCGCCTTCACAGAGCACGCGACCGCGTCGTTTGCGCAGGCGTTGTCCGCCATCCCCTTCGCCCGCGGAGACGTGATCCTCACCACACGCAGCGACTACGTTTCCAATCAGATCCAGTACCTTTCCCTGGCCCATCGCTTCGGCGTGGAGGTAGTCAGGGCCCCCGACGCCGCCGAGGGCGGGGTCGACCCGGGTGCAATGGAGGAGCTCATCCACCGCCGGCGCCCCCGTCTGGTGGCGGTGACGCACGTCCCCACCAACTCGGGCCTCGTCCAGGATGTGGCTGCCATCGGCGAGATGTGCCGCGCACGGGACGTGCTCTACCTGGTGGACGCCTGCCAGTCCGTCGGCCAGATGCCCGTGTACCCCGAAGGGATCGGCGCCGATTTCCTTTCGGGCACCGCCCGCAAATTTCTCCGCGGGCCTCGGGGATCCGGCTTTCTCTGGGTCTCCGATCGTGTCCTGGAGGCGGGCCTCGAGCCCCTCTTTCCCGACCTGCGCGGCGCCGACTGGATCGACGCGGACCTGTACCAGCCGGCGCCGGGCGCCCGGCGGTTTGAAACCTGGGAGTTCTCCTGGGCTCTGGTCCTGGCGACGGGAGAAGCGGCCCGCTATGCCGAGGGCGTGGGAGTGGAGTTCATCCGGGAAAGGGCGGGGAGCCTGGCCGCTCGCCTTCGCGAGCGCCTCGGTGAAATCGACGGCGTCAGGGTGCTGGACCGGGGACGGAAGCTCTGCGCCATCGTCACCGTCTCCGTGGCGGGATGGAAGCCGGAGGCTCTGGTTCTCGAGTTGAGGGAAGAGGGAATCAATACGTCCTCGCAGACACGCATGGACGCGGTTCTCGATTACGACAGCAAGGGCGTGGAGGGCGCACTTCGCATTTCCCCCCACTATTTCAATACGGAAGAAGAGGTGGACGCCGCCGTCGAGGCGATTGCCCGGCGGGTGGGTGCGGCCCGATGATCAAGCGTTCGATGCTCCGTAGATGGGGGAGGGCGTTTCCCGGGGCGGTGAAGATTCCCCCGGGGCGCCACGTATTCAGGGTGAGCCGCGGGAAGTGCCGCGGTTCGCGGGGAGGGAGTTGGGTTGCAGCCTGAAGTGGAGCGGGAGCTGATTCGCAAATGTAAGGCCGGCAACGCCCGGTTCTACGAGCCGCTGGTACGGGCCTATGAACCGTCGGGCCTGCGCCTGGCGCTCGGCATGATGGGCAACATGGAGGACGCCCGGGATGCCCTCCAGGACGCCTTCGTCAAGGCGTTTCAGTCCCTCCATCGCTTCGACCTGCAGCGCTCCTTCGGGCCCTGGTTCTTTCAGATCCTGAGGAACCAGTGCCGTGATGCACTGCGTAAGAGAAAGGCGCGATTCTCCGTGGAAACCCTGGACGAGCGGCTGGATCTCCAGCCCGACGGCGCGGCCAAGGGGCCGGAACGGCTTCGCGAGCGATCCGAGGCCCGGGAGATGCTCTGGAAGGCTCTGGAGCGGATCGGAGAAGAGCACCGCGAGATCCTCGTCCTCAAGGAGCTCCAGGGTCTGCGTTACAGCGAGATCGCCCAGATCCTGGACATTCCCGAAGGGACGGTGGCGAGCCGCCTCTTCCATGCCCGCAAGGCGCTCCATGAGGCCCTGCTGGACATGGGTGTGAGATATCCGTAGAGGGATGATGAGCGACCGGCGTGTGACCCACGAAGACCTCATGAGGTACCTGGACGGCGAGATGCCGCCCGAGGAGCGCCGGAGCGTGGAAAGTGCCCTGGAGGGCTCCACCGAACTGGCCCGCGAAGTCGCCATCTACCGCGCCCTGCACGAGGACTTCCTCGAGCTCTCCTTTCAGGACGTGAGACATCGCTCCTCGGTCTGGGAACGCGTGAACCGCCGGCTCACCCGGCCCATCGGCTGGGGACTGCTGGCGGCCGGAACCCTCATCTGGATCGTGTACGGCGCCTACGTCTTCCTCACCGGCCCCGCCGACCCGTGGGAGAAGCTGGCAACGGGGGCGGTGGTCATCGGCATCCTCGTGCTCCTGGCCAGCGTCGTCTACGAGCGCTACCGTGAATCTCTCACCGACCCCTACAGGGACGTGCAGCGATGATCGTAGTGACCACACCCGAGATTCCAGGGGGGCGCGTGGTGCGAACCCTGGGAATGGTGCGCGGCAACACCATCCGGGCACGAAACCTCTTTCGCGACATTCTGGCCGTGCTGCGCAACATCGCCGGCGGCGAGATCCGGGAGTACACGAAAATGCTGGCGGAAGCCCGGGAGCAGGCCATCGACCGCATGGTGGAAGAGGCGGAGGCGCTGGGAGCCGATGCCATCGTGTCGGTGCGGTTCCAGACGTCCATGGTCATGACCGGCGCCGCCGAGATGCTCTGCTACGGGACCGCCGTCGTCACCGAACCCGATCGCTGACGACCGCGCCCTTCCCCTGCCCGGCACCCCGGTCGCTTGCCGTGTCACCTCCATCCGGCCATCTTCGCACGGCTCCAACCCAGGGCGGGCCACCGGCAAAGCATCCGTTGGCACTTCTCGTAATCCTACAGCCGGACCCCAGGTCGGCAGCCCGACTCGTGGACGCCCTTTCCGGCCTCCACGCCGTGCGGGTCTGCGATTCGTGGTCCAGTCTCGATACGTTCCTCTCCCGGGACACCGTGGACGCATGCATCGTGGACGCAGACTACCCCACCCCGGACGAAGCCCTCGCTCACATCGGGCGCCTGCGCCGCCAGCATCCCGCCGTGGCCATCGTCGCCCAGGGCCAGATGCACGGGCGGGAAGTGGAGACGTTTCGCCTGGGGAGCTCGGGAGTGGACTGGGTTCTTCCCCTGATGCAGGAGGCCGATCCCGCCGCCACCAAGGCGGCCGTAGACCGCGCCCTCCTTTCCGCCCGAGGGGACCGGGTGCGCCGCAGCCTGGAAGGGCGCGTTCCCCCCGAGGCGGCCCGCGCCGTGGCCTGGGCGGTGGAGCACGCCCGCGAACGGCCCAGCGTCCGTTCCTTCGCCGAGGCCCTCGGAAGCCATCCTCGCCGCCTTGCGCGCCTCTTCCGCAACGCCGGACTCCCCACGCCCAGAAGGGTGCTGCTGTGGGGGCGCCTCCTCCTCTCCGGCGCGCACCTGGGGCGGGACGGGCGCACCGTGGAAGAGGCGGCGTTCCTCCTGGGGTACTCATCGGCCAGCGCTCTTTCCCGTGCCATGAAGGGTGAGGTGGGGCTATCTCCCACCGAAATAGCGGAACGGGGCGGAATGGCGGCGGTGCAGGCGGCTCTCTTCCCCCGCATCGGGCACCGCCGACTGACGCTGCCCCGCGCAGCCAAGGCCATCTTTCTCGGTGCGCTTTTGACCGCGCCGAGCGGCTGCGCGACCCTTGGGCTGGGCGGCCCCTCGTGGCGGGTGGACCGTGAACGGGTGGACAGCATCCTGGCGGCTCCACCCATGGACCAGGTGCACTTCGGGGTGCTGGCGGTGGACGGTGCAACGGGGGATACGCTGTACTCCCGCAACGCGGCGAGGAAATTCGTCCCCGCCTCCAACCAGAAGATCCTGGTGACGGCCACCGCCCTCTCCCTGCTCGGACCGGACTACCGTTACGAAACCGCCTTCTGGGTCGACGGCTTCGCGGCGGCCGACACTCTTCACGGAGACCTGGTTCTGGTGGGCCGCGGCGACCCGACCCTCTCTCCGCGATTTCGCCGGTCCGGGTGGGCGGCGCTGCGCGCCCTCGCTGACAGCGTGGCGGCAAAGGGCATCCACCACGTCTCGGGCGACCTGGTGGTGGACGCCTCGGCGTGGGACTCCACCACCGTCGGCCACACCTGGGAGGTGGAGGATCTCCCCTGGCGCTACGCCGCCACGGGAGGAGCCTTCGCTGTGGACGAAGGAGAGATCCGGGTGGTGGTTCAGGGCGGGGAAGGTTGGGGCGACCCGGTACAGGCGTCGTGGGAACCTCCGGTGGACGATGGATTCCTGACGGTGAGCCTCACCACCGCCGTCGCCGATTCCTCCACGCGCGTGCGGCCCTACTACCGGCCCGAAACCCACCGCCTGGAGCTGCGCGGAAGGGTGGCCCAGGGGAGCGTGGATACGCTTCGCTTCTCACTTCGCGATCCCGTACGCCAGGCCACGGCCATGCTCGCCCGCGCCCTCACCGAGGCCGGCGTCCACCTGCACGGCTCCGCCCGAGTGGTCTGGGATCGAGGCGAACCTCTGGGCACCTGCCGTTCGGGGAAAATCCCCGAATGTCCCGACGCTCGCCGCCTGGCCGGACTCCCCTCCCCGCCCCTGACCGACATCGTGGCCGGAATTCTGGAGCCGAGCCAGAACTGGATCGCTGAACAGCTCATTCGCACCCTGGGGGCCGAGCGGGGAGAGCGGGGCGGTTGGGACGAAGGGATCCGCGTCGTCCGGGACTTCCTGGTGGACAGCGTGGGGGTCGACTCGCTGGACCTGGCCATTCGGGACGGGTCGGGTCTTTCGGCCTACAACCTGGTAACACCGCGGGCCATCGTGCGCATCCTCCACTTCATGGAAGGAGGTCCCAACGCCCGGCCCTTCCGGGAGGCCCTCGCCGAACCGGGGGAGGAGGATTCGACGCTGGAGCGCCGCCTCCCCGGACTCCAGGGCGCGCTCTTCGCCAAGACCGGAACCATCACCCACGTCAACTCCCTCTCCGGCTATCTCATCCACCGCACCGGAAGGGAGATCCTCTTCTCCATCCTCTCCAACGGTTCGGGCCTGCCGGCGCGTACGGTGCGCCGGACCCTGGACTCCGTGGTACACGTGCTGGCAGGGTACCGACCATGAGCGACTACGACATCCCCGACCTACCCTCCGACGAAGAGCTGGGAATCACCGAAGAGGACATTCGCGCCTTTGAAGCTGAGCGGGCCCAGGAGAGCTCCGGTGGCGGGAAGGGGAGCGAAGGCAGTTCGCCGGGCGGCGGCAAGGGAGGTTCGCAGACCGGCGGTGGTGGGCCGGTGGGCGAAGGTGCGGCACCTTCGGGTGGTGGCGCCCCCGGCGGCGACGCCCCTCCCGGCGGAAGTTCCGCTTCGTCGCAGCCCGCCTCGGCCCCGCCTCCCGGCCCGGCTCCCCTGAGGGGTCTGCGCGGCGTGCTCACCCTCGGCGCACTCCTGGCCATGACGACGGTGTCCACCGGGTGGTGGGCCACCCCTTCCCCCGCCCCCGCCAACGCTCCCGACACGGCCTTTTCGTCGGCGCGGGCCATGACCCACCTCGTTGAGATCGCCCGCAGGCCTCACCCGCCCGGTTCGCCGGAGCATGATCGCGTGCGCGCCTTCGTCCTGGAGCAGCTCCGCTCCATGGGCCTGGAGCCTACGGTCCAGACCGCCACCGCGATGATCCGGGGCGGAAATCAGGTCCGCGCAGCCACCCTGCGCAACATCGTGGCCCGCATCCCCGGCACGGCCTCCACCGGAGCCATCCTCCTCACGGCCCACTATGACGGGCGGGGGATCTCTCACGCCGCCGGAGACGATGGGATGGGGGTCGTGGCCATCCTCGAAGCTCTGCGCGCCTTCCTGGCAGGCCCTCCGGCGAAGAACGACCTCATCGTCCTCATCACGGACGGAGAAGAGCTGGGCCTGCTGGGCGCCCGAGCCTTCGTGGAGCAGCATCCCTGGCTCGAGGACGTGCAGGTGGTGTTGTCGGTGGAGATGCGCGGCGGCGGCGGGCCTTCCCTCATGTTCGAAACCGGAGCCCGCAACGGCTGGATCATCCGTCGTTTCCAAGCATTCGACCCCGCCCCCACGGCCAACTCGCTCGGGTACGAAATCTACAAGCGGATGCCCAATGACACCGATTTCACGCCGCTGAAGGGCGCCGGAAAGCAGGGGCTCAACTACGCGGCCATCGGGCGGGCCCACCTGTATCACCAGGCGTTCGACACGCCCGAGCGTGTGTCGGAGGCCACGCTGCAGCACCACGGGCTTCACGTCATGGCCATGCTCCGTGCACTTAAAGGAGAGGACCTGCGCGCTCCCCTTGCCCCCGACGTCGTCTATTTCCGCCTGCCGTTCGTGGGGCTCGTGGTCTATGACAGCGTATGGATCCTGCCCCTGGCTGCCCTTCTCCTGGCGGTCGGCCTCGGCGTCTTCCTCCTGGTGCGGCGCAGCGGAGGCAGCGTGGGCGGAATCGTGGTGGGTGCCGGCCTCTCCATTCTGGCCTCGGCCCTCACCTGGGGCATGGGATACGGACTGAGGGCATGGCTCCCCCGCTTCCACCCGGAAATCGGAGCGCTCCACGGGAGCCTCATGCACCATGAGGGGTGGTACGTACTTACGCTGGCCGCAGGCGCCTTCGCCGTCGTGACCCTCCTCTTCGGCATCGCACGACGCTGGTACGGGCTCGGGGTCCTCACCCTGGGAGCGACGCTTCTTCCCCTTCTGGCGGCCCTGGGCGCCTCCTTCGCCGTTCCCATGGGCGCCATGGACCTTCAGTGGCCCGTCCTGGCCACTCTGGCCGCGGCGGCCGTGGCGGCTGGCGTGGGCCCGCGTGCCCGCCCGGGCCCCCTGCGTTGGCTCATCCTTCTCGCCCTGGCCTTTCCGGTCCTGGCGTTCCTGGTCTTTTTGGTGGAGTTCCTCTGGCTGGGCATGACCTTTTCCATGGCCCCCTGGATCGGCCTCCTTCTGGCCGTCCTCACCATGCTCACTCTTCCCGCGCTGGACGCGGTAGGCGAACCCAACCGGTGGTGGCCCCCCCTGGCGGGTGTCCTCGCCGCCGGGGCCTTTCTCGCCCTGGGAATCAGGGCGGCCCGGCCATCCCCCGACGCCCCTCTACCCACCACCCTCCTCTACGTCATGGATCGAGGGAGCGGAGAGTCCTTGTGGGCCACCTCGCCGGATCGGAGTACCCCCTCCTTCGAAGCGACGCGGGCCTGGGCCGAGGCCCGCACCGCAACCCAGTTCGCGGAGGAACGCACACTGGAGCCCTTCATGACCCGGGGTCGGCGATACGCCGTGGCGCCCGCGCCCTCTGTGGACGCGCCCGGGCCGGAGGTTTCCCTGGCGCTGGACAGCCTCGCTGAGAAAGGGCGCCTCATCCGGGTGGCGGTCCGTTCCCGCATCGGGGCCGAACGGATCCTCCTTCGTCTCCCCGAGGAGGAGACGCCCCTCCTGGTCGCCGTGAACGGGCGTCCGCTACCCGAGCAGGGACGACGTGGAGCGGCGGTGCAGACGCCCTTGCTGATAGACCACTGGGGGACGCCCGATCCCGCCGCCTTCTTCGATTTCCTGATCCCGGCGAACCAGGACGCGCTCTCCTTTGCGGTCGTGGAGCACACCTTCCGCCCCGGCGACCTGGTGGGCAGCGAGGTGTTCGTGCGGCCCCCGTACATGGCGCCCAACATCGTACGCATGAGCGACCGAGGCGTATTCCGCACCCCGGTTCACCTCTCCCTCGCCGACTCCATCGCGGAAGCGACGACCCCTCTCACGACGGACGGGGTCACACCCCGCTGAGGCGGTCCCGCAGCCGAGTCCTGGCGTTCGGGTCCACCGGAGGCGCCTGGGAAAGCTCCCGGCGCAGCGTCCCGATGACCTGAGCGAATCGTCCGCCAAACCGCTCGCATCGGTCGCATTCCTGCAGATGCGCTTCGATGCGCTCCACCTGGGCGGCGGGGAGTTCGCCATCCACGTAGGCGGAAAGATTCTCCAGGACCTCGCGGCAGGAGATTCCGGCCACCACTCTATCGAGTTCAGACATGAGATTCCTTCCGCACCGCCGCCATCAGCCTCAGGCGTGCGCGGTGCAGCCTGCTTTTCATCGCGGCCAGAGAGATCCCCAGCATGTCCGCTACTTCTTCGCCCGAAAAACCCTCCAGCTCGCGTAGCACGAGGATCGCTCTGTCCTCAGGTTGAAGTGAATCGAGGGCTCGCCGCAGGAGGTCGCGCCGCACCAGGCCGTCCAGGGGATCGGGCGAAGCGCCCCACCCCGCCTGAAGGCCCAGGTCTTCCAACGGCTCATAGGAAGCAGGCTCCCCCGACCTCCGTCGCTGTGCTTTCAGAAAGGCGTTGCGGGCGATGGTGAGGATCCAGCTGCGCGCTGATCCGTCCCCGCGGAAGGAGCCGGCATTCTTCCACGCCGCCAGGAAAGTGTCCTGGAATGCGTCCTCGGCGTCCGCCTCCTCCGGAGCCATGGCCCGGAGGAGGCGGTATACTCCCTTTTCATGCCGTTGAACGAAGAGCTGGAACGCCTGGGCGTCTCCGTCCGCGGCGGCCCTCAGAAGATCGGCGTCTTCAGCCGGCGTCATGCACGGGACACGTGCTGATCCCCAGGAGTGTGTAGAGCGGGCAGCTTCCCAGGAGGCCGGTGGCCAGGGGAATGAGCCCGAGCCAGCCCCAGTTGCTCTTGGGACCGACGAAGACCAGGCTCAGGATGGCCAGACCCAGGATCACGCGGATGACGCGTTCCACTTTGTGCTCGTTCTTGGGGAAAATCTTGGAAGCCATGGTATTCTCCTTGTTGAAGCTGGTTGTCGCAAGCAATGAGACTCTTGGCCCTCTACTAAGGGAAGATCCAGATTGGAGGAAAAAGGATTCACCCGCGGAACCGGAGCCATGCGGTGCGCAGCCCTACGGCCCGGCCCGGCCTTAACGATCCGCCGGTTCCAGCGTCTACATGGGTCGGAGGATGGTGACCGATCCCGAATTGTGAGGTGGAGGAATGATGATGAGAAGCAACCTGAGCCGTTTTGCGGTCCTGTCGGTGCTCCTTACTGCGGCCGCGTGCCAGGAGACGACAGCGCCGGAAGCGGTGGACGACACCCTTCTGGCCGACGTGGCCCTGGTGGCGGCCGACGCCGTCATCGCCGATGTGAAGCTCATGACCCAGCCCTTCGGGTTCGGTGTCGCGGGCGCGCCGGAGCGGGGAAGCGGAAACGCCGCCCCTGGCCGCCCCGGCGGCCAACGGGGCATCGGGCGGCGGTTCTCGGGCACCCGGGAAGTGAGCTTTTTCGACGCGGCGGGAAACGAGCAGGACGCCTATGACCCCCTGACCACCGCTACCATCCACTTCACCATGGAAGTGAGCGGTGAAGTGAGCCGGGGCACCTGGACCGCCAGCGTGGAACGCTCCCGCGACATGACCATCACAGGCCTGGAAGGTGAGGAGACCACACGCACCTTCAACGGAACGGGTGAGGAAACGGTGAGCCGGAGCCGCCACCTCGACGACGGCACCGAGCACACCTATGACATGGAGGGAACCGTGACCCGGACGGACGTGGTGGTTCCCGTCCCCGGATCCGACTCTCCCTATCCCCTTTCCGGGACCATCCACCGCACCATGACCGTTACGGTGGTGGGCGGCCCCAACGGCGATTTCACCCGTGAGGTGGATGTAACCATCACCTTCGACGGCGACTCCACCGCAACGGCCGTCGTCAACGGCGAGACCTTCGAGATCGACCTCAGCGCCCGCCAGGGCAAGAACCCCGTCCGGGGTCGCAGAGGCCGAGGAGGCTGATCTCCCGCATCAGCTTTCGCCTTCCGCAGAGAGGGCGGCTGCCGCCCGGGCGGCAGTTTCATGCCCACGGCGCTCAGAACCTTTTCGCCGCCCTCGGCGGCGTACATCCGGAAAAGGGATGAGGAGAGGTCCGCGTTGCCGCCGGTCCAGCGTTTCGAGCTGCTCCGGGGTGTAGTAGTGCTGGAAGAGGGTGGTGGCCCGGATGGTCCTCCCCGACGCCTCGACGGAAGCGGTCATGCCCCACCCCCTCCGAAGGGAAACCAGAAGCCGTGGTGTGCGCGCACGAAGCGCTCCACCGCGTCGGCGAACACCTCGGCGAAGGCCCGCCGATTTTCTTCGCTGTCGCGGATTCCGTCATAGTTCAACTCCACCTGGATGCCATCCAGAAGGCCCCCGTCTCTGGAGCCGTGCCGGGCGGTGTTGTAGCCGCCCGAGAAATACGCGTTTTCCCCGGGCGAGGGCTCGGTGGGCCCGGGAATGACCCGGACTCCCACTTGCACCAGATATCCCCCCAGGCTCTTCGGTCCGCGCAGGAGCTGGGAAAAGGGAAGCGCCGAGGTCACGGCCAGGCGCCGGATGCTGCTCTCGTCGCGGTAGGTGGCGGCGTTCAGCGTCTCGTCGTTCTGGTTGAGATCGGCCGCGGAGAGGAGGTAGCCCAGCTCCACACGCTGAATCGTGTGGCCGTGGCCGTGGAGGTCCATATACAGGCCCGTACTGAAGGAGTCGGCCACCGCAGCCTCCGCGGTGTCGATGAACCCCTGGAACTCCCGCCACGCCTGTTCGGCGAAGACATTTCCCTGAGCGGCTTCTTCGATCTCCCGGTTGGGATCCAGCTTGCGACGCTGCAAGTGGGAGATGATCACGTGCGGCGCGTACCCCGTGCCTTCGAGGAAGGCTTCCCGCACTGCCAGGAGCACCTCCCGTGTATTCCGGTCCGTGGTGAGGGTGCCGTAGCTCCGGTCAGGAATCTCCTCCGGCGCCAGGTCGCCCCCGTGGGGCGCGGAGATCACCACAGGAAGCCTTCCCGGGATGTATTCCACGTAGCCCTTGCGGCCCAGATAGGACGTGCCCGGGCGGTAGACCTCCACCTCCGGCGGCACGTAGACCTCTACCGAGGCTTCTCCCGTCACGCCCTCCCAGGTTGCGCGGACCTCTGTGGCCCCGGCTCTCATTGCCGTCACATGACCCGTACCGTCCACCGACGCCACCGTAGGGTCGGCGACGCTCCACGTCACCGAGGCCGCAGGGATGAGTCGGCCGTCGCCGTCGATGGCGGACGCGAAAAGCGTGACGGTGTCGCCGACGCCCACCAGGAGCACCACATCCGGCCTGACCCGCACCTCCCGGGCGGTGGGCGGCGAAACCGAGTCGCCGGCGCATGCGGCCAGAGCCAGGTAAGCGAGCAGCGCTGTGCTCCGTAGACGTAGAAGGATCACCTGATGTCGTGCGTCGGAAGTGTGGGGACGTCCCAGCCAATCTAGATCTGCGCCATCCTCATGACGAGATCATGCTCATATGCTTGTCCGATTCCATGGGCCGACGTACCGTGACCCCTCCCACTGCGACCCGGTCGGCGTTTCGGTCCGCGCCGCCCTTCACCGATTCTCCAGGTACCGCACCATGAAGCAGCCCCTGCGTCTTCTGACCTTCCTCGTCTTCGTCTCCCTTCCCCTACAAGGATGTGGAGGTGCCTCAAGCGGCCCCCCTCCGGCACCCACCCCTCAGGCTCGGGGAGGAGCTCGCGGAGGCGACTCGGGTCCCGCATCCTCCGGCCAGGCCCGATCCGGAGCGAAGAAGGGCCCCAAGGAGTACGGCAAGGTGATCACGGAAGAGGCCGTGACCCAGGAAGGACTCTTCAAGGTGCACCGCGTAGGAGAAGATCTCTTCTTTGAGATTCCCGCAGACGCACTGATGCGGGAGATGCTCCTCATCGGGCGGCCGGTGGAGTCCACCCTGCAGAGCCCCGGCGGGTTTTTCGGGGGAGGCGCCCGTCTCATCGTCCAGTGGGAGCGACAGGGAGACAAGGTGGTGCTGCGGGAGAAGCGGTACGAAGTCATCGCCGACTCCGCCGACGCCGTCTGGCGCCAGGTGAAGGGATTCCGGAAGGGGCCCGTCCTCGGGACCTTCGACGTGGAGGCCTACGGACCCGACAGCGCCGCGGTGGTGGATGTGAGCGACCTCTTCATCTCCAACATCCCCGAACTCCGCCCCGTGGAAGGGATAAGTAAGAGCAAGAGCTGGGTGGAGCGGACGTGGGCGTTCCCCCGCAACGTGGACGTGGAGGTGACTCAGTCGGGACAGTCCCGACCCTCGGGAGCCTCTGCCCGGCCCACCTTTCCGGGGGCCCCCAGGCCGCGGCCCCGCTCTCAGACCGCCCGGGTGCACTTCAGCATGCTCCTCCTTCCCGACCAGCCCATGATGCCCCGGTGGCACGATGATCGTGTGGGCTTCATCTCGAGCCGCTCGTGGGACTTCTCCCGCCCGGACCGGCGCCTGGAGCAGATCCGCTTCATCCACCGCTTCCGTCTGCAGAAGAAGGATCCCGACGCCGCCGTTTCCGACCCGGTGGAGCCCATCGTCTACTGGATCGATCCCGCCACCCCTGACTGGCTCAAGCCCTGGATTGTCAAGGGCGTCAACGCCTGGCAGACGGCGTTCGAAGACGCGGGATTCAGCAACGCTATCTTCGGCAGGATCGCGCCCACTCCGGAAGAAGATCCCGAGTTCTCTCTCTTTGACGCCAGGAAGTCGGTCATTTACTGGCGCCCGTCCACCGTGGCCAACGCCACCGGCGGGCAGGTGGTGGACCCGCGCTCGGGGGAGATCCTCAAGGGCGAGGTCAACATGTACCACAACATCATGGAGCTGCAGAAGAACTGGTACTTCACCCAGGTCGGCCCCCTGGATCCTCGCGCCCGGTCGCTGCCCCTCCCCGACTCCCTCATGGGGCGGCTGGTGGAGTACGTGGTGACCCACGAGATCGGCCACTCCATCGGCTTTCCCCACAACATGAAGGCCTCGGCCATGTACCCGGCCGATTCGGTGCGGAGCCGTACCTTCCTGGAGCGCATGGGCGGAAGTCATGTGGCCACCCTCATGGACTACTCGCGCTTCAACTACGTGGCCCAGCCCGAGGACAGCATCCCCCTCGAATACCTGATCCCCAAGGTGGGTCCCTACGACCGCTTCGCCGTGCACTGGGGCTATGCTCCCATTCCCGGCGCGAAATCCCCCGATGACGAGGTCTCGACCCTCGACGCCTGGGCCCGTCAGCAGGACACCGTCCCCTGGTTCCGCTTCAGCACGCCCGACGCCGAAGGCGACCCGGAGAATCTCACCGAGGCCGTAGGCGACGCCGACGCGGTGAAGTCCACCACGTACGGGATGATGAACCTGGCCCGGGTCATGGACATGATCCTGCCCGCGGCGGAAGAACCGGGAAAGAGCTACGACGAGTTGAAAACACTCTACCGTCAGGCGGTGGGACAATGGGGCCGCTACATGGGACATGTGGCCGCCATCGTCGGCGGCGCCTACACTCACGAGAAATACGGCACCGGAAAGCGGTTCTGGCCCCTGGAGAAGGCGCGTCAGCACGAAGCCCTGGAGTACCTGAATCGGACCGCGTTCCAGGTACCGAAGATGTTCCTCGATGAGGGCATCCTGCGCCGCATGGAGACCGAAGGCGTGGTGGAGCGCTTCCGGGTGCAGCAGGCACGGGTGCTGGACAACCTTCTCAGCCAGCCGCGGCTTCAGCGCCTCATCGAGTTCGAGGCCCTGGCCGACGATCCGAGCGAAGTGTACACCATCGCCGATCTCATGAACGATCTCCGGGCCGGGATCTGGGGCGAGCTGTCCCATCGGCGCGTGCGGGTCGACACCTACCGTCGCAACGTTCAGCGCGCCTTCCTGGCGTCGGTGGACCGGAGGCTGCATCCTACGGAAGAGGATCTGAAGCGGCGCTTCAACCCGGCGGTGCCCCCGTGGACCTCCGATGTGCGCGGCGTGCTCAGGGCGGAGCTGGAGGACATCGATACCCTGGCCAGGAAGGCCATTCCCCGTTCCTCGGACGCCCTGACGCGCATTCACCTCCGGGACGTGCGCCGCGAGATCAAGCGCATCCTCAGCGACGAGGAGTAGCCCACCGATGCGACCGGTCCTGATTCGTAACATGGCAATGTGGGGAGGCGTCGCCGTCATGGCGGCGTGCGCCATCCGCCCGCGGCCCCTCACCGAATCGGACCGCAGCAAGGGCACGATTATCACCGCCGAGGAGATCGCGAAATCGGGTGCTCAGACCGTTTGGGACGCCCTGCGCCTCACCGTGAACTTCGCCCAGTTCGACGAATCCGGCACAGGCGTACCGAGGGGGATCCGCCGCCGCGGCGCGTCCAGCGTCGAGCTCATCGACCAGATGCTTATCGTCATGGACAACGTGCGCATCGTGGACATCCGCATCCTGGAGGAGATTCCCGCCAGGAACATCGAGGAGATCCGTATCCTCAGCGGCATTGACGCCACCACGTATTACGGGACCAACGCCGGAGACGGGGTGATCATCATCACCACCAAGACATCAGGGTAGGACAGGCGGCACCGCCGTCTCGACCTCTGGATGCTCCAACCTGCGCGGGCTCCAGGCGCCAACGAAGAGGGGCGCGCCGCTCATGCGGCACGCCCCTCCTTTCTTCCTCACCGGCGCCTGCGCGCCGACGCTATCTCCGGATCTCCGTCAGGCGCTCCGGTCGATGCACTTCCCGCCGGCATCCCGGTAGTTCTCGTTCTCGTTCTCTTCGAACGGAATCGGGAAGTTCACGTCCGGGCCGTACGTCCCGCCCTTGAAGTAATCCCCCGTGGGGAAGACCGAGTCGGCGCTCCGTCCGTACTGCCGGACCAGGCGCCGCATGTCCCCGAGACGGTGAGACGTCCCGAAGAGCCAGCGAGCCCGCTCCTCGAAGAGGAGATCGACCCGGGCGCTCTCGCTCCCGGGGTCGGCGAGATCCGCCAGACCCATGGTGGCCCGCAGCGCGTTCAGCGTAGCGATCATGCCCGCCGCGTCACCCGAGTTGAGCTGCGCCTCGGCTTCGATGAGACGGGCTTCGATGCCCGAAGCCAACGGCGTGTCCGAATCCCACGAGTCGTACTTGGTCTGCTCGTAGAGATCCGTCTCCTCGTCGAATCCCTTCTTCCCGGGCGTGTGGAACCACGGCACCCGGGCATCGGTGTTCGTACGGAAGAGGATCCCGTTGCCGCCCTCTCCATCGGAGAGGGACCACCGGCGCTGGGAGCTGTTCAGCTCATAGATGGCGTTGCGCTGACCGAAGTCGCCGCCGCCCTTGCTGCGAACCAGGTACTGCCAGTCCGTGGGCACCGACGCCACCGCCGAAGCGGCGCTGGAGTACTGCCCCTGGTTGAGGAGTACCCGCGCTTTACCCACAGCGGCCAGATACTGCTGATCCGCCGAGCCCCCCGTGGCGGCCGCAGCAGCATCGAACTTGGCCGCGGCCGTGCTCAGCATCTCGGCCGTGGTCGTGGGCGTGCCCTGCACGAGAGCACCGTCCGGAGGCGTGTCCCCGAAGGGCACGCCGGAGCAGTAGTTCTCGGCGAAGAACACGTAAGTGTAGGCCTCCAGGCTCATCATCTCGGCGATCCGGGGATCTCCGGGAAGGTCCGCCTGGAGAAACTCCGCCGCGTTCTTCAAACCCACGCGCGCCTGATGCAGAGAGCGGTACTGCCCCAGCATCGTTCCGTTACGTTCGTCGATCTCGCGGCGGTCCACCTGATTTCGCGTGGGGAACGTCCCCGAGAGGTGGAACTCATCAGCGAGCATACCGGAATATACGGCCTGCCCTCCGCCGCCCGAGCTGTAGGCTCCGGCGAACTGGCCCAGCGCACCGGCCCAGTAGAGTTCCGCGCCTTTCGCGCCCTGAATGTTTTCGGGAATCACGAGGTCGGGGCGATCGACCTCGAGAAGCTCGTCGGTATTGCAGGCCGCCGTCGTCACCAGGAAGAACCCGGCCAGAACCGCGACTGCTTTCTTGGTGTGCTTGTGCATTCTTATGCTCATGGTCGCGATCCTCACTTAGAAGCCAAGGTTGAACCGAACCGTCCAGTAGCGGAGCGGCGGCTGGGTGAGGAATTCAGTGACACCGAAGTTGCTGCTGGAGCCGGACCAGTTGATCTCCGGATCCATC